>NZ_JAMYPL010000002.1:0-415013 GCF_040320355.1 Mesorhizobium sp. M0715 | reverse complement strand
CTGAGCAGTGCATCATCCGTGGTCAGATCCACGACGCGGATGGCGATTGTGCCTGCCCAAGGGGTACCGAGGTCAGAAACGGCGCGTGCCGTCCGATCCGGCCAAAGCCTGAGCAGTGCACGATCCGTGGTCAGGTCCACGACGCCAACGGCATTTGTGTCTGCCCGAGGGGTACCGAGGTGCGGGGCAATGCCTGCCGGCGCAAGCAGCCGACGCAGGAGCAATGCGACATACGCGGCCAGGTCCACAACAAGCGCGGCGAGTGTGTCTGCCCGCGTGGGACGCAGGTGATCAACGGCGCATGCCGCAAGCCCAGACAGGAGGTGGAATGCGCACCGGGCTCGCAGATGATCAATGGCCAATGCCAGCCGATCATCAGGCGGCGCTGCCCGGAAGGCACGATCGGGCGCTATCCGAACTGCCGGCCCGTCCGCGGACAACCGTCGCTGGAGCTCAACCCCGGCCTGCTGCTGCAGCAGGTATTGCCACGGCGCAGGCCGCAGGTCGAACAGCAACAGGATCCGGTTCCAGACAGAATCCTGAAACTCCAGCAGCAATAACCACTGCTCGACACGAGACCAGAAACCCGCCGGAGCAATTCGGCGGGTTTTTCTTCGTAGCTGTGGGGGCAAGCGGGAATTGGCCGCACGTGATCGGGGATGCTGGCACGTCAGCCTGCGCGGTGCCCGCGCCTGCACCCTCGACAAGTCGGCTGTGGCACATTAGGCAGTCGATAGGGTGGCCGAACGAGAAGGACACTCGGAAAGGCCGCACCCATGAGCAGAAAGACCCTGATTGCACCATCGGTGCTGGCGTCGGATTTTTCCAAACTCGGCGATGAGGTCGAAGCGGTGGCGGCGGCCGGCGCCGACTGGATCCATCTTGATGTTATGGACGGGCATTTCGTGCCCAACATCACCTTTGGCCCGCCGGTGATCAAGGCGATCCGCAACCGCACCAAGGCCTTCTTCGACTGCCATCTGATGATTGCCCCGGCCGACCCCTATCTGGCCGCTTTTGCCGAGGCGGGCTGCGACGGTTTGACCGTCCATGCCGAGGCCGGCCCGCATCTTGACCGCTCGCTGCAGACCATCAGGAACCTTGGCAAGAAGGCCGGTGTGTCGCTCAATCCGGCGACGCCGGAAAGCGTGGTCGAATATGTGCTCGACCGGCTCGACCTGATCCTGATCATGACCGTCAATCCGGGCTTCGGCGGCCAGGCCTTCATCCCGGCGGTTGTCGACAAGGTGAAGCGGGTCAAGGCCCTGATCGGCGGCCGGCCGATCCGCATCGAGATCGACGGCGGTGTTTCAGCCGAAACCGCGCCGCTGGTCACCGCTGCCGGCGCCGACGTGCTGGTGGCGGGCGCCGCCATCTTCAAGGGCGGCAGCGTCGAGGCTTATCGTCAGAACATCCAGGCGATCAGGACGGCAGCCGACAACGCAGCCGGCTGACCGGCGGTGTTCCCGCGGTCGGCCCGACATGCCGGCTAAGGTTCTGGTCCCGGGCGGGGCTTGTGAAGATCTGATGCGCAACGGCATCGGGCTGAGCGGTTGCCTGATTCGGTCTCAAGGTCCGCCGGCCTATGCCCAAAGCAGACAGTTGATCTCGCGCGCATACAAAAGAACAGAAAGACAGATTCTCCTGCGTGCATACAAAACATGTTAAGTTTCCACAGGTTGTGAAAATGCGCGGAATTACAGCATTGAGCTCCGGAATGCCGCATATTCCTTCGTGCTAAAGTACAATAACGTGATCTTCTGCTTGAGCAGGCGAATGCTCGCACTGTATGGTACAAGTACGAGAAGGCGAATGCTTTCAGACTCGAATCGCCCAGGACAAGTCCTGGGGACAAGGAGTCGCTATGACATACGGAGCTGCCAATCTGAACGACGACGCTGCGGGACCGAAGAGCACGCTTGCCACTACGGTCTATCAGCAATTGCGGGACGATCTTCTCGGCGGTGTCCTTGAAACCGAGAGCAAACTGCGGGTCGAATGGGTGGTCTCCAAATATGGGGCCGGCGCCTCACCTGTCCGCGAGGCTCTCAATCGCCTCGCCTCGGAAGGACTTCTCGGCCGGCACGACCAGCGCGGCTTCTTCATCATGCCGGTCAGTGCGCCGGAACTCGAAGAGCTGACGCGCACCCGCTGCTGGCTCGAGGAGCGGGCGCTTCGCGAATCCATCGTCCACCGCACCGCCGAATGGGAAGAACAACTCGTGCTGGCGCTGCATCGCCTGGGCCGTGCGTCACGTTTTTCGCCGCAGAACCTCGTCTCGCTCAATCCCGATTGGGAGAGGCTGCATCGCATCTTTCACAGGGTGCTGATTTCGGCCTGCCGGTCGCAATGGCTGGTGGGGTTTTGCGACCAGCTCTCCGATCACGCCTATCGCTACCGGCAAATGGCCAATGATGGCGAAGGCGTCCAGCGCGACGATTTCGGCGAGCATCGCCTGATCGCCGAATGTGCCCTGGACGGCAATGCCGACGGCGCCGTCGAGGCACTGCTCAACCACTACCGGTTGACTGCCGCCATGTGCATGAAACGCTTCGAGCAGGACGACGAAACGAAGGAACTCGCCGGCAAACGCGCTCGGCGATAGCAGTCGTTTCCTGGCGGGTCTCTTGCGCTCGTTTCTTGCGCTCAGCCTGCGTGGAGAGCGGCTGGCGTGAACCGCTGCCGGCGGACTTGACGGCGCGGCCAAGAACCGCGAACTCTCGCCGCCGAGGCATGCCGCGACAGGCGCATGCCCAGCGCCGCCGCACCCAGGGAAGTCTTCATGAGCAATCATCTGTTCGATGCGTTCCGGTCCCGGATGCCGGCGCCAGCGCGCTTGCTGATGGAAACCGATGATGGCCGCTTGCTCACCTATGGCGATATGCTGGCCCGCTCGGCGCAGCTTGCGCATGCGCTACTGCAACTGGATGTCGAACCCGGTGACCGCATTGCCGTGCAGGTCGAGAAGAGCCCGGAAGCGATCATGCTCTATCTCGCCTGCCTGCGAGCCGGCGCCGTCTTCCTGCCGCTCAATACCGCCTACACATTGGCCGAGCTGGAGTATTTCTTCGGCGACGCGGAACCACGCCTGGTCGTCTGCGACCCGGCAAGAGCGGCCGACATCGGCGCGCTGGCGGAAAAGACGGGCGCCGTCACCGTCACGCTCGGCCGCGACGGCCGGGGATCGCTGACCGATCAGGCCTCGCGGCTGCCGACGGATTTTCGTGACGTGGCGCGCGGGCGGGATGACCTTGCGGCAATCCTCTACACGTCGGGAACCACCGGCCGTTCGAAAGGCGCCATGCTCAGCCACGAGAATCTTGCTTCGAACGCGCGCGTGCTGGTCGAGCACTGGCATTTCACTGGAGACGACGTGCTGATCCACGCATTGCCGATCTTCCACACGCACGGCCTGTTCGTCGCCACCAATGTCGTCCTGATGGCCGGCGCCTCGATGCTGTTCGAGCAGAAGTTCGATCCGGCCCGCATCGTCTCGCTGATGCCGCGTGCCACGGCCCTGATGGGCGTGCCGACCTTCTACGTTCGCCTGTTGCAGCAGGATGGGCTGGACCATGAGGCGGCAAAAAACATCCGTGTGTTCATTTCCGGTTCGGCGCCGCTGCTGGCAGAGACGCACAAGGCCTGGCGCGAGCGCACCGGCCACGCGATCCTCGAACGCTACGGCATGACCGAGACCAACATGAACACCTCGAACCCCTATGATGGCGAGCGGCGCGCCGGTACCGTCGGTTTCCCCTTGCCCGGCGTGAAGCTCCGCATCGCCGATCCAGACAGCGGCGCAGCGCTTGTGCAAAACGAGGTCGGCATGATCGAGGTGAAGGGTCCAAACGTCTTCGGCGGCTATTGGCGCATGCCGGAGAAGACCAGGGCGGAATTCCGCGCCGACGGTTTTTTCATCACCGGCGATCTCGGTATGATCGACGCCGACGGCTACGTCCACATCGTCGGCCGCGGCAAGGACCTGATCATATCGGGCGGCTACAACATCTATCCGAAGGAACTCGAAAGCGAGATCGACGCGCTCGACGGGGTTAGCGAAAGCGCCGTCATCGGCGTTGCCCATCCGGATTTCGGCGAAGGCGTCACCGCCGTCGTCGTGCGTGCGCCGTCATCGCCGATCACCGGTGCCGAAATTCTCGGCGCCATCGCCGGGCGGGTGGCGAAATACAAGCACCCGAAGCGGGTGATCTTCGTCGATGAACTGCCGCGCAACACCATGGGCAAGGTACAGAAGAACCTGCTGCGCGATACCTACAAGGACATATACGCATCATAGTTGCGCTGGGGCAGGGGCGCCTTACTCCTTGCGCGGCCTTTCGGCCCGGCTGCCGGAACCCCACAAGGCGCGCTTCAGCAGGTTGCGCTTGCGTGGGGCGAGATTGATGTCGCTGACAAGCTTGGCGCCGCCCTCGCGCCGTTCGAGGGTGATCTTGCGGCTGTGGAAGGCTTCCAGCTCGGCCCGGTGCGCCACGCTGATGATGGTGACATCAGGCAATTCGCGGATCACCGTCGCCATCATGGTGTCCTGGCTCTTCTCGTCGAGCGCCGAGGTTGCTTCATCCAGCACGACGATATCGGGGCGGTGCAGCAGCAGGCGCGCGAAGGCGAGGCGCTGCTTTTCGCCGCCCGACAGCGTCTGGTCCCATGGCGCTTCTTCCTTGATCCTTTCGGCAAGATAGGCAAGGCCGACCTTGTCGAGGGCGGCCTTGATCTGTTTGATCGTCCACTTGTCCGCCGCTGCGGGATAGGCGACCGCGCGGCGAAGCGTGCCCGAGGGGATGTAGGGGCGTTGCGGCAGCATGAACAGACGCCTGCCGGCGTGGAAATTGACGCCGCCGCCGCCCCACGGCCATAGGCCCGCGACGGCCCGCACCAGCGTCGACTTGCCTGAGCCGGATTCGCCGGCCACCAGCACCCGCTCACCGGGTTCGATTGCAACCTCGGTCTCCTTGACCACGGCGGTGCCGTCGTCGAGCGTGACGGAGAGATTGTCGAGGCTGAGCATCGCACCGTCATCGGTTTCGCCGTGCTGGATGCGTCCGAGCGCGTCGCTTTGCTCCGCACGCTCGAGCCCGTCGAGCGACATCATCAGCGAAGCTATGCGCCGCGCGGAGGCGTTCCAGTCGGCAAGACGCGGGTAGTTGTCGACCAGCCATCCGAACGCGCCTTGCACGATACCAAAGGCAGACGCTGCCTGCATCACCTCGCCAAGCGTCATTGAGCCTTCGAGGAATTTTGGCGCGCACAGCAGGATCGGCACGACCGGCGCAAACAGGCTCGATCCCTGCGACACCGCCGCCGTGCGCATGTGCTGGCCTGTCAGCAGCGCCCATTGCCTCAGCACATGGCCGAAATTCCTGTCGATGCCGCTGCGCTCCTCCTCCTCGCCGCCCAGCAAGGCGATGCTCTCGCCGTTTTCGCGCACGCGCGTCAGCGTGTAGCGCAATTCGGCCTCCGCCTGGTTCTTCCGCTCGGAGAGCTGGACGAAATTGCGGCCGATGACCACCATCGAGGTCGAGGTGATGGCGGCATAGATCATCGCGGTGATGACCAGGAAGCCGGGAATGGTAATGCTCTCGCCGCCGATCGGCAGGGTGAGCGCGCCGCCGATGGTCCACAGCACGACGATGAAGGTCGAGGCCGACAGGAACGCGTTGAGAACGCCGGCGATGAAATCGACCGGCGACTCGGTGGCGATCCGCAAATCCTCGGTCATGCGGGCCTCGGGGTTCTGGTGGTCGCCGCCGACGAGGTTCAGTTGGTAGTAGCGACCGCTTGCCAGCCAGCGCGCAATGACCGCAGTGGTCAGCCAGGAACGCCAGCGGCGCTGGATCGTCATGCGCAGGTAGACCTGCGCGACGACAAGGCTGCCGCTGCAGATCACCAGCGGCACGAAGACGGCGCTGAGGAAATAGACGCTGCGGGCGTTGCGCTGCTCGAGGGCATCGAACATCGAGCGGTTCCAAACATTGATGCCATACTGGAAGCCGATATTGATGCAGATCAGCAGCAGCACCCCTATCGTCAATGGCCAAGCGAGCCGGTCGCCGCGCCGGCTCCAGTAACCGCGCGCGCTGATCCAGAAACGCCGCAGCAGATATTTCTTGCGCGCCTGCTCGGCCTCTTCGGGCGTCAGTTGCGGATCGGGCTCGACAGCCTCCGGTGGCGGTCCCGGCTGGCCGTCGACCTCGGGGGCAGCTTCGGCGGCCGACGGCTTTTTTTCGCGCAGCTCCTCGTGGCGTGGCCTCTGGTCACGCGGCGCTTGCTGTCGCGGCTTCAAGGCACCGCGCGGTTTGATGCCGTCGGCCTGTTTCAATTTGGGTTTCGCCTCGGACATACGCTCCGACAACGACCTCAAAATCAAAAGGTTTCATGACGTCAGCCGACTTGAACCTGAAATCAACGCAGTGGCGGAACCGGCCGCAAAAACCTTTTCGCCGCCGATCCAGACACCCTTCATGTCGAGATTATCAGACAGCGAAACGATATCCGCCGCCGTGCCGTTGGCGAAGCGGCCGAGCCGGTGCGACTGGCCGATCGCCTGCGCCGGATAGAGCGAGGCCATGCGCAAGGCCTCGGAAAGCTCGGCCCCGACTACGCGGTGGATGAAACGCACGGCAGAGATCATGTCGAGATCGGCGCCCGCCAGTGTACCGTCGGCAAGCCGCAGGCTGCCGTCCCTGCGGTATATGGTGCGGCCGTTCAGCGTGAACGAGGTCATGTCGGTGCCGATCGTCGCCATGGCGTCGCTGACAAGCACGATCTTGCCGGGACTTTGCTTGGCGCGCAGCGCGATCTTGATGGTGGCGGGATCGACATGGATGCCGTCGGCGATGAGACCGGCCGACAACGCGCCGATGTCGATGGCCGCGCCCACCAGCCCGGGCTCGCGATTGCCGATCTGGCTCATCGCGTTGAACAGATGGGTGACCATCGAGGCGCCGGCCTCGGCAAAGGTACTGGCGGTGGCGTAGCCGGTGTCGGAATGGCCAAGGCTGACGACGATGCCGGCCTTGGCGAGTGCCGAGACACGCGCCGGTTCGACGGATTCCGGCGCTATGGTGGTGAGCAGCACCGGCAGCTTTTGCCGCGCCGCGATCAGCATCGCCTGGTCGGCGTCCGTCATCGGCCGGATCAGCGCCGGATCATGCGCGCCCTTGCGCGCGATCGACAGATGCGGGCCTTCGAGATGCAGGCCGAGGAAGCCCGGCACCTTCCGCAGCGCCGCTGCTTCGCCGGCGGCGACGGCGGCGGCGGTGACGCCGGGCGTGTCGGTGATCAGCGTCACAAGCAGCGCCGTCGTGCCGAAGGGCGCATGCGCCTTGCAGATGGTTTCGATCGAGGCGACATCGGGATGGTCGTTGAGCATGACGCCGCCACCGCCATTGACCTGCAGGTCGACGAAGCCCGGCGCCAGCACGCCACCGCCAGTCTCGACGACGCGGATATCCGAGGGGATGGCGCCGGCGGGCAAAATAGCCTCGACGAGGCCGTCGCGCACGACGAGCGCGTGGCCTTCATGCCAGTCGTCCCCGTCGTAAATCCGGGCACCAGTCAGGGCAAAGCGATCGTTCATACTGTCTCCGTCACCTTGCGAAGATTGCGCGGCGTATCCGGATCAAGACCGCGGTGGCGGGCAAAGGCCTCGACGAACATGTAGAAGGACACAATCAGCGTCAGCGGGTCGGTCAGGGGATGGCCGGTGGCGACATGAGGCAGGCGCACGGCGCGCTGGGCAAGTGCCGAGGTGACGAACACCGGCGCTCCCTTGGCCGCCAGGCTGTCGGCGGCCTCGGCGATGGACGGTTCGGACGCATCGCGCGCGGCCAGCGCCAGCACCGGAAAGTCGGGGCCGATCAGCGCCAGCGGGCCATGCATGACTTCGGCCGCACTATAGGCCTCGGCATGCATGCCGCAGGTTTCCTTGAATTTCAGCGCCGCCTCATTGGCCATCGCCGCCGACGGTCCGCGGCCGAGGATGAACAGCGATTTCTGCTTCTCGATCGTCTCAGACAGCACGCTCATCCAGTCGCAGGCGATCGCCTTGCCGAAATGCTCCGGCAGGCGGGCAAGTGCGGCCAACAGCGCATCGTCACCGGTGGCGTGCGCCATCAGAGCGAGGCCGGCGACGGCCGAATTGATGAAGGTCTTGGTGGCCGCCACGCTGCGCTCGGGGCCGGCCAGGATATCGATCGCATAGTCCGAAGCACGCGCCAGCGGCGAATCGGCGGTGTTGGTGATGGCGACGGTCAGCGCCCCCCCCGCCCGTGCTGTCTCGGCCATGGCGACGATGTCGGGGCTCTTGCCCGACTGCGAGATCGCCAGGCAGGCCGAGCCGGCCAGCCTGAGCTTGCGGCCATAGATCGAGGCGATGGACGGTCCGACCGATGCGACGGCGAGGCCGGCGGTCAGTTCGACAGCATATTTCATGAAGGTGGCGGCATGGTCGGAGGAGCCGCGTGCCACGGTGACGACAAACTGCGGGTCGCGTTCGCGGATGCCGCGCCCGGCCTCGGTCAGCACGGCGCCGGAGCCGTCGAGCAGGCGGGCGACCGCTTGCGGGACCTCCTCGATCTCGCGCCGCATATGGGTTGCTTCTGTCGTCATGGTCGGCCCTCTTCGCTCGGCCCTGTCAGCCGCAATTCGGCGACGAAATCATAGGCGTCGCCCCGGTAGATGGAGCGGGTGAATTCGATCACCTTGCCGCTCGCCAGATAGGAAATGCGTTCGATGTGCAGGCCGGCGATGCCTGGCGGCACTTCGAGCAGGCGCGCGTCGCTGTCGCCGAGATTGGCGGCGGAAATGCGCTGCACCGCCCGCACCGGCCGGTTGCCGGTCAATTCCAGCGCCGCATAGAGCGAGGAGCCTATATCAGCCGGGTCGGGCAACACGCTGGCCGAGAGCGAGGCGCGCTCGATCGCCAGCGGCGTGTCGTTGGCGATGCGCAGGCGCGCTACACGCGCCACGAGTTCGTTCGACGACAGGCCAAGCACCATCATCTCGTCGGGCGAGGGCGCGTAAAGGCCGCGGTCGAGCCAGGCCGAACGCACCGCCATGCCGCGCCGTGCCATGTCCTCGGTAAACGAGGTCAGCCGCGACAGCGACTGTTCGACGCGCTCCATGCGTGGCGCCACGAAGGTGCCGGAACCGTGGCGCTGGACCAGGATGCCGCCCTTGACCAGGTCCTGCACCGCCTTGCGCACGGTGACACGCGAAATGTCGGCCTTGGTGGCGATGTCACGCTCGGAGGGCAGCGCGTCGCCCGGTCCGATCAGGCCGCGATTGACCGCGTCCTCGATGCTCTTGCGAAGCTGCAGATAGAGCGGCGCGCCGCTCTGCGCCTGATGTTTCAGCGTGGCGAAGATCTGGTCGGCGGCCTCGCTCATCGAGTTGCCTCCGCGTGCCCGGCGAAAAGGCGAACCGCCATCTGCACCGCGCCGCCCAGTGCGTCGTCGAGCGGCGGCTTCAGCAGCGCCCGGTAGCGGGCAGACAGGCGGGGCGCGTAGAGCGGCGCCAGCCCGCCGAGCAGGCACAGCGGCGCGTCGTCCGCGAGGTCGAGTGCGCCGAGCGAGGCCTCGACGTCGGCGACCACCCTGTCGAGGATCCAGTTGGCGACGCTGTCGCCCTTCTCGGCATGCTCGAACACCTTGGGTGCGAAGCCGCCGAAATCGCCTGGCTTGGCGTTGGTGGTGAATTCGACCACGTCCTCCGGGTTGTTGCGGAAAACCGCCAGCATGCTTTGCGTCAGCGGCGAACCGGCGCGAACGCCGTCATAGGCAAGCAGTGTCTGTTCGAGCAGGTCGCGGCCGATGCGGGCGCCGCTGCCCTGGTCGCCAACCTGGAAGCCCCAGCCGCCGATGGCGCGCGATTTGCCTTGTCTGCGCGCCATATAGGCGGTGCCGGTGCCGAGGATCGCCATGGCGCCGTCACCGGAGCCGACGGCGCCTTCCAGTGCGATCTCGGCGTCGGTCTCGACGCGGCTGATGCTGAACGGCAGGATCGCTTCGAGCTGCTGCCGGTAGGTGCCGACATTGGCGCCGGCAAGGCCGAGAATTGCGGGTGTTCGCGGGATCAATTCCGCATCCTGCCCGGCGGCGAGGAACGCCTGCCGCGCGGCCTCGACGATGTTCAAGCGGGCGCCGGTCAGGTCGGTGCGGATGTTGGCGGCGCCGCTTTTGGCGCGGCCGATCACCATGCCGTCCGCCGTTGCCAGGGCGGCCCTGCAGCTGGTGCCGCCGCCATCGATTCCGAGCACGAAATTCACGTGATTTCTCCTCCAAGCGGATAATACCAATAAAATACCAATAGCCAAGGGTTAATTTCCGTTTCAAAAAGATTAAGCCGTATTTTATTGAAAAATCTGCGTATTTCGTCGATTCAGCGATTTCCGACCAGCGAATTCGTTAATGCGTGTGGACAAGTGGTATTTTTTTGGTATTGTTCTGGTATTGGAGGAACCGGGATGGCCGAAACGCGCACCGAAGCGCTTCACAAAAATGCCGAGGGGCTGGATATCCAGGCTCCGGACACCGTCCTTTCCTATTTGGCCGATGCGCAGATCGAAGCCGCCAAGGTCGTGCGCCACGCCATTCCATCCATCGCCAGGGCCGCCGAGATCATTGCCGGCAGGCTGAAGAGCGGCGGCAAGCTCGCCTACGCCGCAGCCGGCAGCTCAGGCCTGATGGCACTGGCCGATGCACTGGAGTTGCCGGGCACCTTCGGCATTCACCGCGACCGCATCGCCATCCTGATCGCCGGCGGCGACGACGCTTTCCGCACGCTGGCCGGAGGGCCGGAAGACGATACCGAGGAGGCTGCGGCAGCGGTTGCCGAGGCAGGCCTCGGCAAGGGCGACTGCCTGATCGCCATTTCCGCCAGTGGCACGACCCCCTATGCGGTGCGGGCCATCGAGGAGGCTGCCCGCCGTGGGGCTGCCACCATCGGCATCGCCAACAACCGGAACTCGGCTCTGCTGCGCCAGGCGCAAACCGCTATCCTGCTCGAAACGCCGCCGGAGCTGATCGCCGGCTCCACGCGCATGGGCGCCGGCACCGCCCAGAAGATCGCGCTCAACATGCTGTCGACGCTGACCGCAATCCATCTCGGCCATGTGCATGACGGCTACATGGTCAATCTCATGGCCGACAACATCAAGCTGCGCGACCGCGCGGCGCGCATCGTCGCCGCCGTCAGCGGGCGCGACACGGACGAGGCGGCCCGCCTGCTCGAGAAGAGCGGCGGCGCGGTCAAGACCGCCATTCTGCTCGCCGCCGGCGCCGACAGCACTGACGCGGCGCAGAAGATACTGGAAGAGGCCGGCCAGAAGCTGCGGCCGGCCCTTTCCGCGATAGAGGGGAGCAAAGGGCGCACTGCCTCCGTTCTCATCAAAACCGAACCTGAAAAAGGTCAACAGGGAGACTGAGCATGACAACGAAACTACTGACGGCACTGCTTTTGGGCACCAGCATTCTCGGCTCGGCCGGGGTTGCTTCTGCCGCAGACGTAACGCTCAACATCGAAAGCTGGCGCGGTGACGACCTTGCCATCTGGAAGGACAAGCTGATCCCGGCCTTCGAAGCCAAGAACCCGGGCATCAAGGTGGTGTTCGCGCCGTCGGCTCCGACCGAATATGACGCGGCGCTGGGCGCCAAGCTCGCCGCCGGTTCGGCGGGCGACCTGATCACCTGCCGCCCATTCGACAAGTCGCTCGAGCTGTTCAAGAAGGGCAACCTTGCCGACCTCTCGGCATTACCCGGCATGGAGAACTTCTCACCCGTCGCCAAATCCGCCTGGCAGACCGACGACGGCAAGGCGAGCTTCTGCGTGCCGATGGCCTCGGTCATCCACGGCTTCATCTACAACAAGGACGCCTTCGACAAGCTCGGCATCAAGGTGCCGGAGACCCGCGACGAGTTCTTCGCCGCGCTCGACAAGATCAAGGCCGACGGCACCTACATCCCGATGGCGATGGGCACCAAGGATCTCTGGGAAGCCGCGACCATGGGCTACCAGAACATCGGCCCCAACTACTGGAAGGGCGAGGACGGCCGCGCGGCGCTGATCAAGGGCGAGCAGAAGCTGACCGACAAGGACTGGGTCGCGCCCTATGAGGAACTGGCCAAGTGGAAGCCTTATCTCGGCGATGGCTTCGAGGCGCAGACCTATCCGGATAGCCAGAACCTGTTCACGCTCGGCCGCGCAGCCATCTATCCGGCCGGCTCGTGGGAAATCGGCCTGTTCAACACCCAGGCGCAGTTCAAGATGGGCGCCTTCCCGCCGCCGGTCGAGAAGGCCGGCGACACCTGCTACATCTCCGACCATACCGATATCGGCATGGGCCTCAATGCGGCTTCGAAGAATGCCGATGCGGCCAAGACCTTCCTGTCCTGGGTCGCTTCGCCGGATTTCGCCACCATCTACGCCAACGCGCTGCCGGGCTTCTTCAGCCTGAACTCCTCGCCGGTGAAGATGGCAGACCCGCTGGCGCAGGAATTCGTCTCCTGGCGCGCCAAGTGCAAGCCGACGATCCGTTCGACCTACCAGATCCTGTCGCGCGGCACGCCGAACCTCGAGAACGAGACCTGGGTCGAATCGGCCAACGTCATCAACGGCACCGATACGCCGGAAGCTGCCGCCAAGAAGCTGCAGACCGGCCTCGACAGCTGGTACAAGCCGGCGAAGTAAGAGCTCAGGCAACGGAGCCGGCCGGGCGCACGCCTGGCCGGTTCCGGACCACCTCATTCACAGTGCACCTATTCAGATTGCGATTGTCGGCACCGCCTCCCGGCCTTACCCTCACTGTTGTGGGGAAGGCTAGCTGATCAGTCGCAGGCCTTTGTTCTTGCCGCATCGGGCAAGAGTGTTCGGGCCGTGCATCGAGGCATCATCTAGATCGATACCCTTTGGAACCGAAAGACGGCGGGGACCGAACTCATGGCCGCAGATATCAGACCGAAAAGACCGTTCCGCTGGCACATCGTCATCTTCTTGGCGCCGGCCGTGCTTGTCTACACGGCGATCATGATCCTGCCGCTCGCCGGCACGCTGCAGCTGTCGCTGTTCCGCAACATCGAGCAGCACCAGGTCTTCGTTGGGCTGCAAAACTTCCGCACCCTGTTCGGCGACCCCAACTGGTCGGTGGGTTTCTGGAACGCGCTCAGGAACAACACCTGGTTCTTCATCATCCACATGATCGTGCAAAACCCGATCGGCGTCATGCTGGCGGCGCTTCTGTCCAGCCCGAAACTCAGATTCGCGGCCTTCTACCGCACCGCGATCTTCGTTCCGACCATCCTGTCCTTCGTCATCGTCGGTTTCGCCTGGAAGCTGATCTTGTCGCCGCTGTGGGGCGTGGCGCCGCATCTGATGGATCTCGTCGGCCTCAAAGGCCTGTTCACGCCGTGGCTCGGCAAGGAGCAATATGCACTGACCGCACTCAGCCTGATCTCGGTGTGGCAGTTCGTCGGCATCCCGATGATGCTGATCTATGCCGCCCTGCTGTCGATCCCCGAAGAGGTGATCGAGGCCGCCGAATGCGATGGGATTACCGGCCTTTCACAGTTCTGGAAGATCAAGCTGCCGCTGATCCTGCCGTCGATCGGCATTATCTCGATCCTCACCTTCGTCGGCAATTTCAACGCCTTCGACCTGATCTACACCGCGCAAGGCGCGCTCGCCGGGCCGAACTATTCGACCGACATTCTCGGCACCTTCCTCTACCGCGCCTTCTTCGGCTTCCAGCTGCAGACCGGCGACCCCAATATGGGCGCGGCGATTGCCACGATGATGTTCCTGATCATCCTCGGCGGCGTCTGCGTCTACCTCTTCCTCGTCCAGACGCGCCTGCGTCGCTACCAGTTCTGAGGGGCGAGATGTCGAGCTTGAACACCCCCCTCTGGCCTGCCGGCCATCTCCCCCGCAAGGGGGGAGATTGGCAGCGTTGGCCTTGCCGGCCATCTTGCTGCGTTGGTGATTGGCGAAAGCAGTCGCGACATCCGATCTCCCCCCTTGCGGGGGAGATGTCCGGCAGGACAGAGGGGGGTGCCTTGGCGCCATTCCTTGGAAGTGTGCGTCAGGAGACCTCCCAATGAGCACCGCCACCCGTTCCGTGCCCCGCACCATCGGCGCCCACGCGATCCTGTTGACCTACACGGCGATCGCGCTGTTTCCGGTGATCCTCGTCATCATGAACTCGTTCAAGTCGCGCGCGGGCATCTTCGGCGCGCCGCTGACGCCGCCGACGCCCAAAACCTTCGACCTGATCGGCTACACGACGGTGATCGGCCAGGGCGACTTCATCCACTATTTCCAGAACAGCCTCGTCGTCACCGTCGCCTCGCTGTTCTTCGTGCTGTTGTTCGGCGCCATGGCGGCGTTCGCGCTGTCGGAATACCGCTTCCGCGGCAACTCGCTGATGGGGCTTTATCTGGCGCTCGGCATCATGATCCCGATCCGGCTGGGCACCGTCGCCATCCTGCAACTGATGGTGGCGAGCGGGCTGGTCAACACGCTGACGGCGCTGATCCTGGTCTACACCGCGCAGGGCCTGCCGCTTGCCGTCTTCATCCTGTCGGAATTCATGAAGCAGGTGTCCGACGATCTGAAGAATGCCGGCCGCATCGACGGCCTGTCGGAATACACCATCTTCTTCCGGCTGGTGCTGCCACTGGTCAGGCCCTCGATGGCGACCGTCGCCGTTTTCACCATGATCCCGATCTGGAACGATCTGTGGTTCCCGCTGATCCTGGCGCCGTCTGAAGAAACCAAGACGGTGACGCTCGGCGCGCAGCTGTTCCTCGGCCAGTTCGTCACCAATTGGAACGCCATCCTGGCAGCCCTGTCGCTGGCGATCATGCCGGTGCTGATCCTCTACGTCATCTTCTCGCGGCAGCTGATCCGCGGCATCACGTCCGGAGCCGTCAAGTGAACTCTGAAACACCTCTTCGCGTCGTCGTCGCCGGCCTCGGCAATATGGGCCGCAGCCATGCGCTGGCCTATCATAGCAATCCGGGCTTCCAGATCGCGGCGCTGATCAACCGCTCGGACGTGCCGTTGCCGGACGGGCTGTCGGGCTATGCCATCAGGCGCTCCTTCGACGAGGCGCTGCGCGACGAAAAGCCTGATGTCGCTTGCATCGCCACCTATTCCGACAGCCATGCCGACTATGCGGTGAGGGCGTTCGAAGCCGGTTGCCATGTCTTCGTCGAGAAGCCGCTGGCAACGACCGTGGCCGATGCCAAGCGCGTCGTCGCGGCGGCCAAGGCCAATGGCAAGAAGCTGGTGATCGGCTACATCCTGCGCCATCACCCGTCCTGGATCAGGCTGATCGCCGAAGCGCGCAAGCTCGGCGGCCCCTACGTCTTCCGCATGAACCTCAACCAGCAATCCTCAGGCCACACCTGGGAGACGCACAAGCAGTTGATGCAGACGACGTCGCCGATCGTCGATTGCGGCGTGCACTATCTCGACGTCATGCTGCAGATCACCGACGCCAGGCCGGTCGAGGTGCGCGGCATGGGCGTGCGGCTGACCGAGGAGGTGGCGGCCTCGATGTACAATTACGGCCATTTGCAGGTGCTGTTCGACGACGGCTCGGTCGGCTGGTACGAAGCCGGCTGGGGGCCGATGATTTCGGAAACGGCGTTCTTTGTGAAGGACGTCATCTCGCCCAATGGCTGCGTGTCGATCGTCATGAAGGAAGGTGTGAAGTCCGACGACATCGACACCCACACCAAGACCTCGACCATTCGCCTGCACAGCGCCGCGACCGGCGCGGACGGCAAGTTTCTCAAGGCCGACGAAATGCTGTCGATGGAAGGCGAGCCCGGCCACCAGGACCTCTGCGACCTCGAACAGGCCTTCATGCTGAAGGCGATCCGCGAGGATCTGGATCTCACCAAACACATGGACGACGCGGTCAGATCGCTCGCGGTCTGCCTTGCAGCCGACGAGAGCGTGCGCAGTGGAAAGGCGGTGCGATTGTGACCGCAGAATTGTCGTCAGGGGGTGCCCTGGCGCCCACATTCCAATTTGGAGGACTGCCGTGGGCTCGCTGAACATTGAGAACGTGAAGAAGGCCTTCGGGCCGGTCGAGGTGCTGAAGGGCATCAACCTCGAAGTGAACGACGGCGAGTTCGTCGTCTTCGTCGGCCCGTCCGGCTGCGGCAAGTCGACCTTGCTCAGAGTCATTGCCGGACTGGAGGATTCGACCTCGGGCCGTGTGGTGATCGACGGCGCGGACGTCTCCGCCACGCCGCCGGCCAAGCGCGGCATCGCCATGGTGTTCCAGACCTATGCGCTCTACCCGCATCTGACGGTGAAGAACAATATGGGCCTTGGCCTCAAGCAGGCAGGAACGCCGGCGGCCGAAATCGAGCGCCGCATTGGCATCGCCTCCTCGATGCTGTCGCTGGAGCCCTATCTCGCGAGGCGGCCGGCCGAACTGTCCGGCGGCCAGCGCCAACGCGTCGCCATCGGCCGCGCCGTGGTGCGCGAGCCAAAGCTTTTTCTCTTCGACGAGCCGCTTTCGAACCTCGATGCGGCACTGCGCGTCAACACGCGGCTGGAGATCGCGCAGCTGCATCGCCGGCTGAAGGCGACGATGATCTACGTCACCCACGACCAGGTCGAGGCGATGACGCTGGCCGACAAGATCGTGGTGCTCAACGCAGGGAAAATCGAGCAGATCGGTGGCCCGATGGAGCTCTACAATTCGCCGGAAAATGAGTTTGTCGCCGGGTTCATCGGCTCACCGAAAATGAATTTCGTCGACGGCGCCAGGCTTGGCGAAACCGCCAAGACCATCGGCGTGCGGCCGGAACATTTGACCGTCGATCCGAAGTCAGGCGCCTGGAAGGGAACGGTGGTGCACGCCGAGCACCTCGGCGCCGACACCAATCTGTATCTCGATTGCGAGAAGGCGGGGCTGATTACCGTGCGCATTTTCGGCGTCTATGATGCAGAGCCGGGTGCGACGCTCTATGCGACGCCGGATCCGGCGAAGACATATAGGTTTGGGGCTGATGGGAAGGTGCTAAAGTAGGCGGGCGCAGCCCCCTCACCCAGCCTCCACTTCGCTCGGCTGACCTCTCCCCGAGGGGAGAGGAGATTGTCAGCGCCGACGCTCACTTCTTCTCCCCAGCGGGGAGAAGGTGGCCGCGAAGCGGCCGGATGAGGGGGCAGCGCAACCTCTATACGTCCGCCTTGAACGTCTGCTTTTGCTGGCCCAGCCCTTCGATGCCCAGTGCAACCACATCGCCTGCCTTCAGGAACACCGGCGGCTTCATGCCGAGGCCGACGCCGGGCGGCGTGCCGGTGGAGATGATGTCGCCGGGGTGCAGCGACATGAACTGGCTGAGATAGGAAACCAGATACTTGACGCCATAGACCATGGTCTTGGTCGAGCCGTTCTGCATCGTCTTGCCGTTGACGGTCAGCCACATTTTGAGGTTCTGCGGGTCGGCTACCTCGTCCTTGGTCACCAGCCATGGGCCGGTCGGGCCGAACGTGTCGCAGGACTTGCCTTTGGTCCACTGGCCCTGGCGCTCGGCCTGGAAGGCGCGTTCGGAGACGTCGTGGGCAACGCTATAGCCGGCAACATAGTCGAGCGCATCGGCCTCGCTGACATATTTGGCGGTTTTGCCGATGATCACGGCCAGTTCGACTTCCCAGTCGGTCTTCTCCGAGCCGCGGGGGATCAACACGTCGTCATCCGGCCCGACAATGGCCGAGCTTGCCTTCATGAAAATGATCGGCTCCGGCGGCACGGTGGCGCCGGTTTCGGCGGCATGGTCGGAATAGTTGAGGCCGATGCAGATGAACTTGCCGGTGCCGGCAACGCAGGCGCCGAGGCGCGGGCTGCCGGAAACCGCTGGCAGCGACTTCGGATCGAGCTTGGCGAGTGCCGCCAGCGATGCCGGATCGAGCGTCTTGCCGCCGATATCGGTAACGTGAGCGGAGAGATCACGGATCGTTCCATCCGCATCGAGCAGGCCGGGACGTTCGCTTCCCACCTCGCCATAGCGCAGCAGTTTCATCTAAATTCTTCTCCTGATTGCGGCCTCGTGGCCTTTTGCAAACTTTCCGCCAAGGCGATTGCGCCTTCGCGGAACCGGCGGACCGTACCCATCGACCTGACTACGGACAAGCGCGATCGCCATGCAAGATAGCGGCGCGCGGGATTTTCAGACTCTTCGATCCCCTGTCAAACGCCGGGAAAGGGCCAAATCGTCCGGCTCGCGCAAGATTTCCGCAGTCAGATCGACCAGCCGCCGTCGATATTGTACGCCTGCCCTGACGTATAGGTGGCGCCGGCCAGATAGACGGCGAGATCCGCGATCTCCTCCGGCGTGCCAAGCCGGCCCATCGGCTGGCGGGCGATGAAGGCGGCGCGGGCGGCATCGTAGTCGCCTTGCGCGTGCATGCGGTCCTGCAGCGACGGGCTCTCGACCGTGCCGGGGCAAATGGCGTTGCAGCGTATGCCCTTGCCAACATAGTCGGCGGCGATCGCCTTGGTCAGGCCGATGACGGCGGCCTTGGTCAGGCCGTAGACGAAGCGGTTGGGCACGCCCTTGGTCGAACTGGCCAGCGAGGCCATGTTGATGATCGATCCGTCGCCGCGTTCCAGCATGCCGGGCAGCACGGCCCGGCTGGTGCGGATCATGGCGCGAACATTGAGGTTCAGCGCGAAATCGAGGTCGCCGTCCTTCATCTCAAGGATCGAGCCCGAATGGACAAAACCGGCGCAGTTGAACAGCACGTCGACGACACCGATCTCGGCGAAGGCGGCGTTGACGGCTTCGTCGTTGAGTACGTCCAGCTTGCGGGTCTTGATCCCCGGCGTCTTGGCGAGCTCCGCCAGCAGTGCCTCGTTGATGTCGGTGGCGTAGACGGTGGCGCCAGCTTTTGCGAAAGCCAGCGCGCTCGCCTTGCCGATGCCTTGCGCCGCTGCCGTGACGACAACGACCTTGCCTGCCAGATCAGCCATACTGTTCTCCTCGTCCGCTAGGGATAGTCCGGGTCTAATCCGCGGCTGGCCAAGGCGTCATGTGCCAGTCGCGCATGATCGTGCAGCCTGCGCCGTTGATCGTTCACTGATAAAGATGTTTTTTCTCGTTAAAGAACATCTGTCCATGCGTCAACCCCGAACACGATCTCTACCGCGCCGGGGGGAGATCAAAGCGCGCGACGCGCTTTGGCTCTTTGCCTTTATATATGTCGTTGCCCCAAAACCGCTGCGCACTTTTGGGCGACATACATTAATCGCCGTAAGGCACCCAGACATTCTTGACCTCGACGGCGCGGCGCAGGAAGGCGTCGCCGGCGGCTTCGTCGGATGCCCAGTCGATGCCGCGGCCATTGCCGCTCCAGACGCGCTTGAGGTTGCCGATGGACTCGGCCTCCGCCTTGGCGCAGGTCTCTGCATCGGCGAACACCCAGAGCCCGTCGACATCGTCATGCTTGGCCAGCACGCCGGCGAGTTCGGAGCTGCGGCCGGTGACGATGTTGATGGCGCCTGAGGGAATGTCGGAATATTCGATGACCTGGTAGAGATCGGTGGCCAGCAGCGGATAGCGCTCCGAAGGCACCGCGACCACGGTGTTGCCCATGGCCAGCGCCGGTGCGACCAGCGAGATCAGGCCGAGCAGCGGCGAGCTGTCGGGGGCGACGATGCCGACGACGCCGACCGGTTCATGAAGCGCCAGCGTCACGGCACGCGCCGGCGGCTGGTGCACGCGGCCCTCGAACTTGTCGGCTAGGCCGGCATAGAGGAACAGCCGTTCGATGGATTGTTCTACCTCTTCCCGCGCGGCCTTGGGCGTAGCGCCGGTCAATTCGGTGAGACGGGCGGCGAACTCGCCGGCACGGCCGGAAAGATTCTCGGCCAAATAATAGAGCACCTGGGACCTGTTATAGGCGGTCGCCTCCGGCCAGGCCTTGGCACCGCGGGCGGCAGAGACGGCATCGCGGATATCCTTGCGGCTGCCGAGCCCAACCTCGCCGGCAAGCTTGCCCTTGGCGGTGGCGACAGCCAGCGAATAATTGCCGTCCGGCCGTACCTGCTTGCCGCCGATGAACAGCTTAGCCGTGCGGTCGATTGCCGAGCCGTCGGCCTGCTCGACCGGCTGTGCGGAGGTCGTCGCCGGCTTGATGATCTGGCCGAGCGGCAGCTTCGCCGTGAGATATTCGAACATGCCCTCGCGCCCGCCTTCGCGACCGAAACCGCTCTCGCGGTAGCCGCCGAAGCCACAGGCGGCGTCGAACATGTTGGTGCCGTTGACCCAGACCACGCCGGCCTTCAATTGCGGCGCGACGTGCAGGGCAAGGTTGACGTTCTCGCTCCACACCGAGGCGGCGAGGCCATAGCGCGTGTTGTTGGCAAGCTCGATCGCTTCCTCGGTGTTGCGGAAGGTCATGGTCGCCAGAACAGGGCCGAACACCTCTTCTTGCGCCAATATGTTAGCCGGCGAAACACCTGTGGCGAGCGTCGGCAGATGGTAGTAGCCGGAAGACGGCAGCGCCGCATCCGGCTGCCAGCAGACGGCGCCCTGCCTGGCACCTTCGGCGACCAGGCCCTTGACGCGCTCGAGCTGTGTGGCGTCGACCAGCGGGCCGATATCGGTGTTCTTGTCGAGCGGGCTGCCGACGCGCAGCCGGCTCATCCGCGTCTTGACCTTGGCGATCAGGGCGTCGGCGATGCCTTCCTGGACCAGCAGTCGCGAACCGGCGCAGCAGACCTGGCCCTGGTTGAACCAGATACCGTCGACCAGGCCTTCGACGGCGCTGTCGAGATCGGCATCCTCGAAGACGATGAAGGCCGACTTGCCACCAAGCTCCAGCGACAGTTTCTTGCCCGAGCCGGCGGTCGCCTTGCGAATGATCTTGCCGACCTCGGAAGAGCCGGTGAAAGCGATCTTCTGGATGCCGGGGTGGTTGACGATGGCCGCACCAGCCCCAGGCCCGCCCTGGACGATGTTGACGACGCCTTTCGGTACGCCGGCGCGCTCACAGATCTCGGCGAACAGGATTGATGTCAGCGGTGTGAACTCGGCTGGTTTCAGCACCACGGTGCAACCTGCGGCGAGGGCCGGCGCGATCTTCCAGGCAAGCATCAGCAGCGGAAAATTCCACGGAATGATCTGGCCGACCACGCCGACACCCTTGTGGCCGGGGAAATCCCTGTCCAGCGCCTGCGCCCAACCGGCATGGTGGATGAAATGGCGGATGGCCAGCGGCACGTCGATGTCGCGGCTTTCGCGGATCGGCTTGCCATTGTCGATTGTCTCAAGCACCGCGAACAGGCGCTGGTGGCGCTGCATGGCGCGGCCGATGGCATAAAGCACCTTGGCGCGCTGATAGCCCGAGGCTGCCGACCACTTCGGCAGCGCCTTGGTGGCCGCCGCAACCGCCGCGTCGATGTCGACGGCATTGGCGTCGGATATCTTGGCCAGCAGCTTGCCGGAAGACGGCTCGCTGGTTTCGAAAGTCTTGCCGCCGGACGCGGCTTTCCAGTCGCCGCCGATGAACAGCGCCTTGCCGAAATCGCGCGCGGCAAGCCATGCATCGGCCTCGTTGCGGGCTTCCGGCGCCGGGCCGTATTCCATGGCGTGGTAGCGGTCGAGAATGTTCATTGGGCGCCTCCTTCACCCCTCCCACTTGTGGGAGGGTCGATCGGCTTGCCGATCGGGGTGGGGGTAAATCTCTCAAGCCATCGCGTGGCGATGATTGGCCGAATAGTGTCCGGTCAGATGGTGCTCGAGCTGGCGCTCGATGTCGGTCAAGAGGCTCGACGCACCGAAGCGGAACAGGTCCGGCTCCAGCCATGGGCGGCCGAGTTCTTCCTTCATCAGCACCAGCCAGTCGAGTGAGGCCTTGGCCGTGGAAATGCCGCCGGCCGGCTTGAAGCCGATGAGATAGCCGGTTTCCTCGAAATAGGCCCTGATGGCGCGCACCATGGCGAGGCCGACGGGCAGCGTCGCATTGACGCTTTCCTTGCCGGTCGAGGTCTTGATGAAGTCGGCGCCTGCCATCATCGCTACCATCGAGGCCAGCATGACATTGCGCAGCGTGGCGAGGTCGCCGGTGCCGAGGATGACCTTCAGATGCGCGTCACCGCAAGCGGCGCGCATCGAGACGATCTCATTGTATAGCTCGCGCCATTTGGCGCCGAACACCAGCCCGCGTGGAATGACCACGTCGATCTCGTCGGCGCCGTCGCGGACCGAGGCTTCGATTTCCTGCAGGCGGGTCGACAGGGGTGCCAGACCATGCGGGAAGGCGGTGGAGACGGCGGCGACATGGATGCCGGCGCCGCGCACGGCATCGACGGCGGTGGTGACGAAGGGATGGTAGACGCAGACGGCGGCCGGGCGGATGGTTTCACCTGATATGCCCAGGCCCTCGACGATGTCGCGGCGGAACGGATTGATCGCCTTGGCGCAGAGCCGGCGCACACGCTCCTCGGTGTCGTTGGAATTCAGCGTCGTCAAATCCATGCAGGCGACAGCGCGCAGCAGCCAGGCCGCCTGGTTGTCGGCCTTGATCGAGCGCCGCTTGGTCAGGCTGGCGACGCGCCGTTCCAGCGCCGAGCGGTTGACGCTGCGCACCGATTCCATGAAGCCGAGATCGAGCTTCATGCCGGGATTGCGCGCAATGCGATGGTCCGGTGGAACGGCTGTGTTGGCGGCGGCACGCGCCGGCAGCGGCGTCACCTTGGACGAGCCGATATCGGCTTCTCGGATTGTGCTGCTCATCTCCTGCCCTTTCATTCAGCGACGTGTGCCGAAGATAGCCCGTGAAGCCGTACTTCACGAGTCCTGCGGGCGGTCATAACCGAAAAAGGCGGCGAAAGCAGCAATTTTGACCGTGCGGTCAAAAGCATAGACTTCGAGATGTTGGTGCGGCTCAGCCGACGAAGGCGCGCTCGACGACAAAAGTCGCTGGATGGCTCAGCGAGCCTTCCTCGAAGCCGAGGCTTTCGGCCAGGTCCTTGACGTCCTTCAGCATATGCATCGAGCCGCAGATCATGATGCGGTCGGTTTCCGGGCTGAGCTTGTCGATGCCGAGATCGCTGTAGAACTTGCCGGAGCCGATCAGCGCGGTGATGCGGCCCATGCGTGCCGACTCTTCGCGGGTCGTCGAATTGTAGAGCGTGACGCGCCCAGTGGTCAGTTCACCGATCAGCGGGTCGCTTTCCAACGCCGCGACCAGCTCCTGGCCGTAGGTGAGTTCCGCATTGTCGCGGCAGGTATGGGTCAGGACCAGCTGATCGAATTTGTCGTAGGTGTCAGGGTCGCGCAGCAGGCTGGCGAAAGGCGCGATGCCGGTGCCGGTCGAGATCATGAACAGCCGCTTGGCCGGGGTCAGCGCGTCGACCACCAGCGTGCCGGTCGACTTCTGGCGCATGATGACGGTGTCGCCGACCTGGATCTTCTGCAGCTCCGAGGTCAGCGGGCCGTCCGGCACCTTGATCGAGAAGAATTCCAGCTCTTCGTCCCAGGCCGGACTTGCCACCGAATAGGCGCGGTACACCGGCTTCTCGGCATTGGGCAGGCCGATCATGACGAACTCGCCGGAGCGGAAGCGCAACGACTGCGGACGGGTGATGCGGAACGAGAACAGCCGGTCGGTGTAGTGCTTCACCGAGACGACGGTTTCGGCATAGACGTTGGCCGGAATCGGGAACTGCAGCGGTCGGGCGCCGACGGTGTTGAGAGCGGATGTGGTGTTCATCAAATCCAACCTTCTGGCCCAACCGTGGACGCGGGCGCCAAACTTTCACCTGCACGCCCGGACCATTCAGATCCCGGCGGGCTGTTCGCACACTGCAAAGCGGCAAGCTCTTGTGTCCGGAATTTATTAGTATACAAACGATATTTGCGTCAAGATGCTCCCTTAAAACAGCTTTCCAAACTGGCGCATATCCGTAGTCCGCGCATTTCGGGTTTCGACGATGGAAGAGAATATTTCGGCGCAAGCGCGCAATTCCCGGGGAAATGTCGTCGCCGGTATCGATGTCGGCGGCACCTTCACCGACCTGCTCCTGATCGACGGAAGCGACGGCGGCCGGGTGTATTTGGCCAAGACGCCGACCACGGTGGACAACCAGGCTTTCGGTGTCGTTTCGGCACTCGGCGCCACCGGATTTGCCATCGATAGCATCGACCTCATCGTGCATGGCACGACCACCACCACCAATGCGGTGCTGGAACGCCGGCTGGCGAAAACCGGCATGATCACCACGCGCGGTTTTCGCGACGTGATCGAACTGGGTCGGCGCACGCGGCCGCAGGCCTATGGCATGACCGGCAGCTTCGTGCCGATCATTCCGCGCAATCTCAGGCTCGAAGTCTCGGAGCGCGTCGAAGCATCGGGCGCGGTGCGCACGCCGCTCGACGAGACCGAGATGCGCGACGCCGTGCAGACGCTGATCGCGGCCGGTTGCGAATCCCTCGTCATCCATTTCCTGCATTCCTACGCCAACCCGGCACATGAGCGGCGCGCCGCCGAAATCGCCGCCGAGCTCTGGCCGAACGGCTACATCACGGCAGGCCACGCGCTGCTGTCGGAGGCGCGCGAGTTCGAGCGCGGCGTCACCGCGTCGGTCAACGCCTCCGTGCAGCCGATCCTCGAGCGCTATGTCGAGCGGCTGCGCAAGGAATTGGGCGCAAAAGGCTATGCCCGCGACTTCCTGATCATGAACGGCAATGGCGGCATGATCTCGGCCCGCTTCGTCACACGTGAATCGGCCAAGACGGTCATGTCCGGCCCGGCCTCCGGCGTCATCGCCGCCGCCTATACCGGAAAACGCGCCGGCTTCGAAAACCTCGTCACCTATGACATGGGCGGCACCTCGACCGACGTGGCGCTGATCCGCAATGCCGAGCCGGCAGTCTCGAACGAGATCGAGATCGAATATGCGATGCCGATCCATGTGCCGATGGTGGCGGTGCACACGGTCGGCGCCGGCGGCGGCTCGATCGCCCGCGTCGATGCGGCCGGCCTGATCCAGATCGGTCCGGAAAGTGCCGGCGCCAATCCCGGCCCGATCTGCTACGGACGTGGCGGCCTCGAGCCAACCATTACCGACGCCAATCTGGTGCTCGGCCGGCTGGCGCCGAAGAAGCTGCTGGCGGTCCAAAATCCCGTCACATCAGAGCGCGTCACCAGCATTTTCGAGGACAAGATCGGCAAGGCGACCGGCCTGTCCGGCGTCGAGGCGGCGGGCGCGGTGCTGCGGCTCGGCAACATGAAGATGGCCGGCGCCATCCGCATGGTCTCGGTGTCGCGCGGCCATGACCCTCGTGATTTCGCGCTGTTCGCCTTTGGCGGCGCCGGCCCGCTGCATGCGACCGCCCTGGCGCGCGAACTCGGCCTGCCCAAGGTGCTGGTGCCGGCGCGTCCGGGCATCACCAACGCACTCGGCTGCGTCGTCGCCGACCTGCGCCATGACTTCGTCAACACCATCAACCAGCCGGTGGCGGTGCTCGACGAAAAACAGCTTCATACTGTATTGGAACGCCACCGAAACGAAGGTGAAGAGCTGATCGGCAAGGAAGCGGTGAAGCCGGAGACGATCCGCGTTACCCACTCCGCCGACATGCAGTTCGTCGGCCAGACCCACATCATCAACGTGCCGCTGCCGTCCTCATCGGTGACGCGGGCAACACTGCAGCAGCTTTTCGAAAAGGCCTATTTCGCCCGCTTCAAGGTCGAACTGCCGGAAATCCGCGCCAACCTCGTCAATCTCAACACGTCGGTGACCGGCGTGCGTCCGGCGATCGATCTGTCGCGGCTGATCGATCCGGCGGGGCGCGCAACAACGCTGGATGAGGCAAGGCGCGAAATCCGGCCGGTCTGGTATGGCGGGCGTTGGCACGATACGCCGGTATATGCACGCGAAAAACTGCCGCTTGACGCTGAAATCGAAGGGCCGGCGATCCTCGAACAGATGGACGCCACCACCGTGCTCGAGCCCGGCGACCGCGCACGCTGCGACGCCGACGGCAACATCATCATCGACATCGGCGAGGCCTGAGATGCCTGACATTGATATGGCAAAACTCGACGCCATCACCCTTTCGGTCCTCCAGGCGGCCCTGCAACAGGTCTGCGACGAGATGGACCTTACGTTCTCTCGCGCCGCTTTCTCGCCTGTCATCGCCGAAGCCAACGACCGCTCCGACGGCATCTATTCGGCTGTCGATGGTTCGCTGATCGCGCAGGGAAGCCAAGGCCTGCCGGTGTTCGTCGGCGTCATGCAATATTCGACCAGGACGGTGATCGAGATGATCGCCGACGGCCGCTGCCTAGCCCCGGAGCCGGGTGACATCTACATCGTCAACGACCCCTATCTCGGCGGCACCCATCTGATGGATGTGCGCTTCGCCATGCCGGTCTACCGGGCCGGAAAAATCTTCTGCTGGCTGTCCAACACCGGCCACTGGCCAGACATCGGCGGCTCGGTGCCGGGCGGTTTTTCGGCCTCCGCGACCGCGGTCGAGCAGGAAGGCCTGCGGCTGCCGCCCGTAAAACTGTTCAAGAAGGGCGTGCTCGATCCGGAGATCTACGCCATCATCTGCTCCAACATCCGCGTTGCCGACCAGCGCATCGGCGACATCAGGGCCCAGGCCGCCGCACTGCTGATCGGCCAGGACCGGCTTAACGGAATCCTGGATCGTTACGGTGACGAAACCGTTGTCGAGGCGATCGCCGAACTGCGCCGCCGCGCCGCCGAGCAGATGCGCGCCAACATCTCAGCCATTCCCGACGGCACCTACCATTCCAAGGCGTTTGTCGATTCCGACGGGGTGGTCAACGAGCCGCTGACCATCGCGCTCGCCGTCGAGAAAAAAGGCAATACGCTGACTTTCGATTTCACCGGCTCGTCAAAGCCCTGCGCCGGGCCGATGAACAGCGTGCTGGCGACGACTTTGTCCTCGGTCTATCTCGCCATGCGCCACATTTTCCCTGATGTGCCGATCAGCGCCGGTGCCTTCGAACCGCTTGAAGTCAAGCGGCCGGAAGGCACTTTCCTCGACGCCAGATACCCGCGCCCCGTCTCGGGCTGCGCCGCCGAAGTGTCGCAGCGCATCGCCGAGGCGGTGTTCGCGGCCATGGTGCAGGCGCTGCCCGACAAGGTGACGGCGGCGCCCGCCGGCTCCAGCGGCAATTTCGCTCTTGGCGGCAACGACCCGGCGCGCGGCCGCGATTATGTGATGTACCAGATCTCCGGCGGCGGCTATGGCGGCAATTCAGGCCATGACGGGCTGACCAATGGCTGCTCGACCATCGGCATCTCGAAGTCGCCACCGGTCGAGATCATGGAACAGGCATTCCCGGTGCTCTACCGCCATTATGCCTTGCGCGAGGGTTCGGGCGGCGCTGGCAAGCATCGCGGCGGTTTCGGCCTCGCCTATGAGGTCGAAATCCTGCGCGGTGACGCCCGGGCCTCCTTCGTCATGGACCACGGCCGTTTCGGCCCACAGGGCGCACTCGGCGGCAGGGATGGCGCGGTCAACACGGTGACCGTCTTCCGCAACGGCGAGGAACATGTGCCGCTGCACCTTTCGAAGGAGCAGGACATTGCGCTCAAGGCCGGCGACCGCGTGCGCGTCGGCACGCCGGGCGGCGGCGGCTACGGCGATCCGCTGCAGCGCGATCCGGATCTGGTGCTGCGCGACGTGGCGCTGGGGTACTACACATCAGAGGAAGCCACCGAAAAGTTTGGCGTTGTCCTCTCGGCCGGGGAGTTGGCCATCGACCGGGCGGCGACCAACAAGCAGCGCGCCGGGTAACGCACCACCGATCGCCTGGCCTGGATCGCCCGCCGCGCCGCGATCGCCGCAGCGCATGTCGTTTCCGTCTCCGCCACACGCCCGGAAGACCGTAGACTTCCCGCTTTCAACGGGGAACTCGAACATGCGTCTTTCCGGTCGTTTCGTGCTTGCCGCTTCCGTCGCCCTCACCCTTGCCACGGGCGCCGCCTCCGCCCAGGACAAAAAACTCAGGATCGGTACCGAGGGCGCCTATCCGCCCTTCAATTACGCCAGTGCCGACGGCACGCTGGGTGGCTTCGACATCGACTTGGGGAAGGCGCTGTGCGCCGAGATGAAGGCCGAGTGTGAGTTCAGCGTGCAGGATTTCGATGGTTCCATACCGGCGCTGCAGGCCGGCAAGTTCGACGCCATCATCAACATCACCATCACGCCCGAGCGGGCCGAGAAGGTCGAGTTCACCCACAAATACTACCAGACGCCGCCGGCCATCGCCGTACCGAAGGATTCGACCATATCAGGCACCTCGCCGGACGACCTGAAAGGCAAGGCGCTCGGCGTGCAGACTGCGACCATCCACCAGAAATTCGCCGAGCAGAAATACGCAGGCTCGACCGTCAAGGCCTATCCGACCGGCGACGACGCCCGCACCGACATGGCCAATGGCCGGCTCGATGCGATGATGGACGGCTCGATCATCCTGACCGAATGGCTGAAGAAGTCCGACGGCGCCTGCTGCAAGCTGCTCGGCACGCTGACGGCCGATCCGGCGATACACGGCCCCGGCGTCGGCATCGCGCTGCAGAAGGGCAACAAGGAGCTGGCCGACAAGCTCAATGCGGCCATCGACGCGCTGCGCGCCAACGGAAAATACAAGGAAATCAACGACAAGTACTTTTCCGTCGACGTCTACGGCAGCTGAGACCGACAATAACCACCTTCGGCAGCGCCGTCTGGCGCTGCCGTTTTTCTTGAATGATGGAGACTTCCTTGGCCGAGCGGCGCTCCCCTTTCTACAGCAGCATCGTCGGACTGGGCGCGGCCATGGGTCGTGTCGGCGGCGATTTCATCTCGGCCAAAACTTATTCCGGCATTGCCGACGAGCACCTGAACACCCGCAAGAATGTCGGCGTGCAGGATCTCAGCACCATGGGCAAGATGGACATCAAGGGGCCGGACGCCGAGGCGCTGGTCAACCATGTCATCGTCAATGATGCCGCGGCGATGAAGCCCGGACAGGTGCGCTATTCCACGCTCTGTCGTGAGGATGGCGGCATCATGGACGACCTCACCGTGTTCCGGCTGGCGGCCGAGCACTTCATGCTGGTGACCGGCTCGGTCAACCGCCTGAAGATGCTGCCCTGGCTGTTGCATCATGCGCAGGGGCGCAAGGCCTATGTCACCGACATCACGGCGGCCATCGCCTTCCCGACCATCCAAGGTCCGCGCTCGCGCGAACTGTTGAAGGCGATGATCTCGGATGCCGATCTGGACGGGCTGAAGCGCTGGTCGTTCACGTCAGGCCATATCAACGGCACGCGGGTGCTGATCTCGCGCACCGGCGTCACCGGCGAGCTCGGCTTCGAACTGTTCGTGCCTGCCGACGAGGCGGCCTCCGTCTGGGACGCGCTGATGCGGACCGGCCGGGATTTTGGCCTGAAGCCCTATGGCGTGCTGGCGATGTTCACGCTCGGGCTGGAAAAGGCCTATCCGGCGCATGGCATCGACATGGACGAGAGCCGCACGCCGTTTCATGTCGGCCTCGACCGCTGGATCAAGTTCGACAAGGGCGATTTCGTCGGCCGGCAAGCACTGCTCAAGGTTCGCGACAAGGGCCTCGACGAGCAATGGGTCGGCCTGATCCTCGACGGCGACAAACCGGCCACGACGGATGCCAGGGTGATGGCCGATGGCGAGGACGCCGGCATCGTCACCTACAGCGACCACGGCTATTCCCTCGGCAAGGTGCTGGCGACCGCGCATCTGCGGCTGCCTTTCACGGCGATCGGCACTGAATTGAACATTGATATCGGTGGTCAGCCGACGCGTGCGGTCGTGGCGCCGATACCGTTCTTCGATCCCGAAGGAGCGAGGTTGCGAGGTTAGCTGACCCCCATCGGGTGTTTCGGCCTTTCCAAGGTATGCGGGCCGTCAACCCAAGCGACCGTCGAAACTTCCGCGGTAGCCGGAACGATCAGCTCTCGCCGTCGATCAGCGTCTCCAGCAGATCGAGCAACTGCTCGAGCTTTTCGTGGCCGAAGCGCTGTTCGATGTCGTCATAAATGACGCGACGCTCGGGCGACAGGGCGTCGATCAGGGCGGAACCGGCGGGCGCAATGGTTAGAACGACGCGGCGGCCGTCGCCTTCGGCCTTGTTGCGGGTGATGAATTTGCGTCCCTCGAGCGCCTTGATGATGCGCGTCAGGCTGGGCGGCAAAACCGAGGCTCGGTCGGCGAGTTCCGTCGCCTCGACCGGGCCGGCTTCGCTCAGCACGCGCAGCACGCGCCATTGCTGTTCGGTCACGTCATGCGCGGCAAGCATCGGCCGAAACCGCGCCATCACCGCTTCGCGGGCATGAAGCAGCGCCATCGGCAGAGAACGACGGGTATTTTCCGGCAGCAAGAAAAGAGCCTCCCACGCTTGCGATCGAAACAGGCCCTCCCTCGGCCGAATCCGCCTGCCAGGGCCCGTTCCCGCCTTCCCGTATCGTTGCGCCAAGGCCGATGCAAGGCTTGACTTCGCGCATGCTGCATGTAATTAACGCGTTAACTACAACAAGGCAATAACCCAGGGAACGAAACGCCGTGCCTCACTTCTCCATCGAGTATTCGGCCAATCTCGATGCCAAGGTCGATATGGGCGAACTGTGCGCTCTGGTGTTGCGCACAGTGCTGGACACCGGGCTGTTCGAAACCGGCGCCGTGCGGGTGCGGGCGTTTCGCGCCGAGGCCTACGCGATGGCCGACAGGCTGCCGGAAAACGCCTTTCTCGACATGTCGTTTCGCATCGGCACCGGCCGCAGCGCCGACGACAAGAAGCGGACTGGCGAGGCTGTCTTCGCGGCGGTGAGCGAATACCTTGGCACGCTGTTCGAGACCCCGCATTTCGCCCTGTCGCTCGAAATCCGGGAAATCGACCCGGTGCTCAGCTGGAAGAGAAACGCAATCCACCCGCGACTGCGCGGCAAGTGACGGAACCCGACATGTCCGACCTGCAAGGCAATCTGAACAAGGCCGAGGCCTATCTGGCCCGCTTCAAGCGCGATGGCGTGTTGAACCAGATCGGCGGCGAGGCGGTTCCCGCCATCGACGGCACTGCGTTCGAGAGCATTTCGCCGATTGACCTCAAGCCACTGGCCAAGGTCGCGCGCGGCGGCGCCGCCGACATCGACCGCGCCGCCAAGGCGGCCAAGGCGGCATTCCTGGCCTGGGCCGCCATGCCGGGCGAGACACGCAAAAAGCTCCTGCACAAAATAGCCGACGCGATCGAGGCGCGAGCCGAGGAGATCGCCTTCGTCGAATGCATGGATACCGGCCAGGCGCTGAAGTTCATGGCCAAGGCGGCACTGCGCGGGGCCGAGAATTTCCGCTTCTTTGCCGACCGCGCGCCGGAAGCCCGCGATGGTGAGACGCTGCGGACGACAGGCCAGGTCAACATCACCACGCGCGTGCCGATCGGCCCGGTCGGCATCATCACGCCGTGGAACACGCCGTTCATGCTGTCGACCTGGAAGATCGCGCCGGCGCTGGCGGCTGGGTGCACCGTCGTTCATAAGCCGGCTGAATTCTCGCCGCTGACCGCCCGCCTGCTGGTCGAGATTGCCGAGGAGGCCGGCCTGCCGAAAGGCGTGTGGAATCTCGTCAACGGTTTTGGCGAGGACGCCGGCAAGGCGCTGACCGAGCACCCTGCCATCAAGGCGATCGGCTTCGTCGGCGAAAGCCGTACCGGCTCGATGATCATGAAACAGGGGGCCGACACGCTGAAGCGTGTGCATTTCGAACTCGGCGGCAAGAACCCGGTGATCGTCTTTGCCGACGCCGATCTCGAGCGCGCCGCCGACGCAGCCGTTTTCATGATCTATTCGCTGAACGGCGAACGCTGCACTTCGTCGTCGCGCCTGCTGGTCGAGGCCTCGGTCTACGACAGCTTCACCGCCAAGGTCACTGAAAGGGCGAAGCGCATCGTCGTCGGCCATCCGCTCGATCCGAAAACGGTGGTTGGGCCGCTGATCCATCCGGTGCATGAAAAGAAGGTTTTGTCCTATATCGACATCGGCAAATCGGAGGGTGCGACGCTCGCGGCCGGCGGCGGCAAGGTCGATGGGCCGGGCGGTGGCTGCTATGTCGGCCCCACCCTGTTCACCAACGTCACCAACCGCATGCGCATCGCGCAGGAGGAGATCTTTGGGCCGGTGCTGAGCGCCATTCCGTTCGCCGACGAGACGGAAGCGCTGGCTCTGGCCAACGACACGCAATACGGCCTGACCGGCTATCTCTGGACCTCGGACGTCACCCGAGCGTTTCGCTTCACCGATGCGCTCGATGCCGGCATGATCTGGGTCAATTCCGAGAATGTGCGCCATTTGCCTACCCCGTTCGGCGGCGTCAAGAATTCCGGCATCGGCCGCGATGGCGGCGACCATTCCTTCGATTTCTACATGGAAACGAAGAACGTAGCCTTCGCGACGACGGCGCACGCGATCCAGAAACTCGGCGGCTGAAGGAGGAAATCAGATGCCCTTGCCCAAGCCCAACCTCTATCCCGCCTTCAACATCGTGCGCCTCAGCCATGTCGAACTGGCGGTGACCGACCTCGCCAAATCCCGCGCCTTCTATGTCGACACGCTCGGCCTGCAGGTCACCGACGAGACATCGGGCGCCATCTATCTGCGCGCCATGGAGGAGCGTGGCCATCACTGCATCGTGCTCAGCAAGGCGACGACGCCGGAGGCACGCGATCTCGGCTTCAAGGTCTTTTCGGATGACGACCTCGACAAGGCCGAGCATTTCTTTAAGGGCAAGGGCCTGCCGGTGGAATGGGTCGAGCGGCCTTACCAGTCGCGCACCTTCCGCACGCGCGACCCGCACGGCATACCGCTCGAATTCTACGCTGAGATGGAGCGGCTGCCGCCGATCCACCAGAAATACGCGCTGTACAAGGGCGTGAAGCCGCTGCGCATCGACCACTTCAACTGCTTCTCGCCCAATGTCGACGAGTCCGTCGCCTTCTACAACGAGCTCGGCTTCCGGGTGACCGAGTATACCGAGGACGCCAGCAGCGGAAGACTGTGGGCGGCGTGGACGCACCGCAAGGGCGGCGTGCACGACATCGCCTTCACCAACGGCATCGGCCCGCGCCTGCACCACGTCGCCTTCTGGGTGCCGACGCCGCTCAACATCATCGACCTGCTCGATCTGATGGCAACGACGGGCTATTTGCCGAACATCGAACGCGGCCCCGGCCGGCACGGCATTTCCAATGCCTTCTTCCTCTATGTCAGAGACCCGGACAACCACCGCATCGAGATCTACTGTTCGGACTACCAGACGGTCGATCCGGACCTCGAGCCGATCAAATGGGACCTCAAGGACCCGCAACGCCAGACGCTGTGGGGCGCGCCGGCGCCAAAAAGCTGGTTCGAAGAGGGTAGTGTGTTTGCCGGGGCTGCGGTGCGTCAGCCGGATTTGACGGCTTCGCCGATCATTGCGCCGTGACGATGGACGAGGAGACCCGGATGACTGGACATGGGCGGCTCGCCACCTTCACCGTCGGCGGCAAGGCGCGCTATGGCGCGATCACGAGCAAGGGCGTCATCGACCTGGCGGCGCGCCACGGCCAGTGGCCGACGCTGCGTGAAGTGATCGAGGCCGGCGCCTTGCGGCGGCTGGCGGAAGAGGCGGAGGCGTTTGCCCCAGATTTCCCGCTCGACGCCATCGCCTATGAAATCCCGATACCTTCGCCTGAAAAGATCATCTGCGTCGGCGTCAACTACCCTGACCGCAACGAGGAGTACAAGGACGGCCAGGCAGCGCCCTCCAACCCGTCGCTGTTCATCCGCTTCCCCCGATCTTTCGTCGGCCATGGCGCGTCGCTGGTGCGGCCACCAGAATCCCCGCAGCTCGACTATGAGGGCGAAATCGTCATCGTCATCGGCAAGGCAGGCCGGCGCATTGCCGAGGCCGACGCGCTCGGCCATATTGCGGCGCTGTCGCTGTGCAACGAGGGCACCATCCGCGACTGGGTACGGCATGCCAAGTTCAACGTCACGCAAGGCAAGAATTTCGACCGCAGCGGCTCGATCGGTCCATGGCTGGTGCCGTTCAGCGACGAGGCGCAGATCGCCGACATAGCGCTGACCACCCGCGTCAATGGCGAAATCCGCCAGCAGGACCGCACCAGCCGGATGATTTTTTCATTCCGCAAGATCATCACCTACATCTCGACCTTCACCACGCTGGTGCCGGGCGATATCATCGTCACCGGCACGCCGACCGGCGCCGGCGCCCGCTTCGAGCCGTCGATCTGGCTGAAGCCGGGTGATGTGATCGAGGTCGAGGCAGACGGCATCGGCGTGCTCAGAAACGGTGTCGTCGACGAGGCAGCGCAATGACCCTGGAGCAAGTGGAAGACGCCGCGGCAAGGCTGTTCGAAGCCGAGCGGTCGCGCCGCCAGATCCGTCTGCTCAGCCTCGATTTTCCCGATGCGACGATGGAGGACGCCTACCGCGTGCAAGCGGCGCTGGTGACGCGAAAGATCGATGCCGGGCTGAAGCCGAAAGGCTGGAAGATCGGGCTAACCTCCAAGGCGATGCAGTACGCGCTTGCCATCGACACGCCGGATTCGGGCGTGCTGTTCGACGACATGTTCTTCAATGACGGCGCGACGGTGCCGGCCGACCGCTTCATCCAGCCGCGCGTCGAGGCCGAGATCGCCTTCGTCATGAAGGCGCCGCTGAAAGGCCCCGGCGTGACCATCTCCGATGTGCTCAACGCCACCGACTACATCACCCCGTCGCTGGAAATCCTCGACACGCGCATCGAGCGCATCAATGCCGAGACGAAGAAGGCACGCACCTTCTTCGACACGATTTCCGACAATGCCGCCAATGCCGGCATCGTCATCGGCGGCCGGCCGCAGCGGCCTGATGAGGCCGACATGCGCTGGATCGGCGCCATCGTTTCGCGCAATGCCGAGGTCGAGGAAACCGGGCTTGGCGCCGGCGTGCTCAATCATCCGGCGATGGGCATCGCCTGGCTGGCGGACAGGCTTGCCCGCTACGGCATGTCGATCGCGGCGGGCGAAGTCGTTCTCTCCGGGTCGTTCGTGCGCCCGGTCGAGGCGCGGCCCGGCGACACGATCGTTGCCGATTTCGGCAGCTCGGGAACGGTCAGCATCCATTTCGCGAAGGGCTGACGGTCGCCAGCCCGCACAGCAGCCCTATTCGCCACGCAGATAGGCGATCACCACATCGGCTGCGATGGCCGACATGCGCAGACCGACCTCCCTGGTGATGTCGCCTTCGACGCGGCTCTGCACCCAGCCAAGAAAGGCAAAGGCACGCAACGCGGAAAACAGCGGCAGCGCGGCGATGTCGCGCGCCGTCAGCTCCCGCTCCTGCCGATAGCCGTCGAGCAGAGCGGCCTCGATCAGCGGATAGATCGCCTCCTCGCGGTTCTGGTACAGCGCAACGGCAAGGTCGTACATGTGCCAGCCATAGCCGCAATCGTCGAAGTCGATGATGCGGATCGCACCCTCATGGACAAGCACGTTCTCGCGCACCAGATCGGCGTGGATGATGCCGAAATTGCGGGCGCTGCGTTCGTGCTCCGACAGCGCCTTCACGGCCTTCTCCCGCGCCTGAAAGACCAGCTCGCGACGGGCGCCGTCGAGGAAGGGCGAGGTCTCGAAGCGGCCCCAATTCGGGTTGGCGCCGAAGAAGCCGTCGAAATCCCAGGCATGGCGGGCAAAGCCGGACGGAGGCGTCCAGGCAGACGTGGCATTGTGCATGTGGGCGATGGTTCGGCCGATCGCGGTAAAGACCTGTCTTGCCTGCTCGGGCGTAAAATCCAATGGCACGCCTCGCGCCCCGACAGCGCGGCCTTCCAGCCAGCTCAGACAATCGGCTTGCCGGGGCTGCACTGAGGCGGCTGGGCTGACGAGCACGAACAGATCGCCGGCCTGCGTGGCGACCGGCGACGGTGTGGCGATGCCGGCGGATTGCAGAAAACCCATCCATTGCAGTTCCGAGCGCAGCGCGGCGTCCGTGTGATAGCCAAGCCGATGAATGCGCATGGCGGCCGGCTGGCCTGTTGGCAAGATGACGCGAAACACCGCGTTCTCGCGGAATTTCAGCAGCTCCGGCTCACCCTCACGAATGCCCCAATGTTCGAGCGCGCGCCTAGCAAGAGCCGTGACATCGGCAGCCGTCTCGGGCTCTGACTGCTCGGAAACTGCGCTCACGCCTTCCCTCCGCCGACTTCACCCAGCACCTCGTCGAGGACGCCGATCAGGACGTCGGCATTGTCGCGCGAAAACGGCATGGGCGGGCGGATCTTGAGCACATTGCCGTGGATGCCGGTCTTGCCCATCAGCACGCCGCGCTGGCGCATGCGGTTGGCGACCTGCTCGGCGATGTCGGGCGCCGGCTCACGGGTCTCGCGGTCGTGAACCAGTTCGGCGCCGAAGAACAGCCCGGCACCCCTGACCTCGCCGATGCATTCATGGCGCTCGGCCAGCGGGCGCAGCAGACCGAGCGCATAGGCGCCGACATCGCGTGCGTTGGCGACGAGATTTTCCTGCTCGATGACGTCGAGAACGGCATTGGCCGCCGCGCAGGAAACCGGGTTGCCGCCAAAGGTGTTGAAGTAGCGGAAGGCGTTGCGGAAGGTCGCCAATATCTCCCTTGACGTGACCACGGCGGCGATCGGATGGCCGTTGCCCATCGGCTTGCCCATGGTGATGATGTCGGGAACGAAACCGGCGCGCTGGTGCCCCCAGAAATGGCTGCCGGTGCGGCCGAAACCGGGCTGGACCTCGTCGGCGATGACAAGCCCACCGGCATCACGCACCGCGCGCATCGCGTCGTCGAAAAATCCATTAGGAAGCGTCGGGAAGCCTTCATTGGCGAGCAGTGGGCACAGGATGATGCCGGACAGGCCGATGCCGTCCTTTGCCAGTGCGGCGATCGCTTCGCGCACAGCGTCGCCAAAAGCCTTGCCGTTGGCCATCGCATCGGGATGGCGAAAACTGTCGGGTGCCGGCACCAGCCTGACATTGCGGGCGCGGCCGCCGACCGGCGGCATGCGGGTGCTGAGCTGCGAAACCGCCGTGGTGTTGCCATGGTAGGTGGCGTCGGTGGCGATGATGCCCATGCGGCCGGTGGCGGCCTGCGCCATGCGCAGCGCGATGTCGTTGGCCTCACTGCCGGTGCAGGTCAGGATGGCTGTGGACAGGCTGGCATCGAAGGTCGCGGTCAGCCGCTCGACATAATCGAGGATGGCGGTGTGCAGATAGCGTGTGTGGGTGTTGAGCAGGCTTGCCTGCCGGCACAAGGCCTCCACCACATGCGGGTGGCAGTGGCCGACATGCGCGACATTGTTGTAGGCGTCGAGATATTTGCGGCCGTCGGCATCGTAGAGCCAGACGCCTTCGCCGCGCACCAGATGCACGGGCTCGTCATAGAACAATTGCGATTTCGCGCCGAGCAGGCGGGAACGCCGGCTAACCAGTGCTTCTTGCGATTGACTCATTGCGTCTTGAAACTCCGTTGTGGCCAGCTAACCCGTCAGGCCTTCGACAGGCCTGCATCCAGCGCTTCGCCGATCTTCGTCACATCGGCGGCGGTGATGATGAGCGGCGGCGACAGGATGATGGTGTTGCCCGACACACGCAGCATGACGCCGGCCTCATAGGCGGCCTCCGAAACCACGGCCATGGTCTTCTTGTCGCCCGGCTTTTTCGTCGTGCGGTCCGAGACCAACTCCAGCGCCGCCATCAAGCCCTTGTACCTGACATCGCCGACGATCGCATGCCTGGCCTTCAGCCCCTCCAGCGCGGCCGCGAGTTCGACGCCCCGTGCCGCCGCGTTCTCGTTCAGGCGAAGCCGTTTGGTCTCGGCAAGCGCCGCCAGACCCGCCGCGCAGCCGACCGGGTGGCCGGAATAGGTATAGCCGTGGCCGATCGCACCAAAACTGGTCTTGTCGGCCTCGAAGACATCGGCGACTTTTCCGCCGATCAAGGTCGCGCCGAGCGGGAAATAACCTGACGTGATCGCCTTGGCGATGGTCATGAAATCCGGCTTCACGCCGGACAGACGCGAGCCCGACCATGCGCCGGTGCGGCCGAAGCCCGTCACCACCTCGTCGGCGATCAGCAGGATCTCGTGGCGGTCGCAGATCTCGCGCACCAGCGGCATGAAGCTCTCATGCGGAACGATGACGCCGCCGGCGCCGAGAACCGGCTCCATGATGAAAGCGGCGATGGTGTCGCCGCCCTGGAAGGCGATTTCGTCCTCCAGCGCCTTGGCGCACAGTTTTGCCAGCCGCGCGGGATCGGTCTCGTCGAACGGGTTACGGAAGGTCCAGGGCGCGGGAATGTGGAAGACGCCGGGCAGCAGCGGCTCGTAGTTGCGGCGGAAATTGGCGTTGCCGTTGACCGAGGCGCCGCCGAAATGCGTGCCGTGATAGCCCTTCTTCAAGGCGAGGAATTTTGTCCGGTCGGCCTGGCCGCGGATCTTCCAGTATTGCCGGGCCAACCGCAGCGCTGTTTCGACCGAGTCCGAACCGCCCGAGGTGAAGAAGGTCCGCACCATGCCTTCTGGCTCGAACCATTCGCAGAGTTCGTAGGCGAGTTCGATCGACGGTCCGGTCGAAGTGCCGCGAAAGCCGGAATAATAGGGCAGCGCGCCAAGCTGGTCGGCGATCGCCTTCTTGATCGGGTCGCAGCTGTAGCCGAGATTGACGTTCCACAGGCCGCCGACGGCATCGAGCACGGTGTTGCCGGCGATGTCGGTGACCATCACGCCCTCGCCCTTCATGATCACCTTTGGCGGGTTGGCCCGCATCTCGGCCGGATGCGCCATTGGGTGCCAGATCGGCTTGGCGTTGGTTTCGGTGAGAAAATTGATGTCGCGCATGAAAGGGCTCCGCAAAAATCTCAGGCAGCTGAAACGAGGTCGAAATGGCCGAGTGCTTCGGCATAGGATTGGGCCGGGTGAGCAACGTCGAAATGAACCGTGCGCATGCCGGCAGCACAGCCGCCATCGACATTGCGCTGCTGGTCGTCGACGAAGACGCAGGCACCGGCCGGCAGGCCGAGCGCTTCGGTGACCAAGGCATAGGCGCGCGGATCGGGCTTGAGGATGCCGGTGTAGGTGGCGTCGGTGATCACATCGAAGAAGCCGAGCAACGGCAGCCGCTGGCGGAAGTCGGCGCCGTAGAACAGGTCGAGTTCATTGGACAGGATGGCCAGTCGAAAGCCGGCCGCATGCACCGTGCGAATGGCGCTGTCAGCTTCGGGCCGCACCACCTTTTCCGGCTCCGCGCCACGCGCGCGCCGGACGAAGGTTTCCATCGCCTGCCAGTCCTCGCCGATGAGCTGACCGACCTCACTGGTGCGGGAGCGCCAGTAGTCGCGCTCGCTGATCTCGTCGGTTTGCATCGCGCGCCACAGCGGATCGCTGTCAGGATCGAACGGCCCGCGCCATTGCAGCGTTCCAGGCGCAAGGCCGAGCGCCTGTTCGGTCAAAGCATGCGTTTCGAACAGGGTCCGGGTGACGACGCCGCCGAAATCGAGGACAAGCGCCTGGGCGGGAACAGCACTCACGCTGCCACTCCCTTGGCCGGCTTGCCGCGCGGGACGATGCCTTCCTCGACCCAGCGGTCGAAGATCTCGAGCGCCTTGCCGACGAAGTCGTCGCTGTTGATGTGAGCGTCGATCTCGTGGAACTCGACCCCGGCGGGAATAGCCCTGCGCATTTCGTCAGTGAAGGCCGCGAGAGCCTCGGGGTCATAGAGCGGCTCGCCCTGCACGTCCCATTCCTGGATGCCTCCGGTTGGCAGGATGAAGGCGGAGCGGCCTTTCGCGGCACCGAGCTTGGCGGCGATGGTCTTGGCGACCTGGCGGCGATCGTCGGCATCGACGGTGACCGAAGCGATCAGCCTGTTGTGGGCATGAAACGGCCGCGTCGAGAATTTAGCCGGCAAATCCTGCCAGGTCGGCAGATCGACCATGTCGACCGCCCCGGGTGCGGCGATCTGCGGAATGCCGCGAGCGCCGGCATTCTCCAGCCGGTCGGCGCCGGAACTGACGACGGATCCCGCGAGATGATTGGTGATTTCCTGCAGGCTGAAGTCGAAGACCGCGCAGAAATGATCTTGGCCGGCGATCGATTCGAAGGCGCGGCCGCCCATTCCGGTGGTGTGGAAGACCGCAACGTCATAGCCGCGCCGTTCTAGGGCCGGCTTCAGCGTCTTCATGTAGCGCAGGCAGCTGCTGCCGAGCGAGGTCATGCCGATGGTCGGCCCCGGTGCCTGCGCTGACGCGCGAGACGCCAGTACGATTTTAGCCGCGCCGACGACCGCACCGCAGGCCTGCGACAGGACCAGCCTGCAGATGTTGTTGAGGCCGTACAGTCCGCCCGCCCAGAGGATCATCATCAGGTCGGGGGCGACGCGCTCGGGCGGGATGAGATGCGAATAGGCGATGGTCGAGACGACGAATTTCGGCACGCCGAGCGGCAGGCAAAGCGCCACGTCGAGCGCCAGATCGGTTCCCATGGAGCCGCCTATGGCAATGAAGGCGTCGATCTCGCCACTTTGATGGAGCTTGCGCACCAGCTGCACGGCGCCGCCGGCCATCAGCGTCATGGCGGTGTTCTCATCACCGCTCGAAACGATCTCGGCGATCGTCACATCTACAGCCCGGGCCACAGCGTGCTTGTCGTGGTCCGGGCTGTAGGGCGGGTCGCCCAGCACGCTGACATCCATCATCACGGCGCTGCCGCCCGACGCATCGATGCACTGTTTCATGAACAGCAGCTCTTCGGCCTTTGTGTCGCCGGTGCCGATGACCAGGATGCGGGGCGCTGTCTCCAAGGGCATCAGGCCTGCCTCCTCAAGATTTGCAGGTTTTCGCCGTTGAGGCGCATGGAAATCTCCCGTGCCGCCTCCCTCACGGCAAGTCCCCGTTCGGCGATCGCGGCTGCCGTCGTTCTGGCCTTTGGCGCCGCCACCGCGATGGTGCCGAGCGCAAAGCCATCCGCCCCGCGGATTGCCGCCGCGACGCTGATCACACCTTCCTCATAGCCCTGGTCGCAGATCGAATAGCCGCGCTCGCGCGCCTCGCTCATGGATCTTGAGATTGCGGCCGGCTCGATCAGCGTATGGGCCGTGAACGCGTCGAGCGAACCCGTCAGGCATGCCTTGACGGTCTCGTCGCGGGCGAAGGCCAGATAGGCGATGCCTGACGCGGTCGAATGCAGGGGCAGCAACTGACCGATGTCGATGTTGACCCGGTTCGCCCATGCCGGATGCTCGACATGGACGGTGACCAGGCTGTCGACGCCGAATTCCGACAAATGCACGGTCTCGGCCGTCGATGCTGCCAGGTCCCGCACCAGCGGAACAGCCGTCTGCAGGAAGGGAAAGCGCGCTTCGCGGATGCGCGCCAGCCGCGACAGGCCGGCGCCGAGGCGATAGTGCCGCGTGCCGATATCCTGCTCGACAAAACCATGGCCGGCCAGCGCAACCAGCAGCCGCCTTGTCGTCGCCTTGTCGAAGCCCGAGCGGCGCGCCAGATCGGACAGGCCGAGCTCGGGCTCGTCGACGCTGAACAGCTCCAGAAGCGAGATCGCTTTTCCGACCGTACTCAAATTTGCCTCCCGGTTCGGGACAATCATTTAACGTGTGAATTAACTTGACAGGCATCAGCATTGTTTGCAAGTCTATATTCAAAATAACAGTTCAAATAATGAACCGACCACCAGAGTGCATGGGACAGGCCATTCGGCCGGCGAGCCTGAGGGTTTGCAAACAGGAGGGATCAATGACAGCAGTTGCAGAACAGGCGCCGGCCAACAGGCTGCGCAAGAACAGTCTTGGCGTCGGCGCCATCACCTTCATGGTGATTTCGGCGGCCGCCCCGCTCACGGCAGTCGCCGGCGGCACGCCGCTCGGCATGCTGATGGGCAATGGCGCCGGCTTTGCCGGCACCTATCTGATCGTGACGCTGCTGCTGCTTTTGTTCGCGGTGGGCTATGTCGCCATGTCACGCCATGTCGGCAATGCCGGCGCCTTCTATGCCTATGCCGCGCGCGGCCTCGGCAGCATGGCCGGCGGCGCCACGGCGCTGATCGCCATCCTGTCCTACAATGCCATGCAGATCGGGGTCATGGGCCTGCTCGGTGCCGCGACATCAGGCCTGTTCGCCGGCTGGGGCATCAATTTGCCCTGGTGGGTGTGGAGCTTCATCGCCATCGCGCTGGTGGCCGTGCTCGGCTACCGGCAGGTCGACCTCTCCGCCAAGATCCTGACGGTGCTGGTGCTGTGCGAATATCTTGTGGTGCTGGTCCTCGACATCGCCATCCTCAAGACCGGCGGCGACAGCGGCCTGTCGGCGGCGCCATTCAGCTGGAGCCAGATCGTCAGCGGCTCGCCGGCCATCGCCATCCTGTTCTGCTTTGCCGCCTTCATCGGTTTCGAGGCGACGACGATCTATGCCGAGGAGGCACGCGATCCAAAGATCACCATTCCGCGCGCCACCTACTTTTCGGTCGTGCTGATCGGTGTCTTCTACATGCTCACGGCATGGCTGATGGCGGTCGGCGCCGGTGTCGACAAGCTGCTGCCGACGCTGCAAGGGCTGCAGGATCCGACGACCTTCCTGTTCGGCCTGTCGGATCGTTACGCCGGCACGATGCTGTCGCAGGCGATGAGCATCCTGTTCGTGTCGAGCCTGTTTGCCGGCGTGCTGGCGTTCCACAATGCGGTTGCGCGCTATATCTATGTCTCGGGCCGCGAAAAACTGTTGCCGCAGACGGTCGGCGTGACGCATGCGGTGCACCAGAGCCCGCATGTCGCTTCCATCATCCAGAGCGTGCTCGCCGCGGTCGTCGTCGGCCTCTTCGCCGTGCTCGGCCTCGATCCGGTGCTGGCGCTGTTCTCCTGGCTGACCAACGTCGCGACACTCGGCGTCATCGTCATGATGGCGGTGGCCTCGCTTGCCGTGGTGATGTTCTTCCGCGCCAATCCATCGACGCAGGAGAACGCGATGAAGACCACCATCCTGCCCGGGCTGACCTTCATCGCCTTCGTCATCATCATCTACCTGATCGTCATCAATTTCGGCAGCCTGTCCGGGGCCGGCGGTTTCCTTGGCGTGTTCCTGCCGGGGCTGGTGCTGATCGCCGCGATCGTCGGCCTGCTGCTGGCCAGCGCGCTGAAGAGCCGCGATCCGGTCGCGTTCAAAAACCTCGGCCAGCCGCTGAAAGATTGAGAAAAGCAAAGGGGGGGCGTGCCACGCCGCCCCTTACACCACAAAGGGGAGTGGCGGATTTGAGCTTTGCCGAAAATATCACCGTCGAGGCATTGGAAGCAGATCCCTACCCGATCTATGCAGAGCTCAGGCGCAGTGCGCCGGTCACCTTCGTGCCGGCGGTCAATCTGTGGTTCGTCACCCGCTGGAAGGATGTCGAGAGCGTCGCCAAGTCTCCCGACATCTTCTCCGCCGTTGTCGGCTCGTCGCCCGTCGAGCGCTCCTTCGGCAAGCCGACCATCCTGACCACCGATGGCGAGACGCACAAACAGCTGCGACAGGGCGTCGACCCGAAATACCGGCCGCGCACCGTCGCCGCCTATGCCGGCGACCTCGTACGATCGATCGCCGAGCCCTACCTCGACCGGATCGCCGAACAGGGTGCGGCCGAACTAATGGCCGACTATTTCGAGCCGGTGTCGACGCTCAGCCTGGCGCGCTCGCTCGGCCTTGCCGACATCGAGATGCCGACGCTGCGCCGCTGGTTCTACGGCCTTGCCCAGGGCGCCATCAATTTCGAGAACGACCCGAAGCGGCAGGAGATCGCCGACGCGATCAGCGCCGAGGTCGGCGACGCCATCTTGCCGACGCTGGAAAGGCTTGTCCACGCACCGGATGATTCCGCGCTGTCGCATATGCTGCATGACGGCATGCCGGAGGGCACGACGCGGCCAATCGACTTCCTGATGCCGAGCATCAAGGTCATCCTGCTCGGTGGTATGCAGGAGCCCGGACATGGCGCCGGCTCGATCCTCGCCGGCCTGCTGGCCCATCCCGAGCAATTGCGACAGGTGCTCGCCGATCCCGAGACCTTCGTGCCCAAAGCGGTCGACGAGGGCCTGCGCTGGGTGGCGCCGATCGGCACGCAGACGCGGCAGACGACACAGGCGGTCGAGCTTGGCGGCGTGACGATTCCAGCCGGTGCCGCCGTCGCCGCACTCGTCTCCTCAGCAAGCCGCGACGAGAGCCGCTTTGCCGATCCCGACCGCTTCGACATCAACCGCGACGAAGGCAATCATGCCGCCTTCGGCTTCGGCCATCATTTCTGCTCGGGCCGGTTCTTCGCGCGTGAGCAGATGTGCCTTGCGGTAAGACTGCTGCTCCAGCGGTTCCCCGATCTCAGCCTTGTGCAGGGCAAGGAACCGGTGTTTCGCGGCTGGGAATTCCGCGCGCCAACCACATTGCATGTTTCCCTTGGAGTCCGTCACCCATGATCAGTCAGAGTGCCATCGACACGCTGCGCAAGACGGAGATCGGCGCGCGGGGCCTGTTCATCGATGGCGTGCAGATCGAGGCAACAAGCGGCGCAAGCCTGCCGGTGACGTCGCCGATCGACGGCCGACCTTTCGCCAGCATCGCCGACGGCAACGCCGCCGATATCGACCGCGCCGTGAAGTCGGCGCGCAAGGCGTTCGAGAAGGGCTCGTGGTCGCGATCAGCGCCGGCCTTTCGCAAGAAGGTGCTGACGAAATTCGCCGAGCTGGTCGAAAAGCATGCCGACGAGCTCGCCGTGCTCGGCGTGCGCGACAATGGCACCGAGATCGGCATGGCCTACAAGGCCGAACCGCTGTCGGCGGCAGGCACCATCCGCTACTACGCCGAGGCCATCGACAAGGTCTATGGCGAGATCGCGCCGACGGCCGACAATGTTCTGGGACTGATCCACAAGGAGCCGCTCGGCGTCGTCGGCGTCATCGTGCCGTGGAATTTTCCGCTGATGATCGGCGCCTGGAAGATTGCGCCGGCGCTTGCCGCCGGCAATTGCGTGGTGGTCAAGCCGCCGGAAATCGCTTCGCTGACGCTGCTGCGGCTGGCCGAACTGGCAAGCGAGGCCGGACTTCCCGCCGGTGTGCTTAATGTCGTCACCGGCCGTGGTTCGGTTACCGGCGAGGCGCTCGGCCTGCATATGGATGTCGACGCCATCGCCTTCACCGGTTCCGGCCCGGTCGGCCGACGGCTGCTCGAATATTCCGCTCGCTCCAACCTGAAACGCGCCTTCCTCGAACTCGGCGGCAAGTCGCCCAACATCGTCTTTGCCGATGCTCCCGACCTGAAACAGGCGGCGGTCGTCTCGGCCAACGGCATTTTTCGCAATTCCGGCCAGGTCTGCGTCGCCGGCTCGCGCCTGCTCGTCCAGGCGTCGGTCTATGACCGTTTCATGGACGAACTTGTCGCGGCAACGACGCAGCTGAAAGTCGGCGATCCGCTCGATCTCGCCAGCGACATCGGTGCGGTATCGAGCGCCGAACAGCTGGACAAGAACCTCGGTTTCGTCACCAGGGCGACGGAAGAAGGTGCCCGTCTCGTCACCGGCGGCAAGCGGATCCTGACCGAGACCGGCGGCAGCTACATGGCGCCGACGATCTTCGAGAACGTCACGCAAGACATGCAGCTTGCGCGTGAGGAGGTGTTCGGGCCCGTACTCGGCGTCATGCGCTTCGAAACCGAGGAGGAGGCGGTTCGGCTTGCCAATTCGACCGTCTACGGGCTTGCCTCCGCGGTGTGGACCGCCAACCTCTCCACCGCGCATCGCATGGTGCGCGCCATCAATGCCGGCGTCGTCCACGTCAACACCTATGGCGGCGCCGACATCACCGTGCCGCTCGGCGGCGTCAAGCAGTCGGGCTTCGGCCGCGACAAGTCGCTGCACGCGCTGGAGAAATATCTGGAACTCAAGACCGCGTGGATCGCGCTTTGAGACCAACCGTGGCGCTGGCCTGCCTCCGAATCTGACCTTCCCACGGAGATGCCCAGGATCGCCTTAGATCCGGCGGCGGTCGGCCGAGCGCCGTCTTGTTCTCTCTTCGTTGGAATTTTTGAGAGAATATTCCTGGCTTTGGCGAGAACGGCGAAACGCGTTCTTTGATTAAATCAATAGAATTCCTGACGATGTGATCAAGGCTAGGCAGTCCGCTTGGCCGCATGACTTCACAACCGCAGAGATCAATCATGTCCGACTTCAAAAACACTTTGCCATCTTCCTCAGGGTCAACCATCAGCCGGCGCAGCGGCTTGGCTCTGCTGTTCGCATCGGCCGTCGCGGTCGGCAGCTTGATGGCGCCGCATGCTTCGTTCGCCGAGGACAAGAAGGCGATCAAGGTCGGCATCATCAGCGGCGAGGACGAGGATGTCTGGCGCGTCGTCGTCGCCCAGGCGGCCGAAAAGGGCCTCGCCATCGAGACCGTGGTGTTCAACGACTACACCCAGCCCAACGAGGCGCTGGAGCGCGGCGAAATCGACGCCAACGCCTTCCAGCACCAGCCCTATCTCGACAACCAGATCAAGACTCAAGGCTATCACATCGTGCGTGTCGGCTATACCGGCGTCTGGCCGATCGGCCTCTACTCGAAGAAGTACAAAGCAGTCGCCGACCTGCCCGAGGGCGCGGTCGTCGGCGTGCCGAACGACCCATCCAACGAAGGCCGGGCGCTGCGCGTGCTGCAGAACGAGGGCGTGATCAAGCTGAAAGACGGCACCGGCATTCTGGCCACCACCGCCGACATCGCCGAGAATGCGAAGAAGGTGGTGATCAAGGAACTCGACGCCGGCATCGTCGGCCGCTCGGTCGAGGATCTCGACGCGGCCGTGGTCAACACCGACTGGGCGCTGAAAAGCGGCCTGACGCCGGAAAACCGCATCGCGCAGGAGCCCATCGCCGACAATCCCTACCGCAACTTCATCGCGGTGAAGGCCGGCAATGAGAACGAGGCCTGGGTGAAGACACTGGTCGCGTCCTATCAGAACGAGGCGGTGAAGGCAGAGTTCGACAAGGTCTACAAGGGCACCGGCCTCAGCGCCTATTGATCCGATCCTCGGCCGGAAGTCCGGTTCGAGAGCAACAGCGGTTCGCGCTCAGGCGCGGGCCGCGATTGCGTTTTCGGAGAACAGGAACATTCATGAACCAGCATATCACGGCATCCGGGGACACCGCCGATCCGACCCAGGCCCGGCCCGACGCGTCTCAGGACGTCGTGCGCCTTGTCGACCTGAAGCGCCGCTTCGGTGTGACGCCGGCGCTCGACGGCGTGTCGCTGACGGTGCGCAAGGGCGAGATCCTCGGCATCATCGGCCGCAGCGGCGCCGGCAAATCGACGTTGATCCGCTGCCTGAACGGGTTGGAACGGCCTGACTCCGGCGAGGTGTTCATCGAGGGCCGCGAGATCAGCCGGCTAGGCGAGCGCGACCTGCAGCCGTTGCGGCGACGCATCGGCATGATCTTCCAGCATTTCAACCTGCTGTCGGCCAAGACCGTCGAGGACAATGTGGCGCTACCGCTCAAGATCGAGGGGCGCCCGAAAGCCGAGAGGCTGAAGCGCGCCGCCGAACTGCTCGATCTCGTCGGCCTGTCGGAGAAAGCAAAAGCCTATCCGGCGTCGCTGTCGGGTGGCCAGAAGCAGCGCGTCGGCATCGCCAGGGCGCTGGCAGCACGGCCGGCGCTGCTTTTGTCGGATGAAGCCACTTCGGCGCTCGATCCGGAGACGACGCGCTCGATCCTTGCGCTGCTCAGGGATATCAACCGGCAGCTCGGCCTGACCATCCTGCTGATCACCCATGAGATGGAGGTGATCCGCTCGATCGCCGACCGCGTGGCGGTGATCGATGCCGGGCGCATCGTCGAGGAAGGCCCGGTCTGGTCGGTGTTCGCCGACCCGCGCTCGGACATCACCAGAAGCCTGCTCGGCGCCATCCGGCCGCAGCTGCCAGCCGAACTGGCGGCCCGGCTGCTGCCGGGGGCCGGCGCGGAGACGATCCTGCGCGTGGATGTGGCCGGCGAAGCGGCAAGCGGGCCATTGCTGTCCGACCTTGCCACGGCTGTTCCAGGCACCTTCCGCCTCGTCCATGGCGGCATCGACCATATCCAGCAGCAGCCGGTCGGCACGCTGTTCCTTTCGGTTCCCGGCAGCGATGCAAATCATCTCGCTGACATCATCACATTCCTGAAGGCCCGCCAGGCGCGGGTGGAGGTGCTTGGCCATGTCGCCGATCCTGTTTGAACTTCTGCTGCGTTCGATCTGGGAGACGGTGCTGATGACGGCCGCCTCCGGCCTCATCTCGCTGGTCTTCGGCCTGCCGCTCGGCCTGGCCTTGATCGCCACCGAACGCGGCGGGATTGCCGAAAGCCTGTGGGTGAACCGGTCGCTTGGCGCCGTCATCAACGGCTTCCGTTCGGTGCCCTTCATCATTCTTCTGGTCGCGCTCATCCCGGTGACGCGGCTGATCGTCGGCACCTCGATCGGCACATGGGCGGCCATCGTGCCGCTGTCGATCGCCGCCACGCCCTACTATGCGCGCATCGCCGAAGTGTCGCTGCGCGAAGTCGATCGCGGGCTGATCGAGGCGGCGCGCGCCATGGGCGGCAACCGCTGGACGATCATCCGCGAGGTGCTGGTGCCGGAAGCCCTGCCCGGCATTGTCGCCGGCTTCACGGTGACGCTGGTGACGCTGATCGGTGCCTCGGCCATGGCCGGCGCCATCGGTGCCGGCGGCCTCGGCGACCTCGCAATCCGCTACGGCTATCAACGATTTGAGACGTCCATCATGATCGCCGTGGTCATCGTGCTGATCGTCCTGGTCTGCGGCATCCAGTGGGCGGGGGACCGGCTGGTGGCGAGGCTGGATCGGCGGGGGTGAAAGACTGGCTGGTGGCACGGCCGCGTACGGGATAGGCGGAGGCATCCCCGCCACCAAACCGTCTGACACCCGGCTTCACCCGCCAAAGCTGCCCAGCCGCGTCGGCTGCGTGTAGTTGCGGTCGACATAGAGCAGGGCCGAACCGCCGCTGCCGTGCCGGACATCGATGACGCGGCCGATCATGACATTGTGCGTGCCGACGATATGCACAGTCTCGATCTCGCAATCGAAATTGACGATCGCATCCGACAGCGCCGGCGTACCGGAGGTCAGCGTCTGCCAGCGTGCGGCGGAGTAGCGCGCTTCCATGTCCCTGGTCGCGCCGGCGAACTTTCCCGCCAGATGCATTTGGTCATGCGTCAGCACGTTGACGCAGAAGCGCTGGTTGGACAGGAACATGGCGGCCTGCGTCGAGCGCCCGTTCATGCACACCAGCAGCGTCGGCGGCTCGTCGGAGACGCTGCACATGGCGGTGGCGGTGAAGCCGCCGCGCCCTGCCGGGCCATCGGTGGTGACGATGTTGACCGGCGCGCAGACCCTCGCCATGGCGTCGCGGAAATCGGTTTTCGAAATCTGCGTGGCCATCTGGTTTCACTCGGCCGTTGAGACAAGCGGATTGAACCAGGTATCGCCCGTCCAGCCATTCTCGTCATAGTCGGCCATGCAGGTGTCGACGAGCTCTTCCATCGCCTTCAGCCGCCCGCCGCGTTCAGCTCCTTTCAGCACCTGCAGCCGCACCTCTTCCGGCGCGCCGGCATAGTTGAGCTCGTAGAGCGCGTGACGGCCGCCGAACTCGGTGCCGGTCGCGTCCCACAAAAGCTTCATGATCTTGATGCGCTCGATGTGGCCCATGTCGTTGGAGCCGCGCACATATTGCGCCAGATACTTGTCGATCTCGGGGTTGTTGAAGTCGCGCACCGACGACGGCAGGTAGATCAGCCCGGACGCGATCACCCGGCGCACGGTGTCGATGACGCGCGGATAGGCTTCCGACATGAAGGTGCGGTAGGCGAGCGCGGCTTCCAGATTGGGCAGCACCGCACCATTCGCCCACGGGATCGGGTTGTAGGCCATGGCGTTGGAAAAGCTCCAGAACATGTGCCGCAGTGCAATGACCTCGCCCAGTGCCGCCTGGTTGCCGCGGAAAGCATCGCCGCCCGTGGCGCGCAGCGCCTTGGCCAGCAGGCCGGCGAGGAAATCGAGCTTGACGGCGAAACGCGTGCAGCCCTGGAAGCAGTAGCCATGCATGAAGCCGGACGCCGGGTGGAAGGACAGGATCTTCTGCGCATCGCGCAGCACCAGCACGTCCTCCCAGGGGATGAAGACATTGTCGAGCACCAGGATCGCGTCGTTCTCGTCGAAGCGTGACGACAGCGGATAGTCGAACGGCGCCGCCACCGTGTTGGCCGTCTGCTCGTAGGAGACGCGGCAGAACATCTTTATCCCCGGCGCATTCATCGGCACGATGAACATCACCGACAGCGACGGATCCTCGGTGACCGTCGCCGATCCCTGCGCCAGGAAGTTATAGTGCGTCAGCGCCGAGGACGTCGCCACCACCTTGGCGCCGGAGACGTAGATGCCGGCATCCGTCTCCTTGGTGATGTGGACGAAGACGTCCTTCACCTGTTCGGCCGGCTTGTGGCGGTCAATCGGCGGGTTGACGATGGCATGGTTCATGAACAGCACGGCTTCCTGGGCACGCCTGTGCCAGGACAGGGCATTGTCCCTGAACGGCCCGTACCAGTCTGCGTTGGCGCCGAGCGTATTCATCAGCGCCGCCTTGTAGTCGGGCGTGCGCCCCATCCAGCCATAGGACATGCGTGACCACTCGGCGATCGCCGTCTGCTGGGCGGCGAGTTCGCCAGAGGATTTGGCGACGCGGAAATATTTGTGGGTGTAGCCGCCCGAGCCGGTGTCGGTCGGCGAAGTCAGCGTGTCCCGTCGCAGGGGATCATGCAGCGCATCGTAGAGGCGCGCCAGCGACCGCGCCGAATTGCGCATCGACGGGTGCGTGGTGACATCGGCAATGCGTTCGCCATTGATATAGACCTCGCGGCCGTCGCGCAGGCTCTCCAGATACTCGGCCCCGGTGAACGGCCGTGCCTTGTCGACGCGGAAGTCTTCTGATCGCATGATGGTCCTCCTCTTGAGTCGCAACACTAGCGCCTTGGGCATGCATTGGTTATGGACGGAACGGCAAAACCGATTGGACTTTTTCAGGCGCCATGAGCCAGAATTCCATCCCCGACTTCTTCGTCTATGGCGAGCCTGTGCGGCCGCTCGATGTCGGTTTCCTGCATGTCGAGACGGTGCTTGCGCGCAGCAATATCCATCTTGGTCAGGTTGCGGCGCACAAGCATCCGCAGATGGGCCAGATCACCTACTGGACCAGCGGCTCCGGCACCTACCGTATCGAAGACCGGTCCTGGGACTTTTCGGCGCCTGCCGTCAGCTTCGTGCCGAGCGCTGTCGTGCATGGCTTCTCGATCGGACCCGGCACCGATGCCTTCGTCGTCTCGGTCGCCGACGGCGCGCTCGCGGCCATCGCCGCTCACAGCCTGCTGCCGCTGGACAGGCCGGTCTTTGCCGACGGTCTGCCACGACACGCAGCGTGGGCGAGACTGGCGGCGGTGCTGGAGATGATCGCCGCCGAATATGCCGAGGCGCAAGCCGGCAATGACAGGGTCCTGCCGGCGCTGATCGCCGTCGCACTCTCCCAAATTGCGCGCCTCAGCCCCGGCGTGACCGCCTCCGCCGCCTCTTCCGATGCTTCGCTGGCGCGGGGCCTGCGTCGGCTCGCCGACACGCATTTCCGCGACAACTGGCCGGTCGATCGCTACGTCGAGGCGCTGGCCACCACGCCGCATCTTCTCGACAAGGCTGCCCATGCGGTTCTGGGCGCCGGCGTCAAGCGGGTCGTCAGCGAAAGGCGGCTGCTGGAGGCCAAGCGCCTGCTGCTGTTCACCGTACGCACGGTGGAGGACATCGCCTACGAGATCGGCTTCGACGACCCGGCGTATTTTTCACGGTTCTTTCGCGCGCGAGTCGGCGAAGCGCCCGCCGCCTGGCGCCGGAAGCACTTGCAGGGCCATTGATCCTGCGTGAAATGCAGACCCCGTGACGCGCAATCCTCGATGTTGCAGCCACAGCCACTTTTTCGTGAAGCTGAACGGGTTGATCCCTTCGCCTGCCTGCCTAGGTAGAAAGGAGCGGCGGGTGCCACGCAAATCTGACATCGGACCAATCTGACGGTCGGCATGATATTTTCCTGCATTCAAAAGCTTGCCCTTCCTATTCTCTTCGTTGGCATCCAGTCTTCCTGCGTCGTTCCCGACGATACGTCGCGCGTGGCCAAGGTTGACCCCACCGCGGCGGCGGCTCGCAAGGAGATGGTCGGCCTCAGCGAAGCCGACGTCCGCATGTGCGCGGGGTTTCCGACCGCCACCGCGGACGCCGGCCGATCGGGCCAGATCTGGTCCTATAAGCGCGTCGTTCAGCGCGGCAATCTCAGCATCGTCGTCCCAACCATGGCATTGGGCGCGATCCCGGCGGTCGGTGGCTCCGTCAATGTCGCTCCCGGCGGTTATTGCGATACGCAAATTCGCATGGTCGACGGTCGCGTCGCCGAAGTTGCCTACGCCGGCGACAACAATATGCCGAACAGGCGCGACGCGCTTTGTGTCAGCACGGTGGACGCCTGCGTGACCTATGCGCGTCAACACGGTCAGAGGCCAGTGGCAGCGAAACGGCGATGACGGTCACGCAAATATCGTTGAGGGCTTGACTGACCCGCCGGACAGAATACGCTAGCGCAAAATACCGGCTCTGATCGCCGGGCGGCAAGAATGCCTCGTATGCCTCGCCCTCCCGGCGCTGGCTGCGAGGCATTGTCATTTTGGGGATCTGTTTGAAACGGCGTATCGAGATCGGCATCCTATATTCCCGCTCGGGGAGCTATCAGCTCGTCTCCGATGCGTGCCGCATCGGCGCCATGCGCGCCATCGCCGACATCAACGCCGATCGCAGCTCAGGTATCGAACTGGTGCCGGTCGAGCGCGATCCGCAAAGCAATGCCGACCGCTACGCAACGCTGTGCGAGGATATTTTCAGGACCAGCAGCGCGCGCCATGTCGTCGGGTGCGTCACCTCGTGGAGCCGCAAGGAAACCATTCCGGTGCTCGAGAAGGCGGGCGGCATGCTGTGGTACGCCTGCCCCTATGAGGGCTTCGAGGCCAACGAGCACGTCGTCTACATGCACGCCTGCCCCAACCAGCATCTGGTGCCGTTGATGGCGCATGTCGTGCCGCGTTTCGGCGCCAACGGTTTCCTGCTTGGCTCGAACTATATCTGGGGCTGGGAGATGAACCGCGTCGCCCGCGACCTGATCGCCGATGCCGGCGGCAAGGTTCTGGGCGAACGCTATCTGCGCATCGGCGAGACCGACGTGTCGCGTCTGATCGCGGAAATCCGCGCCACGCGGCCGAACTTCATCCTCAACAACCTGATCGGCACCTCGTCCTACGCCTTCCTCGCGGCCTATCGCGACCTAGGTCACGAGGATGCCGCCTTCAGTCCCGAGACTTGTCCCGTCATCTCCTGCAACCTCACCGAAGGTGAGCTGCCGGCGATCGGTGAATCCGGCAAGGGACATCTATCGGTCGGGCCGTACTTCGCGCCGCGGCCGGCCGCCTTCGCCTCGTCTTTCGAGGCCTCCGCCTATGCCTCCGTGCAGGTGATGGCCGACGTGCTCTCCAGCAATCCCGAAGCCGGTCCGGCGGAATTTTCCAGAGCCTTCGCAGAACGCCGCTTCTCCACCCGGCTCGGGCCGATCGCCATCGACGCGCACTCGCAGCACGCCACATTGCCGGTGATCATCGGGCGGATCGCGGACGGCTTCTTCGAGGTCGTCAGCCGCGAAGACGAAGTCGCGCCGGATCCCTATCTGTCGCGCTACGACCCGGCAAAAACATTCGGCCGCCCACGCCTGAGGGTGGTGTCGTGACGAGAGCCCCACGCATCCCCAATCTCGGCGGCGCCAAGGCGTTTATCCTGCATCGCCCGCATCCGACGGTGCAGGCGATCACCAGGCAATTGTCGGCCATCGGCCTGATCACGCTGGACTGCTGGCCGGAACTGCCGCCCGAGGCGCTGGCGGCCGATTTCGTGTTCTTCGACGCCGATCTCGGTTTCGACGAGCAGTTCCCCTGGAAGCCGGGCGAGGCGCCGATGCCGCTGGTGGCGCTGATCGGCTCCGAGGCGCCGGGCCGCATCGAATGGGCGCTGTCGCACAAGGCCGATGCCCAGCTCCTGAAGCCGGTCGGCAATGCCGGCGTCTACAGCGCGCTGCTGATCGCGCGCCAGAGTTTCGAGGCGCGAAAACACCTGGCCAGTGAGATTGCCTCGCTTCGCCAGCGCGTCGCCGAGCGCCAGACCATCGTGCGCGCGGTCACCGCACTGGCGAAAGGCACCGATGACGGCCGCGCCTATGCGCAGCTTCGCTCGCTGGCTATGAGCTGGCAGATCAGCGTCGAGGATGCCGCGCGGCGGATCGTGGCAATGACAAGTGAAGAAGCAACAGGGGAAGAAGGCGGCGATGACCAGTCCCATCGCGCCTGATCTCACCGCGCCAGGGCGCATGCCGGTCAAACCACGCGCCGGCGTCTGGCGCCGGCTGGTCAGGCGCCGTCTCGCACTGCTTGGGCTGATGATCGTCGCCATTGTCGTTGCCGGCGCCGTGCTGGCGCCATGGCTGACTGGCTATGATCCCAACGAGCAGATGTTCGACGGCCTGACCATCGAGGGCTCGCCCTTGCCGCCGGATGCAAAATTCTGGCTGGGCACCGACCTGCTCGGCCGTGACCTGTTGACCCGCATCCTCTACGGCGCCCGCACCTCGCTGATCATCGGCATCGTCGCCAATGGCGTGGCGCTGTTCATCGGCACGCTGGTCGGTGTTGTCGCCGGCTATTTCCGTGGCTGGATCGGCAGCGCGCTGATGCGCTTCACGGATTTGATGATGGCGTTTCCGGCACTGCTGCTCGCCATTTGCCTGGCGGCGGTGTTCGAGCCCAGCCTGTGGATCGTCGCCATGGTCATCGCGCTGGTCAACTGGGTGCAGACCGCCCGCGTCATCTACACCGAAACCTCTTCGCTGGCCGAGCGCGAATTCATCGACGCCGAACGCACCATAGGGGCGAGTGCACCGCGCATCCTGTTTCGCCATATCCTGCCGCATCTGCTGCCGACCATCATCGTCTGGGGCACGCTCGGCATCTCGACCACGGTGCTGCTCGAGGCGACACTCTCCTTCCTCGGCATCGGCGTGCAGCCGCCGACGGCGTCGTGGGGCAACATCATCTTCGAGAACCAGACCTATTTCCAGGCCGCACCCTGGCTGGTGTTCTTCCCCGGTGCCGCGATCCTGGCGCTGGCGCTGGCCTTCAACCTGATCGGCGACGCACTGCGCGACATCCTCGATCCGACGCAGAGGGGCCGGGCATGATCGCCTATCTCGGCCGCCGCCTGATCCAGTCGCTGCTGATCCTGCTCGGCGTCTCGCTGATCACTTTCGCGCTGCTCTATCTCCTGCCCGCCGATCCGGTGCGCCAGATCGCCGGTCGCAGCGCCACGCCGCAGACGGTCGAGAACATCCGCCAGCAGCTCGGCCTCGACCAGCCCTTCATCGTCCAGTACTGGCGCTATCTCACGAAGCTCATCAGCGGCGATCTCGGCCGCTCCTACATCCAGCGCTCCGAAGTCACCGAGCTGATCGTCTCACGGCTGCCGGCCAGCTTGTTGCTGATGGTCGGCGCCATCCTGTGCGAGCTGCTGCTCGGCCTGAGCATGGGCCTGATCGCTGCCGTCAAGCGCGGTACCGCCACCGACCAGACGCTGATGGTCGCCTCCTTCGTCGGCGTTTCGGCGCCGCAATTCGTCGTCGGCCTGCTGCTGCTCTACGTCTTTGCCGTGCGGCTCAGCTGGTTCCCGATCGGCGGCTATGGCACCTGGCGTCATCTCGTGCTGCCGTCGCTGACCATGGGCATACTCGGCGCCGGCTGGTACGCCCGCATGATGCGCTCGTCGATGATCGATGTTCTGCGCCAGGATTATGTCCGCACCGCCCGCGCCAAGGGCCTGGCGCGGCGAGCCATCCTGTTCCGCCATGCACTGCCCAACGCCATCCTGCCGGTCATCGCCATGATCGGCATCGACATCGGCATCTTCATGGGTGGCATTGTCGTCGTCGAAAGCGTGTTCGGCTGGCCTGGCATTGGCCAGCTGGCGTGGCAGGCCATCCAGCGCGTGGACATCCCGATCATCATGGGCGTCACCCTGATCTCGGCCTTCGCCATCGTGCTCGGTAATCTGCTGGCCGACGTCATCGCGCCCTTCATCGACCCCCGCATCAAGCTCAGATGAAAATGAAAACCAGATAGAGAAAGGGAACATAAAAATGAAAAAGTTTCTCGCATCCACGGTAGCGGTATCGGCGCTGGCGCTGATGCTCGGCATGACAAGTGTTCGCGCCGAAGACGCCGTCGACCCGAACGCCAAGCAGGGCGGCGCCATCACCATCACCTACAAGGACGATGTCGCCACGCTCGATCCGGCGATCGGTTATGACTGGCAGAACTGGTCGATGATCAAGAGCCTGTTCGACGGGCTGATGGACTACGAGCCGGGCACCACCAATTTGAAACCCGACCTCGCCGAAAGCTACGAGATCTCGCCCGACGGCAAGACCTTCACCTTCAAGCTGCGCCATGGCGTGAAATTTCACAATGGCCGCGAAATGACCGCCGACGACGTGAAATATTCGCTCGACCGCGTCACCAATCCAAAGACCCAGAGCCCCGGCGCCGGCTTTTTCGGCTCGATCAAGGGCTATGACGATGTCGCCGCCGGCAAGGCCGAGAGCCTCTCCGGCGTCACCGTCGTCGACCCCTACACGGTCAAGTTCGAACTGACCCGCCCCGACGCAACCTTCCTGCATGTCATGGCCATCAACTTCTCGCATGTCGTGCCGAAGGAAGAGGTCGAGAAATACGGCGCCGATTTCGGCAAGCATCCGGTCGGCACCGGCGCCTTCAAGCTCGCCGAGTGGACACTCGGCCAGCGCATCGTCTTCGAGCGCAATGCGGACTATTGGCACAAGGGCCTGCCGCATCTGGACAAGATCACCTTCGAGATCGGCCAGGAGCCGATCGTTGCGCTGCTGCGCCTGCAGAAGGGCGAGATCGACGTGCCCGGCGACGGCATTCCGCCGGCAAAATTCCAGGAGGTGATGGCTGATCCCGAGCAGAAGGCGCGCGTCGTCGAAGGCGGCCAGCTGCACACCGGCTATGTCACCATGAACACCACCATGGCGCCGTTCGATAATGTGAAGGTGCGCCAGGCGGTCAACATGGCGATCAACAAGGCGCGCGTGATCCAGATCATCAACGGCCGCGCCGTGCCGGCCAATCAGCCGCTGCCGCCGTCGATGCCGGGCTACGACAAGGAATACAAGGGCTATCCCTATGACGTCGCCAAGGCCAAGGCCCTGCTTGCCGAGGCCGGCCATCCCGATGGTTTCGAGACGCAATTGTTCGCCATGAACACCGATCCCAACCCGCGCATCGCCCAGGCGATCCAGCAGGACCTGGCGGCCATCGGCATCAAGGCCAGCATCCAGTCGCTCGCCCAGGCAAACGTCATTGCCGCCGGCGGCGACAAGGCCGGCGCACCGATGATCTGGTCCGGCGGCATGGCCTGGATCGCCGATTTCCCCGATCCGTCGAACTTCTACGGCCCGATCCTCGGCTGCGCCGGTGCGGTGCCGGGCGGCTGGAACTGGTCGTGGTATTGCAACAAGGATCTCGACGCCAAGGCGGCCGAGGCCGACTCGGTGGTCGATCCCGCCAAGGCTGGCGAACGCGACAAGATGTGGAGCGCCATCTACGACAAGGTGATGGAGGACGCGCCTTGGGCGCCGGTCTTCAACGAGCAGCGCTTCACCATGAAATCGGCGCGCATGGGCGGCGCCGACAACCTCTATGTCGACCCGGTCCATATCCCGATCAACTACGACAATGTGTACGTAAAAGATGTGCAATAACTGCGACTACACCATCCACGGGCGCCAACATCATTTCGGCTGGGACAATTCGTTTGCCCCGGCCGAGCGGGTGGCGCCCGGCTCGACCATCGAGTTCCAGTGCCTCGATTCCTCCGGTGGCCAGTTGCAGGCCGACAGCACGGTCGCCGACGTCGCCAAGCTCGACTTCGCCACCGTCAATCCGGTGACCGGGCCGATCTTCGTCGAGGGCGCCGAGCCGGGTGACGCACTGAAGGTGACGATCGAGATGTTCAAACCGTCCGGCTTCGGCTGGACGGCCAACATTCCGGGCTTCGGGCTGCTCGCCGACGACTTCAAGGAGCCGGCGCTGAACATCTGGAAGTACGACGCTGCCTCGCTCGAGCCGGCGCTGTTCGGCAAAAATGCGAGGGTGCCGCTGAAACCCTTCGCCGGCACCATCGGCAACGCCCTGGCGGAAAAGGGTCACCACTCGGTGGTCCCGCCAAGACGCGTCGGCGGCAATCTCGACATCCGCGATCTCGCCGCCGGCACCACGCTGTACCTGCCGGTGGAAGTGGCGGGCGCGCTGTTTTCGGTCGGCGACACCCATGCCGCGCAAGGTGATGGCGAGGTCTGCGGCACGGCGATCGAAAGCCCGATGAACGTCGTGCTCAAGCTCGATCTGGTCAAGGACGCCAGGCTGAAGACGCCGCGCTTCACCACGCCAGGCCCGGTGACGCGCCATCTCGACGCCAAGGGCTATGAGGTGACGACGGGAGTTGGGCCGGACCTGATGACGGGTGCAAAGGAGGCGGTTGCCCAGATGGTCGACCTGCTTTCCACCCGCTACAGAATAGACCCCGTCGAGGCCTACATGCTGGCCTCGGTCTGCGGCGATCTCCGCATCAGCGAGATCGTCGACATGCCGAACTGGGTGGTGTCGTTCTACTTCCCGCGCTGCGTGTTTGAATGAGGTTGGGCCGGCGCTGCACCCCCCTCTGTCCTGCCGGACATCTCCCCCGCAAGGGGGGAGATCGGATGTCACGACGGGCTTCGCCACTTTTCAACGGTGACGAATGGACGCCGCGGCAAAGCCGCCAATCTCCCCCCTTGCGGGGGAGATGTCCGGCAGGACAGAGGGGGGTGTGCCGGAGTAAATCCCCCTCCGGGTCACACGCGCAATGATCGCCGCCAGCAAACCCATACTCGACATCGCCAACCTCTGCGTCAGCGTGCGCGGTGAGGACGGCGAGCGCGAGGTCGTCTCCGACCTGTCGCTGACTTTGGCGCGTGGCGAGACGCTCTGCATTGCCGGTGAATCCGGCTCCGGCAAATCGATGACCGCACTGGCGATCATGCAGCTTCTGCCGCAGCCTGCCGCCCGGATTTCATCCGGCAAAGTCCATCTGGGCGATACAGATCTGACGACTCTGGACGAGCGCCGGATGCGGCGCATCCGCGGCGACCGCATCGCCATGATCTTCCAGGAGCCGATGACCTCGCTCAACCCGGTGCTGTCGATCGGCCGGCAGCTCACCGAATCCATCGAGGCACACACCAGCCTGTCGCAGGGCGAAGTCCGCCAGCGCGCCATCGAGGCTCTGAAAGCGGTGCGCATTTCGGAAGCCGAAAGCCGGCTGAAGCAGTTTCCGCACGAACTGTCCGGCGGCATGCGCCAGCGGGTGATGATCGCCATGGCGCTGGCGCTCGAGCCGGACGTGCTGATCGCCGACGAGCCGACGACGGCACTTGACGTCACCGTGCAAGGCGAGGTGCTGGAGCTGCTGCGCGACCTGCAGCGCCAGCACGGCACCAGCGTCATCCTGATCACCCACGACATGGGCGTGGTCGCAGAGATGGCCGACCGCGTCATCATCATGCGGCATGGCCGCATGGTCGAAGAGGGGAAAACCGCCGACATTTTTTCCAGGCCACAAGCCGACTACACGCGCGAACTGCTTGCCGCCGTACCGCGCATCGGCAGCGGCGTCGGCCGACAGACATCCAGGGAGGCCGAGGCGACGACGGCATCGGCCAATGTCGCCGAGGTCAAGGACCTGCATGTCCGCTTCGACCTGCATGGCGGTTTCTTCGGTCGGGTCAACCGGCGCGTTCACGCCGTCGAAGGCGTTAGCTTTTCGATCGCGGCCAACGAGACGCTGGCGCTGGTCGGCGAATCCGGTTGCGGCAAGTCGACCACCGCCAAGGCGCTGGCCGGACTGGTGCCCTACAGCGGAGGCGTCGTCATCGGCGGCCGCAATTTGTCTGGCCTTGGCCGCGACGAGCGTAAGGCGGTGCGCCGCGACGTGCAGATGATTTTTCAGGATCCCTACGCCTCGCTCGACCCGCGCATGCGCGTCGGCGAACTCGTCGCCGAGCCGCTGCTGATCCATGGCATCGCCTCGAAGCAAGAGCGCAGCGACCGTGTGGCCGCGCTGTTCGAGCGCGTCGGCCTGTCGGCCGATCAGATGGAACTCTATCCGCATGAATTCTCCGGCGGCCAGCGCCAGCGCGTCTGTATTGCGCGTGCCCTTGCGCTGCGGCCGAAGCTGATCATCGCCGACGAAAGCGTCTCGGCGCTCGACGTCTCGGTGCAGGCGCGCGTGCTCGATCTGTTGAAGGAATTGCAGCGCGAATTCGGCGTCGCCTATCTCTTCATCTCGCATGACATGGCTGTGGTCGAGAACATCTCCGACCGCGTCGCCGTCATGTATCTCGGCCAGATCGTCGAGATGGGCACGCGCGACCAGGTCTTTTCCAACCCGCGTCATCCCTACACCAGGCGGCTGATCGAAGCCGTGCCCGTGCCCGATCCGGCTAAGCGGCGAAGCCGCTTCGCCCGCCTCGACCAGGAGATCCCGAGCGCCACCCGCAGGATCGGCGAGGCGCCGTTGAAACTGGCGCTGAGGGATGTCGGCAACGGCCACCTCGTCGCCGCCGAGGGCTGAGGCAAGTACCGCCGCGGGTCGCGGTTCACGTGTTTGTGTTTCTATCTCGGGCTCAACGCCGGCATTCTGTCCCCAAAGCGCATCGCTTCGAACACGAAATCCGGGACGGCCTCTTGCCCTCTGTCCCTATCTTCCTCATGTTCAATACCATTGCGATGATCGATCGTAGGAGGGTCGGTCGGATTCATCGCTATGGGAGGAAGTCAACCATGAAGGTAAGCCTTTTCGTTTCCGCGGCACTTCTCGCCGCATCCGCGATCCCCGCCTCGGCCGCCGACATTTCCGACGGCAAGGTCAAGATCGGCATCCTCAACGACCAGTCGGGCGTCTATGCCGATTTCGGCGGCAAGTGGTCGGTCGAGGCGGCCAAGATGGCGGTCGAGGATTTCGGCGGCAAGGTGCAGGGAGCGCCGATAGAAATCATCAGCGCCGACCACCAGAACAAACCGGATATCGCCTCCAACATCGCGCGGCAGTGGTACGACACCGAGCAGGTCGATGCCATCATGGAACTGACGACCTCTTCGGTGGCGCTCGCCGTCCAGGGGATTTCCAAGGAAAAGAAGAAGATCGACATCGTCACCGGCGCGGCGACCACGGAGCTGACCGGCAAACAATGCTCGCCTTACGGCTTTCACTGGGCCTATGACACACATTCGCAGGCGGTGGGAACCGGCGGCTCTCTCGTGCAGCAGGGCGGCGACAGCTGGTTCTTCGTCACCGTCGACTATGCATTCGGCTATTCGCTGAAGGATCAGACCACCAAGTTCGTCGAGAGCCATGGCGGCAAGGTGCTGGGCGAGGTGCGTTATCCCCTGGGATCGACCGATTATTCGTCCTTCCTGCTGCAGGCGCAATCGTCGGGCGCCAAGGTCATCGGCCTGGCCAATGCCGGCCTCGATACCTCCAACTCGATCAAGCAAGCGGCCGAATTCGGCATCGTGCAGGGCGGTCAGCGTCTTGCCGCACTCCTGTTCACGCTGGCCGAGGTGCATGGGCTTGGCCTTCAAGCGGCGCAGGGCGTTGTGCTGACCGAAGGCTATTATTGGGATCGCGACGACAAGAGCCGCGAATTCGGGCAGCGCTTTTTCAAGCGCACCAACCGCATGCCGAACATGATCCAGGCCTCGACCTATTCGGCGGTGACGCAGTACCTGAAAGCGATCGACAAGGCCGGCACGGACGAGACCGAAGCGGTCGCCAAGCAACTGCATTCGATGCCCGTGGACGACGCCGCGATAACCAACGGCAAAGTGCAGGCGGACGGCAACATGGTCCATGACATGTACCTCTATCAGGTCAAGTCGCCAGCCGAGAGCACCCAGGAGTGGGACTACTACAAATATCTCGCCACCATTCCTGGCAACGAGGCCTTCCTTAGCGAAAAGGAAAGCGGCTGTCCGACGGCCGGCCAGTGATCGGCGCGGCCGATGGCGCCGACTGACCTGAGCGCGAACGAGCCGCCTGTGGTGCTTTCCGCCCGCGGGTTGCGGCGCGACTTTGCCGGCTTCATCGCCGTCAAAAACGTCGATCTCGATGTCCGCCATGGCAACATCCATGCCCTGATCGGACCCAACGGCGCCGGCAAGACGACCGTCTTCAACCTGCTCACCAAGTTCCTGGCGCCGACCAGCGGCAGGATCGAGCTGCTCGGCCACGACATCACCCGCACCTCGCCGGCCAGGGTCGCGCGGATGGGCCTGGTGCGCTCGTTCCAGATATCGGCGATTTTTCCGCACCTCAGCGTGCTCGACAATGTGCGCGTCGCGCTGCAGCGGCCGGGCGGGCTCAGCGTTCAGTTCTGGCGCTCGCTGGCGGCGCTCGACCGGCTGACGCCGCGCGCCGAGGAATTGCTGCGCTCGGTCGGTCTCGACGACGCCAGGAACAGGCTCGCCGGCGACCTTTCCTATGGCAGGAAACGCGTGCTCGAGATCGCTACGACCCTGGCGCTCGATCCGAAAGTGCTGCTGCTGGACGAGCCGATGGCCGGCATGGGGCATGAGGACGTGGCCACGGTTTCCAGCCTCATCCGTTCGGTGGCCAGGGATCGCGCCGTGCTGATGGTCGAGCACAATCTGACCGTCGTGGCCGACCTTTGCGACTGGATAACGGTCATGCAGCGCGGCGAGGTGCTGGCCGCCGGCGACTACGCCACCGTCAGCCGCGACGAGCGCGTCAAGATCGCCTATATGGGCACCGCCGATGACTAGTGCCGCACCTCTGCTTGCAGTCAGCGGCCTCAACGCCTGGTATGGCGAGGGCCATGCGTTGCACGGCGTCGATCTGGAGGTGTTTGCCGGCGAGACGGTCACGCTGCTCGGCCGCAACGGCGTCGGCAAGACGACGACGCTGCGCGCCATCATGGGGCTGATCCGCAAGCGAACCGGCCGGATCGCTTTCGACGGCCAGGATCTGATGCGGCTGCCGCTGCACCGGACCGCGCATCAAGGCATCGGCTTCGTGCCGGAGGAGCGCGGTATCTTCGCGACGCTGACCGTCGACGAGAACCTGGTTCTGCCGCCGGTCGTCGCGCAGGGCGGCATGAGCGTCGAGGAGATTTTCGACCTGTTCCCCAATCTGAAGGAGCGGCGCAACAGTCCAGGCACGAGGCTGTCGGGCGGCGAACAGCAGATGCTGGCGATCGCGCGCATGTTGAGAACCGGTGTGAAAATGCTGCTTCTCGACGAGCCGACGGAGGGTTTGGCCCCCGTCATCGTGCAGCGCATTGGCGCGTTGCTGGCGACGTTGAAAAAGCGCGGCATGACGATCCTACTGGTGGAGCAGAACTTCCGCTTCGCCAGCCGTGTCGCCGATCGTTTCTATCTGATGGAGCACGGCAAGGTGGTGGCGGGGTTTCCGGTCGGCGAGCTGCCGGACCGCATGACGCAGCTCCACGAAGTCCTGGGTGTATGATGGCGCCATGACGATGATCTTCGGCATCCCCGTTCAGGCTTTCCTCGGCCAGTTGCTGGTCGGCCTGATCAACGGCTCGTTCTACGCCATGCTGAGCCTGGGCCTGGCTGTCATATTCGGCCTGCTGCGGGTCATCAATTTCGCCCATGGCGCCCAATATATGCTCGGCGCCTTCGTCGGTTATCTGCTTCTCACCTATCTCGGCATCGGCTACTGGCCCGCCTTGATCCTTGCGCCGCTGATCGTCGGTGCCTTCGGCATCGTGGTCGAGCGCCTTGCGCTGTCGAGACTGTACGATCTCGATCCGCTCTACGGCCTGCTCTTCACCTTCGGCCTCGCGCTCGTGCTCGAAGGCATCTTCCGCTACTATTACGGCGTCTCGGGAAACCCCTACGCCGTGCCGCCGCTGCTTTCGGGAGGCACCAATCTCGGCTTCATGTTCCTGCCCAACTATCGCGGCTGGGTCGTCGTCGCCTCGCTGATCGTCTGCTTCGGAACCTGGGCGCTGATCGAGAAGACCAGGCTCGGTTCCTACCTGCGCGCCGCGACGGAGAATCCCCGCCTCGTCCAGGCTTTCGGCGTCAACGTGCCCTTGCTGCTGACCCTGACCTACGGCCTCGGCTCCGCGCTGGCCGGGCTTGCCGGGATTCTGGCAGCGCCGATCTATCAGGTGAGCCCGCTTATGGGGTCGGATCTCATCATCGTCGTCTTCGCCGTCGTCGTGGTCGGCGGCATGGGATCGATCCTTGGCGCCATCGTCACCGGCTACATGCTTGGCCTTGCCGAAGGCCTGACCAAGGTCTTCTACCCCGAGGCCTCCAACCTCGTGGTCTTCGTCATCATGGCGATTGTGCTTCTGGTCCGGCCGGCCGGCCTGTTCGGAAGGGACGCCTGACATGTCGGAACTGACGCTTCGCGAGACATCGGCCAAAACCTCGGCACGGCTTGAATGGACGCTGGTCGGGCTCGGCATCCTGGCGCTGCTGGTGGCGCCTTTCCTGGTCTATCCGATCTTCCTGATGAAGATGCTGTGCTTCGCGCTGTTTGCCTGCGGGTTCAATCTTCTGCTTGGTTACACCGGGCTGCTGTCATTCGGCCACGCAACCTTCTTTGGCGGCGCCGCCTACTTCACCGCGCATGCCGTCAAGGTCTGGGGCTGGCCGCCGGAAGCCGGCATTCTGCTCGGCATGGCGGGTGCGGCCTTGCTCGGCCTCGTCATGGGCTTCTTCGCCATTCGCCGGCAAGGCATCTATTTCGCCATGATCACGCTGGCACTGTCGCAGATGTTCTTCTTCTTCTGCGTGCAAGCGCCGTTCACGCAAGGCGAGGACGGCATTCAGGGCATACCGCGCGGCATGCTGCTAGGCGTCCTCGACCTGAACGTCTCGCTGAACATGTATTATTTCGTGCTGGCGGTGTTCCTGATCGGCGTCTTCGCCATCTGGCGCATCGTCAATTCGCCATTCGGCATGATCCTGCGCTCGATCCGGGAAAACGAGAATCGCGCCATTTCGCTGGGCTATTCCGTCGCCAACTACAAGCTCGGCGCCTTCGTCATGTCGGCGGCGCTGGCCGGGCTGGCCGGCTCGCTCAAGGCGATCGTCTTCCAGTTCGCCACGCTCACCGACGTCACCTGGCAGATGTCGGGCGAGGTGATCCTGATGACGCTTCTCGGCGGCATCGGTACGATGGTCGGGCCGATCATCGGCGCCAGCCTTGTCATCGGCCTGGAAAACACGCTTGCCACTTCCGGCTTTCCGGTGACCATCGCCACCGGCCTGATCTTCATGGTGTGCGTGCTGATCTTCCGGCGCGGCATCGTCGGCGAATTTTACGCGCGGATTTTCGGGCGGGCGGGAAAGGACTGATCAGCTGCAGGTTGGTGGGACGCGGTTTGCGCGTGGTGACATGCGTCACCACAATGAGCACCTGTCCGGATTCTTCAGAAAACTATAGACCTCGATCAATCGAGGCGACTGCTTGCGACCTGGGGCAATCGCGACCCCATCGGAACGGGTGAGCACTGCTGTGGACAAATCGTGATGCGTGCATTCTTTCGATTGGTTGCGGTTATGACCGTGGTGTCCGGCGTGACCGGCTGCACCAGCATTTCCTACTACGCGCAATCCATGAAGGGTCATCTGCAGATCATGACCGCACGCCAGGATGTCGGAAAACTGATCGAGGATCCTTCGACGCCGAAGGCGTTGCGCGCCCGAATGGCATCGGCGAGCGCTATACGACAGTTCGCAACGGATGAACTGGCGCTGCCCGACAACAACAGCTACCGCAGCTATGTCGACATTGGTCGGGACTCGGTGACATGGGCTGTCTTCGCCGCGCCGGCATTTTCGCTGACGCCGCGAACATGGTGTTTTCCTGTTTTCGGCTGTGTTCCCTACCGGGGGTATTTCTCCAGGAAGTCCGCGACTGAAACCGCTGTCGAACTTCAAGAACAGGGCATGGACGTCTATGTGACGGGCATCACTGCATATTCCACGCTCGGCTGGTCAAGTGACCCGCTGCTAAGCACGATGTTCGGCGAGGATAAAACCTATCTTGCAGGGCTGATTTTCCATGAACTCGCCCACCAGCGCGTCTACGTGCACGACGATTCCGCATTCAACGAGGCGTTCGCTGTCGCCGTCGAAACAACCGGCGTGAGAAAATGGTTGCGCATGACTGGCGATACCGCCGCATTGCGCCGTTACGAAGCCGCCCGGAGACGCAAGGCTGAATTTCTTGCGCTGGTGTCGCGGACCCGGGACGAGTTGGCGCAAGTCTATTCCAACGCCGGCACCTCGGAGCAAAAACTGGCCGCAAAGACGGCCGCTATTGAACGGCTGCGGATGCGCTACCGGCACATGCGCGACAGACGCTGGGGCCGATACCGGGGATACGATGCCTGGTTCGCCTCCCCGATCAACAACGCGAAGCTCGCCGCGACGTCCGTTTATAGCGATCGGGTGACCGCGTTTCTGCGCCTGTTCGACTTGTGCTCGGGCGACTATGTCAGGTTCTATGCATCGGTCCGGCGGATTGGCGCACTGGACGAAGCTCACCGCGTCGAAGCACTTGCCGCGGCAGATCGCTGTTATTGAGTCAGCCCGTGAGGCGTCCACGAAACAACGTGCAGCCGTCCGTCAGGCGCGACCTGGAGATATCCCGGAATCCGGCCTCGGTCATCCACGCGCGATACTGACCCTCAGTGTACGATTCGCCGTGGCGATAGAGGTTCAGGAAGGTGAGATTGAGAAAGACACCCTCTGGCGGGCCGAGGCGGTCGTCATCGACGACACCCCACCCGGCAATTGCGATCTCGCCGCCATGTGTAAGGCAACGCGCCGCGTTCAGGATCGAACTGCGCGCCTGGTCCGGCGGAAGCACCTGGACGACGGCCTTCAGGATCGCCAGATCGTGCCGACCGACCGATGGCGCGACGGTTATGTCCCCCTCTTCGACAACCACGTCGTCGGCACCGTATTCCGACAGGATGGCTGGCGCGACCGCTGAGACCGTCGGCAGTTCCATCAGCGTCGCCGCAATGTGCGGCCACCGCTCGCGAAGCCCGACCAGTATGGTCCCGGCACCCCCGCCGATGTCGATCACCGAACCGACCGCCGAGAGGTCCATCTCCTGGGCCAGATGTCGGCCGAAAATCACCCCACCCGGTGCGAGCATGCGGCTGAAGGCCGCCGCGGCCTCAGGTCCCGCTTCGGAAAAGTCGTGCAGCGCAGCCGGCCGGTTCTGCCGCAGCGACTCGGCGGTTAGTAGGTCGGCTCCCCAGAGCTCGCGCAGGAGCGCATGATCGCCGCCGCGATAGCTTGGCTTGGACGCATCGAGGAAGGCCGACGCTTCGGCTCCGTTGCGAAATTCACCATCCTTGACTTCAAGGAGGCCGATGCTGGCGAGCGCGTAGAGGAGCCGCGACAGACGATCGGGTTCGACTTTGAGCGTGGCCCCGAGGCTGTCAGCAGTCAGCGCGCTTTCACCGAGCCGGGTGAAGATGCCAAGGTCCAATCCGGCGCGAAGCGCCAAGGCGGGGGGCACCGCTGCGATCAGCTTGTCGATCCGGTCAGAATCCACCATGTCACATCCCCTCCGCGATCCAGGATCGGCCTTGAAACAACTCCCATGGACTAGAACTTACAGTCCCGACGTCCGGATGGCGACGGACCGGCCGAGAACTCCCAGTGGTGCGGTTGGGAGCGCGCGCGGCTCTAGTCTGAGAACTTCACGCTCACGCCGCGCTGCCGAAAATAAGCCTGCATCAACTTGCGGCCCGAGCGGTTGTTCTGCGCCAGTTTGGTCGGATCGAACACCGCCTGTTTTATCCCCTCCCGCGTCAGCGCCGCCTTAAGCGTCGCGATATGTGCGTCGATGTCGGCATTGTCCGCCCGGAGCGAGGCATAGATGCTCTCGGTCGCCTCGGCCACGGTCAGTTCGCTCATTGGTGTCGTCCTTTGGTTGGTTGGGCGGCGCTTAGCACAGATTCGCGGTCCGCCGATACCGAGACCGTCAGTACACAGCGCCCGCCGCGAAAGCGAACCGTTCCTTATGAGGCTTCGTAAAGTTCCAGCGGCAATCCATCCGGATCTCTGAAAAAAGTAAACCGTTGGTCTGTGTATGGGTCGATCCGGATTGGCTCAAAGGCAACGCCTGCGGCTTCCAGGCGGATAATTACGGGCTCAAGATTAGCCACAGCAAATGCCAGATGTCTCAGGCCTGTAGCCTCTGGGTGGGATGGCCGCATCGCCGGTGCAGGGAAGGAGAACAATTCCAGTTGGGCCGACCCGATCCGCAGATCCGCCTTCCATGACTGCCGCTCCTCCCGATAGACCTCCCGGATCAGATCGAGGCCGAGGAGTTCGACGTAGAACCGTCGCGACCGGTCATAGTCGGTGCAGATGAGCGCGACGTGGTGAATGGCGTTCAGCATGCTGCTAACTCCAGTCAAGGGGATATGAGGCCAAGGTGCTTCAAGGCCTGGATCGTCGCGCGCCACGGCTCCGATTTGCCTTGTCCTTCCCACCTCACCCATAACACCCGCGTTCCACCGCCAGCCGCCGCACCAGCGCCAGCACGGCATCGATGGTCGGGGTCGGCTTGTCCGTTAGCCGGCCAAGTTCCTGCACCGCGCTCACCAGCGCGTCGATCTCCATCGGCCGGCCGCGCTCCAGGTCCTGCAGCATCGAGGTCTTGTGTTCGCCGACATCGCCGGCGCCCTTGATGCGCCGGTCGACCGCTATGGGAAAGCGCACGCCGAGGCTTTCGCCGATCGCCTGCGCTTCCAGCATCATGGTGCGAGCGAGCGTGCGGGTGCCTTCGTCGGCGACAATTGCGGCAAGCGTGCTGCCGGTCAGCGCCGAGATCGGGTTGAAGGACAGATTGCCCCACAGCTTTACCCATATCTCGCCGCGGATGTCGTCGCGCACCGGCACCTGCAGGCCGGCCTTGACCATTTCCTCGGCCAGAAGCGTAACCCGTTCGCTGCGCTCGCCGGAGGGTTCGCCGAGCGAGAAGCGTCTGCCCTCGACATGGCGGATGAGGCCCGGCGCATCGACCTCGACGGCCGGATAGACGACCGAGCCGATGACGTGGTCCGGTCCGATCCGCTGCCAGATCTTGCCGCCGGGATCGACCGCGTTCAGCCTGGTGCCTTCGCGCGGCCCGCCAACGCCGTGGAAGTACCACCACGGCACGCCGTTCTGCATGGTGACGACGGCGGTGTCTTGCCCGAGTAGCGGTGCGATCTGGTCAAGGGCCGAGGTGAGGGAATGGGCTTTTAGCGCCAGAACCACATAATCCTGGACGCCAAGTTCCTCGGCTTTCGCGGCGGCCCGGACGGGGACGGACGTCTCCTGGCCGTCCTCGATCAGGCGCAGGCCATTTGCCTTGATCGCTTCCAGATGCGCCCCGCGCGCGACGATCGAAAGATCGGTCCGCCCAGTCATGGCAAGCTTGGCAGCGAGATAGCCGCCGATCGCACCGGCGCCGAAGATGGTGATCTTCATCGTCAAAGCCCCAGTTTGGCAGCGAGGCCGATGCGCTGCAATTTGCCGGTCGCGCCCTTGGGGATCTCGTCCAGGATCAGGATCTTGCGCGGCACCTTGAAGTCGGCAAGCCGCGTCGCGGCATAGGTGCGAATGTCGCCCTCGGTGGCACTGATGCCTTCGCGCAGCACAACCGCCGCGGCCACCTCCTCGCCAAGCTTGTCATGCGGCATGGCGAAGGTGACGACCTGCGCCACCGCCGGATGGTCCATCAGCACATCGTCGACCTCGAGCGGCGAGATTTTTTCGCCGCCGCGGTTGATGATCTCCTTGAGCCGTCCGGTGACCCTGAGATAGCCGTCTTCGTCCAGCACGCCCTGGTCGCCGGTGTGGAACCAGCCATGCGCGAAGGCGGTGGCGTTGGCATCCGGGTTCTTCTCGTAGCCAACAGTCACATTGGGCCCGCGAATGACGATCTCGCCGGTCTCGCCGGCCTTGAGCAGTCGCCCGTCGGGCGCCATGACAGCCACGTCCGGACCGGCGGAGGCCCCGACGCTGCCCGGCTTGCGCTGGCCCGGCGGCAGCCGGTTCGACGCCATCTGGTGCGCGGCCTCGGTCATTCCGTAGGATTCGATCACCGGACAGCCGAAGGTCGCTTCCAGTTCAGCCATCACTTGCGCCGGCAGCGACGCCGAGGACGAACGGATGAAGCGCAGGCGCGTTGCCGCCAGCACCTCGGCATTGCGTGCCGCGCGAGGCAGGATCGCCTGATGCATGGTCGGCACCGCCGTGTACCAACTCGGTCGTGCCTCGCCCAGCCACTGGAAGAAGCGCAGCGCGTTGAAGCCCGGCGTGCAATAGATGCTGCCACCGGCAGCCAGTGACGACAGCACGGCCGCGATCAGGCCGTGAATGTGGAACAGCGGCATGATGTTGAGGCAGCGGTCATCGGCCGTCAGGCCAAGCGTGCCGCCGATATGGGCAGCCGAGGCTGCGATGTTGGCATGGCTGAGCGGCACCAGTTTTGGCCGCGACGTCGTGCCGGAGGTGTGCAGCAAAAGCGCGATGTCGCCGTCTTGCGCCATGTCGGGTGATGCCGGGGGCCCGATCGCCGCGCCCTCGATCGCAAAACTGCCGGCGGGTGTGGCGGGCTGCACGACAAGCCGCAGCACGCCGATGCCGAGGCGTTCGGCCACCGTCACCGCAGGGCCGGTCTCGCCCTCGGCGACAAGGATCGCCTTGGCGCCGATGTCGGTGAGGTAGAAATCGAGCTCGTCGGCCCGGTAGGCTGGATTGAGCGGTGCCGTCGAGGCGGCGGCCGCCACGGCGATAAAGGCGGTGGCCATCTCGGGCCCGTTCGGCAGCACGATCGCCACCCTGTCGCCCCGGCCGATGCCGCGCGCATGCAGCTGTTTTGCCGTGTCGGCGATCAGGCTGCGCAATCCGCCATGGCTGAGCGTCGCCCTGTCGGGCGCCAGGATGGCAGGTGCATCGTCCGCCCCCGCTGCGAGACGGCGGGAGAGATCTGCGTGGGTTTCAGTTTGGGTCATGATCACCGGCTGGATTTCGAACGGCTATTGGCGGCAGCCCCGCTGACGGGCTTGCCTCGATATGGATACGCCATTGGACAACGGATTGCGTCAGTAGCCAAGCGCCAAACCATCCTTGCGCGGATCGGAAGCGCCGGTCAGCGTCCCCTTCTCCCAGTCGATCAGCACCACCTGCCCGCCGCCCAGCGGGTGATGCGGTTCGGCGATGCGGTGGCCGCGCCGGCGCAGGCCCTCGATCGCCTCGCTGGGAACGCCACGCTCGGCCTCCACGGTGTCGTCATTGTAAAACACCCTGGGCGCATCCAGCGCCTGCTGCGGGTCCATGCCGAAGTCGATCATGTTGGTCAGCAGATGGACATGGCCGAACGGCTGGTAGCCGCCGCCCATGACGCCGAACGGCATCACGACGCGGCCGTTCTTCGTCGCCATGCCCGGCATGATCGTGTGCATCGGCCGCTTGCCGGGCGCGATCGCGTTCGGATGTGCCGGGTCGAGGCGGAAGCTCGAACCGCGGTTCTGCAGCACGACACCGGTCTTCGGGCCGACGACGCCGCTGCCGAACGAATAATAGGTCGAGTTGATGAAGGAAACCGCGTTGCGGTCGCGGTCGACGATGGAGATGTAGACCGTGTCGCTGCCGGGCAGCTCCACGCGCGGCAGATGCGTCATGGCGCGGTCGCGGTCGATCTCGGCGCGCAGCCGGTCGGCATAGGCGCCGGACAGGAGCTGTTTGACCGGCACCGGGACATGATCCTGGTCGCCGAGATAGCGGTCGCGGTCGCGATAGGCCAGGCGCCCGGCCTCGATCTCCAGATGCAGGCGCTCGGCGCCATTGGGGTCAAGTCCGCCAAGCTTGAAGCCCGACAGCAAATTCAGCATCAAAAGCGCCGTCAGCCCCTGATTGTTGGGCGGCATCTGGTGGATCTCGTGGCCGCCATAAGAGGTGCTGACCGGCGTCACATAATCGCCTCGGGTCGAGGCGAAATCCTCGGCCGAATGAAGTCCGCCCAATTCGTTAAGCCGACTAACCATATCGTCGGCGACAGCGCCTTCATAGAAACCGGCTCGGCCGTGTTTGGCGATGATGCGCAACGTCGCCGCTAGTTCCGGCTGCCTGTGGATGTCACCCGCCTTCGGCGCCTTGCCGCCGGGCAGGAAGATGCGCGCGGCATGCTCGTCGGCCGACAGGTCGGTTTCCGGTTCGGCCCAGTCGAAGGCGACGCGGTCGTGCACGACATAGCCGTTCTCGGCATAGTGGATGGCCGGCGCCAGCACCTCGGCAAGGCCCTTGCGGCCATGGTCTTCGAGCAGGCGGCCCCAGGCGTCGACAGCGCCCGGCACGGTGACCGCATGCGGACCCTGCAGCGGGATGCGATCGAAGCCTTTTTCGCGGTACCAGTCGACCGTCGCTTTGGCTGGCGCCCGACCCGAACCATTGAAGGCCAGCACATTGCCCTGTCCCGCCGGGCTATAGAGCACGAAGCAATCGCCGCCGATGCCCGTCGATTGCGGCTCGACGACGCCCTGCACGGCGGCGGCGCAGACGGCGGCATCCATGGCATTGCCGCCGGAGCGCAGAATGTCGATGGCCGCAAGGGTTGCAAGCGGATGCGAGGTCGCGGCAACCGCCTCGGTGGCACGAACCGGCGAGCGGCCGGGAAACTGGAAATCACGCATTCTGTCTGGATATCCCCTGGTCACGTCTGCAAGTTGGTCACGTCTGCAAGTTGGTCACTTCTGCGAATTGGTCTGGTGAAATCAATGCCGCCGGCCGAAGATCTGCGCAACCGACAACAGCACGACCGAGAGAACGATCAGGCAGGTCGAGATGGCAGCGATCGTCGGGTCGATCTGGTCGCGCAGCGCGTTGAACATGCGGCGTGTCAATGTCGTGGTCTCGCCGCCCGATATGAACAGCGAAACCACCACTTCGTCGAAGGAGGTGATGAAGGCAAACAGCGCGCCCGAGACGATCGAGAAGCGGATCTGCGGCATCGTCACCTGCCAGAAGGCGGCGACGCGGCCGGCGCCAAGGCTGCGCGCCACGCGCTCCTGGTTCATGTCGTAGGAGCGCAAGCCCGACAGCACCGTCAGCACCACCAGCGGCAAGGCCTGCACCGTATGCGCGATGACCAGCCCGGTCAGCGTGTTGTTGAGCCCGATGCGCGCATAGAGGAAGAAGGTGCCGATGCCGATCAGGATCACCGGAACGATCAGCGACGCCGTCAGCAGCGCGTTGATGGTGCCGTTGAGGCGCAGCGTGCCCCTGTTGATGGCATAGGCTGCAGCGGTGCCGAGCGGTGTCGCGACGAGCACTGTCATAACAGCCACCTTGACCGAGACGATCGTAGCGTCGCGCCATTCCAGTGAGCCGAAATAGGTCTGGTACCAGCGCAGCGACCATTGCTGCGGCGGGAATTGCAGCAGCGTCGAATCCGAAAACGACATGATGACGATGATGATCGACGGCGCGATCAGGAACAGAAGCACGAGGCCGCCGAGGCAATAGAGCCACAGCCGTTGCCGATGCGAGATCGGCAGGCCGACATCCTCGCTCATCGCGAACTCCACACACCTGTGGCGCGCGCGCCGAGCAGCCACTGGAACAGGCCGAGAAGCGCCAGCGTGACCACCAGCAGCACCACGCCCAGTGCTGCACCCGCACCCCAGTTGGAATAGAGGCTGGTGGTCTGTTCCATGCGCATCGCCCACATGATGACCTTGCCGCCGCCCATGAGCGCAGGCGTGACGAAGAAGCCCAGGCACAGCACGAAGACGATGACCACGCCCGAGGCGAGGCCGGGCAGCGACAGCGGAAAGAAGATCTGCCGGAAGGTGGCGGCCGGGCCGGCGCCGAGATTCATGCCGGCGCGCAGGCAGTCGATGTCGATGGTCTTCATCGAGGCGTAGAGCGGCAGCACCAGGAACGGCAGCAGGATATGCGTCATGCCGATGACGACGCCGGAAAAATTGTTGGCGAGCGATAGCGGCTGGCTGATGACACCGAGATCGATCAGCCAGCTGTTGATCAGGCCCTTGCGCTGCAGGATCACCAGCCAGGCATAGGTGCGCACCAGAACCGATGTCCAGAACGGCAGGATGACGAAGATCAGGCAGATCGACGCCGCCCGGCGCGGCAGTTGCGACAGCATGTAGGCTAAGGGATAGCCGAGCAGCACGCAGGCGCCGGTGACGATGAAGGCGACCTTGAAGGTGGTGATAAAGGTCTTGATGTAGGAGGCCTGTTCGAAGAAGCGCGCATAATTGGCGGGACTGAAGGCGCCGGCTTCGTCGAACAGCGACAGCCAGAACAGCCAGCCGATGGGCACGATGATGATGGCGAAGACCAGCAACAGGCTCGGCGACAGCAGCGCCAGCAACCGCAACGACTCGCGCCGAGCGTCCATATGCAGCGCCTGCGTGTTCAGATCCGGGCCCGAGCGGCCGGCTTTCTCCTGCATGAGGGCGGTCTGCGCGCTCATCAGTCTGCCGCCACCAGGATCGTGTCCTGCGCATCGAGACCGAATGAGACTGGATGGCCGGGTGCGGGCATTTTCGCCAGCACATCGCTGCGGCAATAGTCGCGCAAAGTCAGCTGCCGGCCGTCGCGCAGCACGGCATAGCAGACGAAGCTGTCGCCCTGGTAGATGATGTCGCTGAGCGTCGCGTTGAGCACGTTGACGCCGCTTGCCGGTTCGGCATCGGTGAGCAGCCGCAGCTTTTCCGGCCGCACCACCATCAGGTACTGGCCTGCCGCCGGCGTCGCCGCCGCCGTATGGATTCTTCGCTCCTCGTACCAGACGGAGCCGTTGCGGCACTCGACCGGAATGAAATTCGATTCGCCGATGAAGCCGGCTACAAATTGCGTCCGCGGCGTGGCGTAGAGGGTTTCGGGCTTGTCGAGCTGTTCGATGCGCCCGGCGTTCATCACCGCGATGCGGTCCGACATGGTGATGGCTTCACGCTGGTCGTGCGTGACATAGACCGTGGTCATGCCAAGCCGCCGGTGCAGGCTGCGCAGCTCGATCTGCATGTGCTCGCGCAAGCCCTTGTCGAGCGCCGACAGGGGCTCGTCCATCAAAACGATGCGCGGTTCGAAGACGATGGCGCGCGCCAGCGCCACGCGCTGGCGCTGGCCGCCGGAGAGCTGGTCGACCCGGCGCTCGCCCAGCCCCTGCAATTTCACCAGATCGAGCGCCTTTTCGACACGCTCGGCCGTCTCGGCGGCGGCAACGCCGCGCTGCTTCAGCGGAAAGGCGATGTTGTGAAAGACGTTCATATGCGGAAACAGCGCGTAGTTCTGAAACACCATGCCGATGTTGCGCTTGTGCGGCGGCGTGGTGATGATCTCGTCGCCGCCGACCCTGATCGAGCCGGCATTGGCCCGCACGAAACCGGCCAGGATCATCAGAAGCGTCGTCTTGCCGGAACCGGAAGGCCCCAGCAGCGTCAGGAATTCACCAGCCTCGACGTCGAGGTTGAGGTCGCGCAGCACAGGCACGCTGCCAAATCGTTTCTCGATCCCGCGCATGCCGATCGGCAACGCGGATGGCGCAATGGACAAGATTTTTCTCTCCCAGGGGCTGAGGCGGCGAAAGCAGGGCGAGGCGTCGCCCTGCCGTGGTTTGGATTGCGGCCGCAGCCTATTGCTGGATCAGATTGTTGAATTTTTCCGTCGCCTCGACCAAATTGTCGCGCCAGAATTCTGCATCCTGCAACACCTGCTTCTTGACGTTCTCGGGCGCCGAATTAATGTCCTTGATCCTGTCCTGCGGGATCTTGCCGGTCTCGAAAGCCTTCTCGTTGACCGGGCCATTGTCGACATAGAGCGGCAGATTGGCCTGCAATTGCGGGCTGACGAACATCGCCAGCGCCTTCATCGCGGCTTCCTTGTTCTTGGAGCCCTTGGGGATGACCATGCAGTCGGCGGTCAGCACGCCCTGGTCGAAGGAGAAGCTGACCGGCGCGCCTTCCTTCTTTAAGGTGCCGGCACGGCCGTTCCAGATGCTCGCCATGTCGACTTCGCCGTCCTTCACCAACTGCATGGCCTGCGCGCCGGAGGTCCACCAGGCGTCGATATGGCCACGGATCTTGTCGACGGATTTCAACGCGCCGTCGATATCGACCGGATAGACCTTGTCGATCGGAATGCCTTCGGCCAGTGCCGCGACGCTCAGCGTTTCGGTCGCCTGGCTGCCGCTCAGCGCGCGCCGTCCCGGAAACTTTTCCACGTTCCAGAAGTCGGCCCAGGTCTGCGGGCCTTTGTCGCCGAACACATCGGTCCGGTAGATCAGCACGACGGATGTGTAGGAAATGCCGACCCAGTCGTCGTGGACAAGCTTCGGGTTGATGCCGCTCTTGTCGATGATGCCGTAGTCGAGCTTCTCGAACAGCCCTTCCTTCGAGCCGCGCGCACATTCGTCGGCGCCAAGTTCGGTGATGTCCCACTTCACCGCATTGCCGGTCACCTGCAGCCGGACGTCGTCGAGGCCGTTGGTGGTGTCTTCCTTGATGGTGATGCCGAGCGCGTCGGCGGTAGGCTTGAAAAACGCCTTGGTCTGCGCCTCCTGGTAGGTGCCGCCCCATGAGGCGACGGTGATGGTGTCGCCCGCTATGGCGGGGGCCGCGAGCGAAGCCATGAGGCCCGCAATCGCAACGATACTAACGCTTCTGGTCCTGTTCATTTTTTCGGCTCTCCAACCGGTGTTCCCATTGTTTTCGATTTGGCATGCTATTTTGTATACAATTTTGAGTGTAGCCTAGCGATCGATGTTGTCAACACCGCCGGCTCGATCGAATTCACGGGTTTCGAGCCGGACAAGGTGGCGAGGAACGGCGTCGCCGGGGGCGTGGCAAATTATGCCGACTGCGGCTACAGCTATGCGTGTTCCGGCTGAAAGGCCGGAGAAGTGGGAAGGGAAGCTTGGCCAAGAAAACCAAAAATACGTTGCGTGACTCGGTCTACTCCGCGCTCAAGGCGATGATCGTGACCGGCCAGATTCCGCCGGGCTCGCGCGTCACCGAAAACGACATCGCGGCGAAGCTGACTGTCAGCCGCACCCCGGTGCGCGAGGCCTTCAACCGTCTCGAGCGCGACGGGCTGGTCACCGGCCGGCCGCGCCAGGGCTATGTCGTCACCGAGTTCGACATCAACATGTTCCGCGAGGCATTCGAGATCCGCGAGCTGCTCGACGGCCACGCGACGGAACTGGCGGCAGCGGCGGCGACGGACCAGGACAAGGCACGGCTGCGCGCCATGCTGGCCGAATGCGAGCGGCTGGCCGCCATTCCGGAGCGCACCAACAGGGAAAAATTCCAGGAGCTTGAGGTCGGCATTGACCTGCACCGCGTCATCGCCGAAATCAGCGGCAATGTGATGCTGCACGGCATGCTGTGCGGCATCCTCGACAAGTGCCAGCACTATGTCTGGACCGAACTTTTGTGGCTGGACGAATGGAAGATCGCCCGCGACGAGCATGCCGAAATCGTCGATGCCATCTGCGCCGGCGACGCCGCCAGAGCCGGCACGCTGGCGCGCGCCCATGTGCGGGGCTCGCGCGACAATGTGCTGCGCCTGCTGCAGGCCAAGTCGGATTATCGGAACTTTCTGGCCAAGGCGTCTTGAGGGGTGAGGAACTTGGGCGAGGCCTGCCCGCCGACCGACCCTGACGACAAGCGCCTTTGAGCTTAGCCCTTGCGCTCCTGAAGGCGGTTGCCGCCGTCGACCACCAGCAGGGCGCCATTGACATAGCTGGCACCTTCCGAGGCCAGGAACACCACCGCTGCGGCCACCTCATCCGGCCGCCCGGCCCGCGCCGGCGGCGTGTGCAGGGCGGCTTGCCGCTCCATCTCGCTCGACGAACCCGTTTCGATCCAGCCGGGCGCCACGGCATTGACTGTTACGCCGCTTTTCGCCACTTCCAGCGCCAGCGTGCGCGTCAGGCCGACCATGCCGGCCTTGGCGGCGGAATAGGCTGATGTGCCTTCGAAGGATACCAGCGGTCCGGTGACGGACGCCACATTGACGATGCGCCCGTAGCCCGCTTCGACCATCGCCGGCAGAAAGGCCTTCGTGACGAGGAATGCGGTCTTCAGGCTGACGTCGATCCCCTGGTCCCAGTCGGCCTCGGTCATGGTGAGAAACGCCTTGTCGACCGATGGCGATGCCAGCGAGCCCATGCCGGCATTGTTGACCAGGATACCGACCGCCCCGACATCGGCCCGCAGCCGCGCGACATCGGCAGCGATGGTGAGATCGGCGACCACGGCTTTGGCATCGATGCCTTCGCGGCAAAGCTCGGCGGCGCGATCGAGCACGCGCGTACTGGCTCCCGTGAGGAAGACCGCATGGCCGGCACGGCCGAGCTGCCGGGCAATGGCAAAGCCGATCCCGTCGGCCGCACCGGCCCCGGTGATAAGTGCGCGCTTGGTGTTGGTAGAGGAGATGGTCAAATCAGGCTCCGCTGGTTTCCGCTCCCGGTCTTACCACGCGCTTTGGGCAACAGCCCGCGAGGATTTGGCTTTGCAACATTCCACGCCGCTTTGAGTTCTCTGAAAATCCGAAAGTCGAACCGAACGAAGCGTGCAGCTTGGCGATCGCGTGGGCGTGGAGGAAAGGACGTGCCGGAGATCCAGAAAATATCCTTGTCCTCTGGCGGCGAGGTGGCCGTCCGGACGGCCGGCGATGTTTCCAAGCCCGCGCTAGTCCTGTTGCACGGCTTCCCCAATTCCTCTCGGATGTTCAGCGACGTGACCGCCAGGCTCTCCGGCACCGTCTATGTCGTTGCGCCTGACCTTCCGGGCTTCGGCGCATCCGATCTCCCATCCGAGCCATCGTTCGACATGCTGGCCAACGCGATTGAAGAGCTGCTTGCGAGTCTCAACGTGGGCCGCAGGTTACTCTATTTGCATGATTTCGGCGCTCCGGTGGCTTTTCAGCTCGCCATGCGCGCTCCGGAACTTGTCGAAGGCCTCATCATTCAGAATGCCAATGCCCACCGCTCCGGCTTTGGTCCGCAGTGGGCAGCCACATTGGACTTCTGGGCTGCGCCGAATGCCGGCAACGAGGAGGCCGCCACCGCCCATTTGACCCTTGAGGGAACCCGCGACCAGTACGTCGCCGGCCTGCCACCCGAGATCGCGGCGCGGATCGATGCAGAGCGTTGGATTGAGGACTGGCGGGTCATGTGTCTACCGGGACGGCTTGATCTGCAGAAGGCGCTGCTGGCCGACTACGGCCGATATGTCGACCGGTTTGGGGAGGTGGCTGACTATCTGGCGAAGCATCAACCTCGAGCCATGCTTCTTTGGGGTCGCCACGATGTCTTTTTCGACATTGCGGAGGTTCAGTCCTGGCTCATCGACCTTCCTCGGATGGAGGCTCACATCTTCGACGCGGGCCATCCCTTCTGGAGACGCAGGGGTCCAGGGCTGCAGAGCTGATACGGGAGTTCGTCGATGCGGGCTCGCCCTGAGCCGTATACTTGCGTAGGTCCGGGCAAGTCGCGGAAGCAATGCGACGACGTAAACCGCTGTTGATGTGAGCCTTCACATGGCCCAGGAAATTTCGGGCCGAAGCCGCACGCCTCGCGGCCTTGGGCGAGACAAGACCCATTATCTGAACTTAAAAGCGCGCGCGGCCCACATCAGCCGCATCGCCTGTTCGGCCGCGTTCGCCAGCAGCATGTCGGCGTCACGGATCGCGTCTTCGAGGGAACATGGCCGGCGAAGAATGCTAAAGAACGCATCGATGCCAATTTCGTGGGTCGCCTCGGCGCCCAGTCCGACCGTGCCGGCCAAGGCAATCACAGGCAGATTGTAACGTTTCGCGCGCCGTGCAATCTCCGCCGGCACCTTGCCAAAGCCAGTCTGTCCGTCCAGACCGCCCTCGGCCGTCATGACCATGTCGGCATCTGCCAGTCGGCGATCAAGATCAATATACCGCCGGATAAGATCAAAGCGTGGCTGCAGCCGCGCTCCAACAAAGGCGTGAAGCCCGGCGCCAAGTCCACCGGAAGCTCCTCCGCCGACAAGCGGCGCTACGTCGATGCCGAGGTCGCGGCGGACGATATGAGCGAGATTTTCCATGCCCTGATCGAGCAACGCCACCTGGTCAGGCGTTGCACCCTTTTGCGGACCAAATACCCGAGCGACGCCTCTCTCGCCGAGCAGCATATTGTAGGGGTTCACGGCGACGTCGATACGAACATTCGAAAGGCGGCGGTCACGATCGGAAAGATCGACGCGAGCGAGTGACGAAAGCGCCGAGCCGCTCCCCGAAATAGAGTGGCCGTCCCCATCGAGCAAGCGCACGCCTAGAGCTTGGGCCATCCCCATTCCCGCATCGTTGACGCCCGAGTCACCGCAGCCGATCAGAATCCTTTCGGCGCCAAGATCGAGTGCCACATGAATCAACTCCCCCACCCCATAACTTGTAGTACGGGTCGGGTCGCGCATGTCCGTGGGAACGAGCCGCAGCCCGGCAGCCGCCGCAATCTCCAGAACAGCCGTCCGCTTCTTTCCTCGGCCGAGAAAACCGACGGTCGCCTCCACAGGTTGCCCGACTGGCCCCGTGACGGTGACGGAATGCAACTCACCATGGGACAGCTCAACAAGCGTACGCGTAAAATCCTCGCCTCCATCCACCATCGGAAGGCTAAACACTTTTGCTGTCGGAACCGCATTGCGGACGCCGCGCGCCAATGCATCGATAACATCACGAACGCCGAGGCTCTCCTTAAAACCAGACGGTGCGACCAGCACTCGAAGCCGTTTTCTCTTCTTCGGCTCTTTCTTTTTCGACATGCTATGACCCTCCGGAAACTTGCAGACCGAGCGTGATGAGCAGACCTTGGATCATTGGCCACGCGCCCACCGCGAACACGACGATCAAAAGGAATTGCACCGGCAGCAGGACGGCGCTCAGGAGGGCCAAGTCCCTCGGGCCGTAGCCTTCGTCGTCGAGTCCCCCGAAAAGCGCGACCGGCTTCGCGCAGATCATGAGCGTTTGGCAAAAGCCGGTCGCTGAGACGAGCACAAGCATCGCAAGGAGGGGGTCGAGCCGCGCTGTCGACGCAATCATCAGAACCGGAGGCAGCAGCACCGATACGCGCGCCGTGCGACTGTGAATAAGGAGATGGCTGAAAAGGCCCAGCAAAGCGAGCAACGAGAGGAGGGCCAGCGGCCCCAAGCCGACGACCCGCAGTGGGTTCACCGTCGTCTCGATCAACCATTGATGAAGACCCGACGCCACCAGGCCGTCTGCCAGGCAGATGGTCGCCGCAAGGAACAGGAGCAGCTTCCACTCGGTACTCCTAATGGCATCGTCAAACCTCACCGCGCCGAGCCCCGGAAGCGATGCGGCGAGAGCGCCGCTGAGTGCGATGACGGTGGCATTGAGCCCGTGCAAAGATTCGGTCAGCCACGCGATGACAACGCCCGCGGCGATCCAGAGTATCGGCTGCCGTGCCAACCCGACCCCATCATTGCTTACCGTCGGCAGCAAAAGCGCTGCCCGCCGTTCTGCGGGTGACAGGAAAAGCCGGAGAAGACACTCAACTGAAACAAAGGTGCTCACGGCCGCAAACGGCAGACCGAGGGCGATCCATTCCAGGTAGCTCACCTTCACCCCTGAGAGGCGGTCGACCATTTCGATCGCCAGGAGATGGGCACCGGCCCCCACGGGCGACGCAAAGGCCGAGAGGAGAATAGCAGTGGGAAACAACAGCGCGAATGCCCTTCGCAACCGAGCATTTCCACAGCGCCCCGCAACCGCTTGATAAGCCGGGATCATTAAGGCTGCCCGACCCGACGTTGACGGAATAATGAAGGCTGTGGCGACCATGACCGCCGCCAAAGCATACGCGACCGCGCGAACCGACCGCATGCGCCCTGTCACGAGGCCGAGGATGCGATCCGCGATCCCACTTGCCTTGACGGCGGCCGCAAGGATGAAAGAGGCGAGCAACAGCCAGATCAACTCATCCCCAAGCGCGTGAAACAGCGCCCCGGGATCACGATTGACGAGCAGCGCCATTGCCAGTCCGGCGACGATAGCAACGAAGGTGTCGTCGAACGGCGTCAAGGTCCAGCCTATGATCGCGACAAGCAGGATCTCGAGCGCTCGCCGAGCGTCCGATGGGAGAGCGGGGAGGCCGAATTCGATACTGACAACGACGAGACATGCACCGATTCCGATCAGCGCGGCGCGCCACACCGGCCAGACCGCCGTCATCTTTTTCCCGACAAGGGAGCCGATCTCAGCCTGGAACTCTACTTGTACCAACCGAACCTCTTCGAGCTTGTCGCCGCTCCGGCGATCGGACAGGCGCACGGTCGTCGCACGTCCCAGCGTTCGAATTTAGGGGCTTCTGGTTAGACGGGCGGGAGAGCTCCGGTTAGAATTTGGTGAGAGACGCTAGTCGATCGCCAGCAGGGATCACCCGCATGACTGTTCGAGGTCGCATCCTCCTTTTTCAAATTCTCATCCTCGCCCTCGTCGGGCTGATTTCCGGATTGGCACTCGCCACACTGCACCTGACGGAAGAATTCGTCCGCCGCGTAGACAGCGTCCACGGACGGCTTGAGGCTCTTGCGGAACTCAATGGCCAGGCCAACAACTACACCGAGCAAGTGGCCGAGGTCCTGCTGCTCGGGCCTGAGCAGATGCCGGATTTCGAGGCGGCACGAAGAGAATTGTATTTTGGATTCCATAAGTTGGAAGGCGCAACGCGCGAGGAACTTGGTGCGCTCGGCTTTTGGAGCGACAGAAGCCAGGAGGAGGGCGAACTCGAGTTCGTCGGCCGCATCAAGGCGCTGTTTGAAGCTATCGATCGAGCTGCCCAACGGCTGTTCAGCCAGCGATCAAGAGGCGAGCCGGCAGGCATCGTGGAAAGCTTCCGAAATGATGTAGAGCATCGACTGGAGAGCGATTTCGAAGGAATGATCGAGGCTGCCTTGCACGAGGAGCGCAGCGAAGTTGGAGCGGAACTCGAACGGGTTCGTGGTGCGCAATGGCATCTGCTGCTCATGACCGGCGGCTCCTCCACCTTGCTCATGCTGGGCAGCCTGGGCTTCGGCCTCGTTCTGCGGCGGTCGATCGCCGCACCTGTGCGTGAGCTGAATGAAAGTGCCAAAGCCATCGCCGCGGGTAAGCTTCACCATCGCATCCCCGCAGCCGGGCGCGACGAGTTCGCTTCCTTGTCGCGAAGTTTCAACAGCATGGCCGAGGCACTTGAGATCGAACGTGCCGCTCTGATTTCGGTCCAGGGTCGGCTGGAGGCTGAAGTTCAGCTGCGCACGCGCGAGCTTCGTGAAGCGAATAAACAACTCAGGGCTCTCAACAGCCGGCGAATCCAATTTTTTGCGGAGGCAAGCCATGAGCTACGCACGCCGCTGACGATTCTCCGTGGAGAGGCGGATGTTGCCCTTCGCGGCCAACCGCGTGTTCGACCTTACGGGGAGGCCTTGAACCGAATCCGCAACTACGCCGAGGATATGGCTCGCAACCTGGAGGACCTTCTCGCCGTCGCCCGCTCTGAAGCGGAAGATATGAGCTTCTCGTCGCAAATCATCGATGTCGGCGAGGTTGTGAAGGCGGCCGTTCAGGAAGCGTCCGTACTCGCTACCCCCAAGCAAATATCCGTTGATCTCTCACTTAACGCAGACCATAGCCTCATTCGAGGGGACGCCCAGCGCCTCAAGCAGGCGCTGCTGATCGGCTTCGACAACGCCATAAAGTATTCAAAACCACACCAGACGATCTCGGTTGAGATGACCGGGCGCGACGGCGCGCTTGAGATTGTCGTCCGCGATAGCGGTTCAGGCATCGGTGCCAGTGATCTTCCGTTCGTGTTTGACCGCTATTATCGCGGACATGCTGGCGAGAGATCTGTTGCCGATGGGCTCGGTGTTGGCCTTGCGATCGCCAAGAAGATCATAGACAGGCATGACGGCACGATCGGCCTTGAACGGATTGAGCCTTCGGGAACCCTCCTCAGAATTAAACTCCCGCTGGTACAACACACCGATGATTCGAATCCTGATCGTTGAAGACGACCGGCGTGTTTCCGATTTCCTCCGCCGAGGGCTGGAGGCAGAAGGCTTTCACGTGAGTGTCGCGGAGGACGGTCGAGAGGGATTGGCCGCCATTCGCACGGATCCGTTCGATCTGGTGATCCTGGACCGCCTGCTCCCCTACCTGGATGGTCTTGAACTGTGCCGGATCGTTCGATCAGAGCAGTGGCCGGTTCTCATCCTGATGCTGACGGCCAAAGAGACAATCCAGGATCGCGTGGATGGGCTCAAGGGGGGTGCCGACGATTACCTGACCAAACCGTTTGCCTTTGATGAACTGGTGGCCAGGATTGATGCCCTGCGCCGACGCCGTCCGGGAACAGGGGAGGAGCAGTCGCTTCGAATCGGCGGCCTCAACCTCGACACGAGCGCTCGCCGTCTAACGGATGGCGACCGGGAAATCCGCCTCACCCGACGTGAATTCGACCTTCTGCACTTCCTGATGCTTAATGCGGGAAAAGTGGTTAGCCGCCAGCGCATCCTCAACAATGTCTGGTCATACAGCTCCGAACCCGGGACTAAGATCGTGGAGGTGTACATTCGCTATCTCCGGGCCAAGCTGGGACCAAGTGCGTCAGCCGGCATTCAGACTGTCCGCGGGGTCGGCTACATGCTGGTTGAGCGGAAGGCATAGAAGCGGAGCCAAATTCCTGGCGACCAACTTGTCTGCTGGCTGCGACATGTTTCAAAGGAATCGTTCATCCAAATCGGCTGAATTTCGGAATTAAGCCAGTGCCGCAGCCGGCTGAGGCAAAATGCCAAAGATTTCAATTGGATGGAATGGCGCGCCCGAAGAGATTCGAACTCCTGACCCCCAGATTCGTAGTCTGGTGCTCTATCCAGCTGAGCTACGGGCGCGCAACAGGCCATGCTTTCCATGACCCCGCAATCCGATCGTAAACGACCGGTCGCGACGAGACGTGTTCCCTAGCGACTGAATTTCCGAAAAGCAAGTCGATCCGGCAAAAGTTTTGTCACAAGTGCCTTTGTTGGCGATGACGGCCCGGATCCCGGCGCTTGAAATGGCTCCGGAGTTGAGCCCGAACTCAATCCTTGAAGGGAAGAGCGCCGATCCCTGAGAAAAGGAGCGCCGGACCCGGAGGCACGAGCATCGGAGCAAAACGCGCCCGAAACATCATGCCGGGCGGCGCAGGCCGTTGCGGGCCTGGTCGAGCCGGACCGGCTGGTCGGGAATGGTGACCGCGAATGTGGTGCGTCCGCCGATGCTCTCGACCAGCTCCACCGTGCCGCCATGGGCGCGGATCAATTCATGCGCGATCGCCAGGCCAAGGCCGGTGCCGCCGCTGCGGGCCGAGCCGCGGAACGCCGCGAACAGGTTTTCCCGCGCCTTCGGCGGCAGGCCGGGGCCGGTGTCGCTGACGGCAATGCGGCTGACGCTGCCCAGGCGCACGGCCGACACCGCCAGGCGGCGCACCAGGGCGTTTTCGCTGTCGGCCGCCATCGCCTGCACGGAATTCCGGCACAGATTGGTCAGCACCCTGAACAACTGGTCGGAATCGGCATCGACCTCGAAGGTCGGCTCGACCGAATTGACGAACTCGATGCCTTGCTCGATGTCGAGCAAGCCTTGCACGTCCTCGACCAGCTGCCGGAGCCGGAGCCGGCGCCGCGCGGGCGGCGGCTCCTGCGTGCGGCCGTAGTGAAGCACGCCTTCGGAATAAGACACGGCGCGGTCGAGTGCGCGCAGCAGTTTCGGCGCGAAGGCCTGCACGGTCGGATCCTTGACCTGGCGCAGGCGGTCCGACATCAGCTGCGCCGAGGCCAGGATGTTGCGCATGTCATGGTTGATCTTGGAGACCGCGAGGCCGAGGTCGGCAAGATGCTTCTGCTCGGAGAGCATTTTTTGCAGCCGCTCCTGCATCTGCGACAGCTCGCGCTCGGCAACGCCGATCTCGTCGGCGCGGGCAGCCGGATGGATGATCCGTCCGGGATCGTCGGGCGCTTCGGAGAAGGACAGCATCGAGCGCGTCATGGTCCGGATCGGCCCGATCATGATCAGGTCGATGGCGGCGTAGACCAGCATGGCGGTGAACAGCGAGATCAGCAGCGAGACGAAGGCGACGTTGCGCGAATAGCGCAGCATCGCATTGCGCAGGCTGTTGTCCGGCATGATCAGCTCGAACTCCTTGTCGGACTCGCCGACCGGGCCGAAGACGCGCAGCATCCGGTCGCCGCCGAAAAACAGCGTGTCGAGCGCGCCGGTCATGCCCTTGATCATGCCGATCGAAGCGATATCGATGTGTTCGTCGACCTTCGGCGGCATTTCGGCCACCACCAGCAGCCGCGAGACGCCGCCGTCGCGCACCGCGATCGCCTTGGCGCCGATCGCCATCAGCACGTCGTTCTGGGCCGTGCGCGACAGCGAGGTGGATTCGCCTTGCACCAGCACGATCGACACCGCCGCCGCCGTGCTCAGCCGCTCCTTCAGCCAGTTCAGCCGGTAGCTGGCGATCCAGGGCAGGAAGATCAGCACTTCGGCCAACAGCACGAAGACGATGGTCAGCAGCAGCAGCTTGGTCGACAGGCCGCGCGACAGCGGAACCGTGCGCACGGTGGCTGGGGCCTCGGTGGACCCCGCCGTGCCGATCCCTTCCTGTGCCTGTATGGTTTCGCTCATGCGGCTAATGTCTTCACGATCACTTGATCAACGCAGATTAGGCGATTACGGCTTTCTTGCCAATTTCATCCTTGGTCGCAAACATAAACCGGCCTGAACGGAGCCGGATTGCGCCCGACGACTCCGGATTGACTTCCAAAAGCCTTCTTTCTATAAGCCCGCACACGCTCGGGCCATTCGTCCCGGCGCGGTTTCGATCGCGCCAAAGCCGGCCCGGCAAAGCTCCTGTTACACAGTGACAGAATCAAGAAGGGCCGCACCCCGCGGTATTAAAACAAATGAAGCGTACCTACCAACCGTCTAAACTCGTCCGCAAACGTCGGCACGGCTTCCGTGCCCGCATGGCCACCAAGGGTGGTCGCGGCGTCGTCGCAGCTCGCCGCAACCGCGGTCGCAAGCGGCTCAGCGCCTGAACGGAAGACGAGATCGTTGCCCGCATCCGGCAAGCCAGTGGGACCAAATCCCAAGCGGCTTCTGAAGCGCGCGGAATTCCTGGCCGTCCGTCGTGGTGAAAAGCGACGCGGGCGGCTTTTTCTCGTTGAGGTTCTCGACCGCGGCGACGGCCTGTCGCCGCGCGTCGGCTACACCGTCACCAAGAAGGTCGGCAATGCGGTTGTCCGCAACCGTGTCCGGCGGCGGCTGCGAGAAGCCGTCCGCACGCATGCTGCAAGTGACATGGCGCCTGGCAATGACTATGTCATCGTCGGGCGCGAAGACGTGCTTACCACTCCGTTCGGCCAGTTGAAGGCCGAACTCTCCCGCCGACTGCGCGGAACACGATAGGCCAAGGGCTTTCGATGGAAAACAACCGGAACTTCTTCATCACCATCGCGCTGTCGGTGCTGATCCTGGCGGTATGGCAATATTTTTACGTGTTGCCGCGCAGCGAAGCGCAGCGCGAGGCAGCCCGCGTCGAACAGCAGCGCGTCGAGGAGCAGAAGAAGGCCGCCGGCACAAATCCCGGTACCGACACCGGAACGCCCGTCGCCCCTGGCGCCATTCCCAACGCACCGGGAACAGACGCCGTCACGCCGGCCGGCCGCGAACAGGCACTCGCCACGACCACCCGCGCCAGGATCGACACGCCGAGCCTCGAGGGTTCAATCAACCTGACCGGCGCCCGTCTCGACGACCTCAAGCTCAAGCACTACACTGAGACGGTCGACAAGAACTCGCCCGAGATCAGCCTGCTCAACCCGGCGGCACTGCCCAATGGCTACTATGCCGAGATCGGCTTCGTCGGCAACGACAAGACCGGCGCGGTGCCTGGTCCCGAGACTGTGTGGGCCGTCGACGGCAATGCGACGCTGACGCCGACGACCCCGGTCACGCTGACCTATTCGAACGACAAGGGCCTGACCTTCAAGCGCACCTTTTCCGTCGACACCAACTACATGTTCACGGTGTCCGATACGGTGCAGAATGCGGGCACGGCCGCTGTCTCGCTGTCCAATTACGGCCGCGTCACCCGCTTCGACAAGCCGCTCGTTGCCAGCACCTATGTGCTGCATGAGGGCCTGATCGGCTTCACCGGCACCGAAGGCCTGCAGGAGCACAAATACGCGTCCATCGAGAAGGACAAGCAGTTCACGCCGGGCAAGTCGACCGACGGGTGGCTCGGCATCACCGACAAATACTGGGCGGTGACGCTGGTGCCGACGGAGAAGCAGCCGTTCCAGCCGCGCTACGCCTATTTCGAGGACGGCCGCCATCGCTACCAGTCCGACTTCCTCACCGACCCGATCACCGTCGATGCCGGCCAGTCGGCGACGGTGGAGAGCGAAATCTTCGCCGGCGCCAAGGAAGTCGGCAAGATCAACGCCTATGCGGAAGACCGTCATATCAAGCGGTTCGATCTCCTGATCGACTGGGGCTGGTTCCACTTCATCACCAAGCCGATGTTCTGGCTGATCGACACGCTCTACAAATTCTTCGGCAATTTCGGCCTGGCCATCCTCGCCACCACCGTCATCGTCAAGGCCATCTTCTATCCGCTCGCCAACAAGTCCTACGCGTCGATGGCGAACATGAAGAAGGTGCAGCCGAAAATGCTCGAGATCCGCGAGAAATACGCGGACGATAAGATGAAGCAGCAGCAGGCGATGATGGAGCTGTACAAGACCGAGAAGATCAACCCGCTTGCCGGCTGCTGGCCGGTGGCGCTGCAGATCCCGGTCTTCTTCTCGCTCTACAAGGTGCTCTACATCACCATCGAGATGCGGCACGCGCCGTTCTTCGGCTGGATCCAGGATCTGGCCGCACCCGACCCGACGTCGCTGTTCAACCTGTTCGGCCTGATCCCGGTCACCCTGCCGCACATGCTGATGATCGGCGTCTGGCCGCTGATCATGGGCGTCACCATGTTCCTGCAGATGCGCATGAACCCGACGCCGCCGGACCCGACGCAGGCGGCGATCTTCACCTGGATGCCTGTCATCTTCACCTTCATGATGGCGGGTTTCCCGGCCGGCCTGGTCATCTACTGGGCCTGGAACAACACGCTGTCGATCCTCCAGCAGGGCATCATCATGAAGCGCCAGGGCGCCAAGATCGAGCTGTGGGACAATCTGGTCGCGCTGTTCCGAAAGAAACCATCGCCGGCCGAATAGAAGCGCAGCGCTTTCTCCAGCCTCAAAGCCCCGCTCGCGCGGGGCTTTTTCCGTTTAAGCAACTCCGGGATCACGTTCCCGTGATCGGCGAAACTTGCGCCTCGCCGGGGGCGTGACTGCCTGTGCGTTTCCAAAGGCTATCAATTCCGATCAGCCCTCACCCGGAGGAAGACCACATGCGCTTGCCGTCATTCAGGACCATCGCCTTTTCCGCGCTCATCGCCGGCGTGGCGATTGCCGCGCCCGCCTATGCCAAAAACCCGAATGTCGGCGGCGCGCCGATGTACACCACCAAGAACATCGTCGAGAACGCCGTCAATTCGAAGGATCACACGACGCTGGTCGCCGCGGTCAAGGCCGCCGGCCTGGTCGACACGCTGCAGGGCGCTGGCCCGTTCACAGTCTTTGCCCCGACCAATGCAGCGTTTGCGAAATTGCCCAAGGGCACCGTCGACACGCTGCTGAAGCCGGAGAACAAGGACAAGCTCACCAAGGTGCTGACCGCGCATGTCGTGGCCGGCAAGATTTCGGGCGCCGAAATGATGAAGAAGGCCAAGGCGATGGGCGGCAAGTACGAGATGAAAACCGTCTCCGGTGACACGCTGACCGCCGAAGTCAAGAAGGGCAAGCTCTACATCATGGATGAGTCAGGCGGCGAGGCGCGAGTGACGATCGCCGACGTCAACCAGTCGAACGGCGTCATCCATGTCGTCAACAAGGTGCTGTTGCCGAAGTAACGGCTTTCGGCAAAGGGGATCAAGGCAGGTCCGTTGGGGCTTTCTCGGCCTGCCGTCCCACCTCATGACGAGGTGCCATGTTTCTTGGGAAGTCGTATCGGCATCGGCCGGGGTCCTGTAGTCCCTCACAGGACCCCGGTTTCTTTTCGGCTGTTGCTTGTCCTGCCGGATGAGCTTCGACCGTCACTCCATCACGGCGCTGTGGTCGATCTTGGCCGGAGTCGCCGGCTTGCGCAGCAACAGAACCAGCGGAATGGCGGCAAGCGACAGGATCATCATCAGCTTGAAGTCGTTCATGTAGCTGATGATGGTCGCCTGCAGCGTCACCACGCCGTCGAGCGCGGCACGCCCGGCGGCGCTGTAGGGGTCCATCGCCTGGAAGATCGCCGGATTGCCGAACGCCTGGTTGTAGGGCGTCACATAGGTGGCGATGCTGGCGTGGTTGATCTGCACGTTCTCCGTCAACAGCGCGGTGACCACCGATATGCCGACGCTGGAGCCGATGTTCCGCGACAGATTGTAAAGGCCTGTGCCTTCCGCGCGCCGCTCCGGCGCCAGCGTGGCGAAGGTGATGGTGGTCAGCGGCACGAAAAGGAAGCCCAGGCCAGCGCCCTGGATGAAGCCGGTGCTGATGATCGTCCATTGCGACACATCAGGGGTCCAGCCGGTCATGTCGTACATCGCCCAGGCGGTGACCAGCAGGCCGGTCAGCAGCAGCCAGCGCGTGTCCACCTTGCCGATCAGCCTGCCGACCAGGAACATGCAAGCCATGGTCCCAAGCCCACGCGGCCCCATGACGATGCCGGCCGTCACCACCGGATAGCCCATCAGCGTCTGCAGATAAGGCGTCATCAGGGCCAGCGAGGCCAGATAGGTGATGCCGATGATGAAGATGAAGATCATGCCGACTGCGAAATTCCTGTCGAGGAACAGCCGCGGGTTCACGAAGGTGTTTTTGGCGGTGAAGGTGTGGACGAGGAAGATGTAGAAGGCCGACGCGCAGATCAGCGCCTCGACGATGATCTCGGACGACGAGAACCAGTTGAGCTGCTCGCCGCGATCGAGGAACATCTGCAGCGCGGCGATGGTTATGCTGAGCATGCCGAAGCCCAGCCAGTCCAGCCTGGCCTTGAGGTCCGTTTTGGTTTCCTGGACGAACATCGACACGCCGGCGAAAGCCAGCGCGCCGATCGGGACGTTGATGTAGAACACCCAGCGCCAGCTGACATTCTCGGTCAGCCAGCCGCCGATGACCGGTCCGAGCACCGGCCCGACCATCACCGAAACGCCGAACAGCGCCATCGCCGAGCCGCGCTCCTCGACGCTGTAGATGTCGAGCAGGATGCTCTGCGCCAGCGGCACCAGGGCCGCGCCGAACAGGCCTTGCAGCAGGCGGAAGCCGACGATCTGGGGCAGCGACTGCGCGAACCCGCACAGCACCGATGCGACGACGAAGCCGGTGATGGATATCAAAAGGATGCGCTTGCGGCCAAAACGATTGGCAAGGTAGCCCGAAGGCGGCGTCATGACTGCCGCAGCCACGATGTAGGACGTCAGCACCCAGTTTATCTGGTCGGCGCTCGCCGAAACGCTGCCCTGGATATAGGGCAGCGCCACATTGGCGATGGTCGTGTCCAGCGCCTGCATGATGACGGCGAGGATCACGCAGGCGGTGATGGCGCCGCGATTGGCGACCACGCCACCTGTCGCGGACGCGCCGGTCATGACTTTTGTCCGAACCGGCCGAGGAGGTCCGTCACGAAGTCCGGCAGGCCGCGCGCATGGCCGGTATCGATGCCGACCACGACGCTCATCCCGCCACGCAACGGCGGCTTGCCCTGGAGATCGTCCAACGTCACGCGCATCGGAATGCGTTGTACGACCTTGACCCAGTTGCCGGTGGTGTTCTGCGCCGGAAGCAAGGAGAAGCTCGACGACGACGCCGGGCTGATCGAGGCGACCGTACCGTGCCAGACGGCACCCGGGTAGCTGTCGACGCTGATCGTCGCCGTCTGTCCCGGCCGCACATAGGTCAGTTCGGTTTCCTTCGGCTCCGCCGCGATCCACAAGTCGGTCGCCGAAATTAGGCTGAACGCCGGCTGCGAAGCCGGCAGGTACTTGCCGACCTGAAGCGTGTCGACATTGGTGACTATGCCGTCGAATGGCGCCTTGACGATGGAATCGGCAAGATTGCGCTGGGCGTCGTCCACCGCAGACTGGGCCTGAAGGTAGAAGGGGTTCTTCTCCACCGGCTGGCTGGCGTCGCCGCCAAGCTGGGCAAGCGTCGCCTGTGCCTGCGCTTGGGCAACGGACACTTTCTGGCGGGCGGCGACGAGGTCGTGTTGGGCGCTGTCGAAGGTCGCCTTGGAGGAGGTGGAGGTCTTGAGCAGATCCTGCTGGCGCTGGAAAGCGGCCTCGTAGTAGGTGATGTCGGCCTGCGCCTGCTCGATCAGCGCCTGCGACTGCAGGTAACTCGCCTGCAGGGTCAGCACCTGGTTGCGCACCGTGCCGAGCTGCGCCTGGGCGGCGGCAAGAGCGGTTTCGAAAGAGGCCGGCCGCAGCCGGAAAAGCACCTGGTCCTTCTTCACCGCCTCGTTCTCGTGCACATCGATCTCGGACACAGTGCCGGAGACATCGGTGGAAACGCCGAGCGACTGCGCCTGGATGTAGGCATTGTCGGTCGTCATGACCTGGCCGCCGATGACGTAGTAATAGCCGCCGACGACCAGCGCGACCGGAAGCAGGGCAAACAGGATCGGCCGTGCTCGGCCGCGCTTGGGCTTGACCGGCGCCGGAGGCGCCACCGCAACCCCGGCCTGGCGTGGCTCCTTGGACGGAGCCTCGAGCGCCGCCGGCTCCAGGGCGACCGGTGCTTCGAGCTCGTCATTGTCGATGACGGTGCCGGCTCGCCTTTGCTCGCGTTCGCTGTCCAGTCGGATGACCTGGTCGCGCGCCCGGTCGGCGGCGGATCCGTCTTCTTCGACAGGCTTCTTTGGTGAGGTTGATTCAGCCATGTGTTTTCTCCCGGTCGGCGGCAGGCTGGGCGCAAGCCGCGAGCAGATTGGATTTGATGAGGGATAGGGTTTGCAGCAGATGCAGTTGCGCATCCGCGGAAAGGCCGACGAAGGCCTCGTCACGCGTCTTCTGCCCATTGCTGCGCATGATTTCGATAAGCGGATGGGCTTGCGGCTTCAGGTAAAGCAGCCATGCCAGGCGGTCGGCGGGATTGGGCCGGCGCTCGATGAAGCCACGTGCTTCCATCTTGTCGAGCAGCCGGGCGAGCGTGATCGGCGTGATCTCGATAAGGTCCGCCAATTTGTTCTGGTGCATGCCTTCATGCACGCTGAGATAGGCCAGCACCTGCCACTGGGCGCGGGTCAGCCCCGATGCCCGCGACCTCTGCTCGAACCGCTTTCGAAGCAGGCGCGCGACATCGTGCAGCACGAAGCTGATGTTGGGTGACGATGGCATGGGAGGTACTGGAGTTTCGGCGCAACTTTTAGTGAGCATGCTTATTATCATCATGCACATAATCCCGCTGGACGCGGTGCGCAAGACGGACTAAGCCCGCCTGGAAAAAATGACGCATGGGCTGCGACGCCACAAAAAGGCTCCGGTAGCAGGCTGTTGCCGCGCAGGGATGAGACGATGAATTGGCTGAAGATCTTGACCGTATCGACCATCGCGGGATGGCCGGGCATTGCGTTCGCAAAGGACGCCGTCAGCTGCGGTGGCGCCGCCATGCTGGGTGGCGCGCAATTGAACTGCAGCCACGTCGAACCCCAGGCGCCGCCTCAGTTTTGCACCTATAGCTGGGCTCTCCACATGCCGACCGGAGACCAGAAAATCGTCGAAGGCAGCTTCATGCTGCCGCCCGGCGCGGCGAACGTCACCGTCTATCAGGGCAGCGGTTTCGACAGCGCGCTGTCCGATCCGATCGTGATCTGCCGCGGCAGCAAATGAGCAAGACCGTCAAGGAAAGCTCGCTCGTCGCCCGATTGGTGCTATAGGGCGGATCACGCTATTTTGAACGGGCGCATTCGAGTTTCGGATGCGCCTGGCGGCCATTTCTCTGACGGATTTCGACATGGACGGACCCAACCCAGACATCAAGCACCCGATCCCGATGCATACCCGCGTCGGCTTCCTCAAGGGGCTGGTGAACGCGCCGAACATCGAGGTCGGCGACTTCACCTATTATGACGACCCCGACGGTCCGGACAAATTCGCCGAAAAATGCGTCCTGCACCATTATCCGTTCATTGGCGACAAGCTGATCATCGGCAGGTTCTGCGCCATCGCCGAGGGCGCGCGCTTCATCATGAACGGCGCCAACCACGCTATGTCCGGCTTTTCGACCTATCCGTTCAATATTTTCGGCCATGGCTGGGAAAAGGGTTTTGACCCGGCGACCTGGTCCAGGGAAGTGCGCGGCGACACCATCGTCGGCAGCGACGTCTGGATCGGCATGGAAGCGGTGATCTTGCCCGGGGTGGAAATCGGCCACGGCGCCATCGTTGCCGCGAAATCGGTGGTGACGCACGACGTGCCGCCCTATGCGATCGTCGCCGGCAACGCGGCCAAGGTGGTAAAGATGCGTTTCGACGACCGGACAATCAGGCGGCTGCTGGCGGTGGCGTGGTGGGACTGGCCGGTGGACAAGGTCAGCCGCAACCTCGATGCTATCCGGGGTGCCAATATTTCTCTTCTGGAGGCAGCAGCTTGAACGCTCTGAACAGCAGCATAATCGGCACCGAACTGTTCACGCGAGGATGGATCTTCATCCGCGGCGTGCCGGCCATGAAATTCTTGCCGCCGGAAGGGCCGCCGGAAATCGCCTTTGCCGGCCGCTCGAATGTCGGCAAGTCGTCGCTGATCAACGCGCTGGTCAACCAGAAGGGGCTGGCGCGCACTTCCAACACGCCGGGGCGCACCCAGGAGCTCAACTATTTCGTGCCAGATGGATTTTCGGGTGAGGGCGCCGACCTGCCGCCCTTGGCGCTGGTCGACATGCCCGGCTACGGCTACGCCACCGCGCCGAAGGAGAAAGTCGACGAGTGGACCAAGCTGGTCTTCGACTATCTCAAGGGCCGCGTCACGCTGAAGCGCGTCTATGTGCTGATCGACGCCCGTCATGGCATCAAGGCCAAGGACGATGAAGTGCTGTCGCTGCTCGACAAGGCGGCGGTGTCCTACCAGATCGTCCTGACCAAGACCGACAAGATCAAGACTGCCGGCGTGCCGAGGCTGATCGAGGAGACGCTGGCAAAGATCAAGAAGCGGCCGGCGGCGTTCCCGGTCGTGCTGGCGACGTCTTCGGAAAAAGGCGAGGGCCTTCAGGAATTGCAGGCGGCCATCGTGCTTGCCGCCAATGGCGGCTAAGCTATGTCGATATTCAGGTGATGCCGGCCTGCAAACGACGGCTTTCTGCGCTTCCGGTGCTCACGGACCCGAATGTCCGCTCCGCTCCGGTTCTCGAAAGCCACCGTTTTCGGCTCGGCCTGACCTGAATCTCAACACACCTTAGAACTGGGTTAAGGCTTGGCCTCGATAGCAATCGTCTGATGGCCTTCTTCCGCCACAAGCCTTTCGGTGCCGTATGCCCTGAGGAACATGCTGACGCCTGACCTGACGATGTGATCGATCTCGTCCTGGGTCGGGGCTTTCGTGCGGTAGGCGAAGATGCACTGGCGGAACAGACCGGCCAGGCACAGTTCGGTGAACTGATAGGCGGCAAGATCGACATCGTCGATGCGCAGCAGGTCGCGCTCGATGGCGGCATTGAGAAAGGCCGCGACCTTGTCGTGGCCACGCTTGGGACCGCGCTCGTAAAAACGCGCGCCCATGTCGGGTATCCGGTCGGATGCCCCGATCACCGTGCGCTGTGCCTGGATGACCTTGGCCGACGTGATCTTGAGGGCCAGCACCTTGCCGAACTTCACCAGCGTCTCGCGCAGGTTGTCGGCGTTGTCCAGCACGTCATACATGTTCTTGAAGATGGTGCCGCGCTCTTCCTCGATCAGCGCTTCGAACAGCTCCTCCTTGTTGGCGAAGTAGACGTAGATCGTACCCTTGGAGACACCGGCCTCGCGGGTGATGTCGTTCATCGAGGCGGCTTCGAAGCCCTTGTCGATGAAGACACGACGGGCGCCGTCGATGATCTGGCTGCGCTTGACCGGATCCTGCCCCGCGGCCGGGCGGCCACGGCGCAAGCTTTCCAACAGGTCGTCGCATGACTCGTTTTCGACATTGGGCGGGGTCTCGGCCATGAAAGTCACACCTCGAAAATAATTCGAACCAAGCGGTTCGATTGCCCTTGATATGGTCCTCTTTACGCGCTATGTCAACGGCCGGATCGAACCGAACGGTTCAGTATCATATTATAACTTTAGAGAGATGTCATGTCCTCGAACGCGCCGACCACAGCCGAAGTCCGTCCCTTCCCCAACGCCAAGGTTGCGCCGGCGACGGAAGCGCCGGATATGCCTGTCCAGCCCGTCTCGTCGCCGCCGGCAGAGGCTCCGGTCAAGAAGAAGCGCTCGGTGCGTTCTTTTCTGCTGCCGATCATCGGCGTCGCCTTGCTGAGCGCCGGCGCCTGGTACGGTTACGATTACTGGACAACGGGCCGCTTCATGATCTCGACGGATGACGCCTATGTCCAGGCGGACATGGCGTTCATCTCGCCCAAGATTTCCGGCTATGTCGATCAGGTCAAGGTCAGCGAGAACCAGCTGGTCAAGGCCGGCGATCCGCTGCTCGTCGTCGATGACGGCGATTACAAGATTGCCGTCGCCCAGGCCGAGGCGCAGATCGCCACCTTGAGCAAGACGCTCGACCGTATTGACGCCCAGACCGACGCAGCCCGCGCCTCGCTGCAGCAGGCGCAGGCGCAGAAGGTCGCCGACCAGGCCGCGGCCGACAATGCAGCCAAGGTCGCGGCGCGCGCCTTGCAGCTGCTCAAGACGCATGTCGGCACGCAGGCGCAGCTGGACGACGCCCAAACGGCGGTCCAGCAGGCCGATGCCGCCCTTGTCGGCGCCGACGCACAGATCGCCGCCGCGCAGGCCAATATCGGCGTGCTGCAGGCGCAACGCGCGGAATCGGCGAGCACGCTGGCGTCCCTGCAGCTCAGCCATGACAAGGCCCTGCGCGATCTTTCCTTCACCGTGCTCAAGGCGCCTTATGACGGCATCGTCGGCAACCGCTCGGTCGAACAGGGCGACCTTGTCAGCCCCGGCCAGAAGCTCGCCGTCATCGTGCCGATGGACAAGCTCTACATCGTCGCCAACTTCAAGGAGACGCAGCTTGCCCGGCTGGTGCCCGGCGAGAAGGTCAAGATCTCGGTCGATGCGACCGACGGCCAGGACTTCGAGGGGACCGTCTCGTCGCTGGCGCCGGCTTCGGGTGCCGTGTTCTCGCTGCTGCCGCCCGAAAACGCCACCGGCAACTTCACCAAGGTCGTGCAGCGCGTTCCGGTCCGCATCGATGTGCCCGCCGATGCGCTGAAGAGCGGCAAGCTGCGCGCCGGCCTGAGCGTCGTCGTCGCCGTCGACAGCCGTACCGCCCCGACGGGGTCGGCATCAGCGGCAGCGTCGAACTGAGCGGCCGCCGGGGAGCAATGCCATGGCAACCGCAACCCTGACAGCAGGAGCGCCGCCGGCGAGGCCGGCTGTGCCTGACACCATTTCGACGCGGCGCGTCATCGCCTTCCTGGCGATGGTGTTCGGCATGTTCATGGCCATCCTCGACATCCAGATCGTCTCCGCCTCGCTGTCCGAAATCCAGGCCGGCCTGAGCGCCAGCTCCGACGAAATCCCGTGGGTGCAGACCGCCTATCTGATCGCCGAAGTGGTGATGATCCCGCTGTCGGGCTTCCTCAGCCGGATGCTGTCGACGCGCGTGCTGTTCACCATCTCGGCGGCAGGCTTCACCGCGGCCAGTGCGCTGGCGGCGACCGCCACCAACATCGACCAGATGATTGTCTACCGCGCCGTCCAGGGCTTCATCGGCGGCGGCATGATCCCGAGCGTCTTCGCCGCTGCCTTCACCATCTTCCCGCCCTCGCGCCGCGCCTTCGTCTCGCCGATGATCGGCCTGGTGGCGACGTTGGCGCCGACCATCGGCCCGACTGTCGGCGGCTACATCAGCCATGCCATGTCCTGGCACTGGCTGTTCCTGGTCAATGTCGTGCCCGGCATCCTGGTCACAGCGGCGGCCTGGACGCTGATCGACTTCGACAAACCCAACCTCAAGCTGTTCAGCAAGTTCGACTGGTGGGGCCTCGCCGGCATGGCGGCTCTCCTGGGCTGCATGGAATATGTGCTCGAGGAGGGTCCCAACAATGACTGGATGCAGGATCAGGGCGTCTTCATCTGCGCCATTGTCATGACCATCGGCGCGGTGCTGTTCTTCTGGCGGGCGTTCACCGCCGAGGAGCCGATCGTCGACCTGAAGGCCTTCACCAACATCAACTTCGCCTTCGGCTCGCTGTTCTCCTTCGTCATAGGCATCGGCCTTTACGGCCTGACCTATCTCTACCCGGTGTATCTCGGGCGCATCCGTGGCTACGATTCGATGATGATCGGCGAGGCGCTGTTCGTCAGCGGCCTGGCCATGTTCTTCACCGCGCCGATCTCGGGCATCCTGTCGAATAAGATGGACCCGCGGCTGATGATGATGATCGGCTTCTTCGGCTTCGCCACCGGCACCTGGTGGATGACGCATCTGACCGCCGACTGGGATTTCTATGAGCTGCTCATCCCGCAGATCCTGCGCGGCTGTTCGATGATGCTGTGCATGGTGCCGATCAACAACATCGCGCTCGGAACCTTGCCGCCCGAGCGGCTGAAGAACGCTTCAGGCCTGTTCAACCTCACCCGCAACCTTGGCGGTGCGGTTGGCCTCGCCCTGATCAATACCGTGCTGATCGACCGCAATGCCTTCCACTACGCAAGGCTCTCCGAACATGTGCAATGGGGCAGTGAAGCCGCGCAGACCAAGCTGCAGAACATGACGCTCAATTTCGAGCAAACCCCCGGCCTCGACGCGACAAGTGCCGCGATCTCCAAGCTGTCTGGCATGGTCCAGCAGCAGGCGGCGCTGCTGTCCTTCATGGATGTGTTCTTCATGCTGACGGTGCTGTTTGCGACGCTTGGCATGTTCACCATGCTGATCCGCAAGCCGGCCGCGGCGGGCGGAGGTGGCGGCGGCGGCCACTGATACGTGGGCAGCTGTTTCGGGAAGCTCCTCCAGTCCACGCCTGAAAAAGCTCTGACCGCGCAAAAAACTCCGGGCCCGCAAGCCCGGAGTTTTTCATATCCAGTTGGAATTTGTCAGGCTGTGGCGGGCTTGAAGGTCAGCGCGACGCCGTTGATGCAGTGGCGCAGGCCGGTCGGCGCCGGACCGTCGTCGAAGACGTGGCCGAGATGGCCGCCGCAGCGGCGGCAATGCGCCTCGGTGCGCGTCATGCCGAGCGAGCGGTCCACGGTCGTGCCGATAGCCTTGGGGATCTCTTGCCAGAAGCTCGGCCAGCCGGTACCGGAATCGAATTTCGTCTCCGACGAATAGAGCGGCAGGTCGCAGCCGGCACAGGCGAAGATGCCCTTGCTGTGTTCGTTGAGCAGCGGGCTGGTGCCGGGATACTCCGTGCCTTCCTTGCGCAGCACGTTGAAGGCGGCAGGCGACAGGATGGCTTTCCACTCGGCGTCGGTCTTGGTGACTTCGAATTTTTCGGCGGCCTGTGCTGCCTGCGGATCGCCCATGCGCAGCATCGTTGCCGCGATCCCGACGACGCCGATGGCGGCGGCACCCCTCAAAAGAAAGTCGCGACGGTTCATGACCAGTTCCTCCTGATGTCCTTTTGCCAAACTATACCGTCGCGCGGAAATCAAAAGCCGGTGACGGAAGCCCCTCGAACGAACACTCCGCGCCCGCCCACATCCGAATGTGGGAGGCGCGGAGTGCGCGGGTCAATTGCGGATCACAGAGCGGGATCGTGCAATCGACGGAGGGCCCTTGCTGCCAGTTCGCCGGCAGCAAGCCCCTTGTTACATCTTCGGCAAAAGAACCTTGTCGATGACGTGGATGACGCCATTGGACTGTTCGACATCGGCGATCGTCACATTGGCGACATTGCCGTTCTCGTCTGTGACGGTGACCTTGCCGCCGTCAGCCTTGAGCGACAGCTCGCAGCCGCCGGCCGTCTTGACCTTGTGGGTGCCGCCGTCAGCCTTGGCCATCGAGGCCACGTCCGCCCCCATCGCCTTGGCACCGATGACATGGCAGGTGAGGATCTTGGTGAGCTTGTCCTTGTTTTCAGGCTTGAGCAGCGTCTCGACCGTCCCGGCCGGAAGGGCTGCGAAGGCCTCGTTGGTCGGAGCGAACACAGTGAACGGACCGGCGCCCTGTAGCGTCTCGACAAGGCCGGCGGCCTTCACGGCGGCGACCAGCGTGGTGTGGTCCTTCGAGTTCACGGCGTTCTCGACGATGTTCTTGTCGGCAAACATCGCGGCGCCGCCAACCATCGGGTTTTCGGCATAGGCGGCGGTGGCAAGGGCCGAAACGGCGATCGTACCGGCGAGCAAAAGGGTGACGTATCTACGCATGATGTCGAACTCCTCGGGTTTTTCTCTTCCCATTTTTGGGGACGCGAGGAGATACGGGACAAAATCGCCCGAGTTTCAGAAATATCGTGATTTTTTATTTTATCTAACGCGCCCGGCGGATTTCCCAAGCAATCGGTCGCGGCCGACATGCTGTCTATGGGCATGTTCAGTGAGGGATAGACTTATGATAGTCTTTTGTGATTTTTCAAGCGCGCGGAGCCGGTCAGATGTTCTTCAGGTCGCCGGCGGCGACTACCGGTCCGGTCGGCTGTCCGGTCGGCGAACCGCCTGACGGCTCGAGGCTGACGGCAAGCACCGCGCCTTGGGCAAGCTTCTGCTGGGCCGCCGGCGAGACGACAATATGTGCCGTAGCACCGGCCGGAATGACGCCCATCGACACCGGCGGGTTCTTGCCCTCGATCATCCACAGCTCGAAGTCCTTGCCGGAAGCACGCTCACCGGAGACATGCGACAGGCCGATTTCGTGATGCGCGGCATCATAGACGGCGAGATATCTGACGTCGCTGCCTTCGGCGGCCAGCGAAGCGACGAGGCGCGCCTGCGGCTGCTCGACCGGGGGGTTGAGGACTGGCACGGCGATGTAAATCGCCAGTGCCGCAGCCGCGGCCGCGGCAAGGCCGCGCCAGAAGGCCAGGCTGGACCACAGGCCGCCGCGCGATTCGGCGGGCGTGGTCACGGCGGCAGCGTTGGCGAACAGGCGGCGGTCGACAGCGGTCTTCACCGAAACCGACGGCTCGACTTCCCGATAGGCGGCGGCAAGCGGTGAGAGACTGACCTCCCAACTCTCGACAAGACGAGCGAAAACCGTATCCGCATCGATGCGGCGGGAGACGATCTGGCGTTCGTCGGCATCGAGCACGCCGAGAACGTATTCGGCGGCGAGCAGGTCGTCGCCTCCACGTTCCGGTCCTGTGTCTTCTGCCAGCGTCATCTTTCCAGACATTCTCTGAGTTTCAACAGGCTGCGGCGCAGCCATGTCCGCATCGTGTTCAGCGGCACGCCATGGCGCTCCGCCAGTTCGGCATAGCTCTCGCCCTTGAGATAGGCGCCCCGGACGGCGGCTGCCCGGTCCTTCTCCAACTCATCGAGACAATGGTGGATACGTTCGGATTCGTCGCCCGCCACCGCCATCGCTTCAGGCCCCGGCGCCGGATCGGCCACGTCGAGCGCGGCATCGATGTCGGCGGCGGGCTTGCGTCGCGCTCGTATGCGATCGATCGCATGGTTGCGCGCGATTGCCACCAGCCAGGAGATCGGGCTTAGATCGGAGACCGCAAAACGATCCGCCTTCGTCCATATCTTGACGAAGACTTCCTGCAGCGCTTCTTCCGCGTCTCCCCGGTCGTTCAAGACACGAAGGCAGACGCCAAAAAGTTTCGCGCTGGTCTGCCGGTAAAGCAGATCGAACGCGGCCCGATCCTTCATCGAAGTCCGAACGATCAGCTTGGTGATGTCCTGCGGCGTCATTGCAGGCAAGTTAGGCGATTGCGATGTATTTGCAACGGCGGAAATAATCTTGTGCACGCCTAAGCTTTTGTGTGTCGCCGGCCCGGATCCGTCCACCGATTGCCAATGGAATCGCCACTGGCTAGCTTGCCCTCAGTGATGGGGGAGCGCGCATGTCGGTCGAACGGATCCTTTGGGAAGAAGATGCCACGGGCCTCGCCAATCTGGTCCGCAAGGGCGACGTTTCGGCCGTCGAGCTGACGGACACCGCGATTGCCCGCGCCGAGGCCACCCGTCCCGACATCAATGCCACGGCCGAACCGCTCTACGATGCCGCCCGGGCCCGCGCCAAGACCATCGACCGCTCGCTGCCGCTGGCCGGTGTTCCCTTCGTCATCAAGGATCTCGGCATCGCCATCAAGAGCGTGCCGACGCATGGCGGCAGCCGCATTCCGGCATGGCTGGCCGATGTCAATTCGGTGCTGACCGACCGCTATCTCGCTGCCGGGCTTATCCCGATCGTCACCTCGACATCGCCGGAGCACGGGCTTCGATTGATGACCGAATCCAGGGCCTTTGGCATCACCCGCAATCCGTGGAACACCGGCCATACCAGCGGCGGCTCTTCGGGCGGTTCGGCAGCCTTGGTCGCAGCCGGCGTCGTGCCGGTGGCGCATGCCTCCGATGGCGGCGGCTCGATTCGCGTGCCTGCCGCCTGCACCGGGCTTGTCGGCCTGAAAACGTCGCGCGGCCGCACACCGCTGACGCCGCTGGTGAGCGAAAGCTGGTACGGCATGGTCGTCGACCATGCGCTCACCCGTTCGGTGCGCGATTGCGCGCTGCTGCTCGACCTCATCCACGGCCCCGATCCTCTGTCGCCCTATGCCGCGCCGCCGCCGAAAGGCACGTTCGCGGCTGCCGCCGCGCGCGATCCCGGCAAGCTCAGCCTGGCCGTGTACCGCAAATCGCCGCTTGGCCTGCCGATCTCGGACGAGACGCTCAAGGCGCTCGACACGGCGGTGGCGCTTGCCCGCGAGGGCGGCCACACGGTCGAAGAGATCGACCTGCCCTTTATCGGCCGCGATTTCTTCGCCGATTTCTGCAGGACGGTTGCCTCCGCCGTTGCCGGCACGATGCGCGCGGACGCGCTGCGTGTCGGGCGCTCCGTTACCGGTGACATCGAGCGGGCGACGCGCGTGCTCGCCCGCTTCGGCGAACTGGTGTCGGCGGGCGAGACCTATGCCGACCTGCAGCGGCTGCATGCCGCCTCGCGACGGCTGATTTCGGAGACTGCGCGGTATGACGCCGTGCTGATGCCGGTCATTGCCCACCCGCCGCTCGCCTGCGGCGCCATGGATCCGAAAGGCGCCGACGAACTCATCGAGAACCTGCTCGACAAGCTTCATCTGACGCCCTTGCTGAAGCTGAAGCCGTTCTTCGGCCAGCTGATGGACAAGAGCCTCTGGTTCACCCATTGGCCGGCGATCCAGAATGTCAGCGGCCAGCCGTCGATCGCGCTGCCGGTCCATGTCACTGACGCCGGCCTGCCGCTCGGCGTCCAGGCGGCCGGCCGTCCGGGCGACGAGGAGACGCTTTTGTCGCTCGCCGCGCAGATGGAGAAGATCTCGGGTTGGCTGGACCGCAGGGCGCCGCTGATGGTGCCGACACAATGACGAGGTCGTGAAGCGCTCGAATATGACAGCAAAGCCATTTGCGGGCGACGCCAATTCCCGCTAAGACGCCGCCGTCCTTACCTGATGCATGTCGCCCAGAAGTGTCCAGCGGTTTGGGACAGCGACATGCTTAAAATAAAAAGCCGGGAGCCAAGCCGATGACGGAAGTAACCGCCACCGCCGAAATGCAGGCAGCCCTGTTGTCGCGGGCGCTGCCCTACATGCAGCGCTACGAGCACAAGACGGTCGTGGTGAAATATGGCGGCCATGCCATGGGCGACATCGAGCTCGGCAAGGCCTTCGCGCGCGACATCGCGCTGCTCAAGCAGTCCGGCGTCAACCCGATCGTCGTCCACGGCGGCGGCCCGCAGATCGGCGCCATGCTGGCCAAGATGGGCATCGAATCGAAGTTCGAGGGCGGCCTGCGCGTCACCGACCAGAAGACGGTCGAGATCGTCGAAATGGTGCTGGCCGGTTCGATCAACAAGGAGATCGTCGCGCTGATCAACGCCGAGGGCGAATGGGCGATCGGCCTGTGCGGCAAGGACGGCAACATGGTGTTCGCCGAAAAGGCCCGCAAGACCATGATCGACCCGGACTCCAACATCGAGCGCGTGCTCGATCTCGGCTTCGTCGGCGAGCCGGTCGAGGTCGACCGCACCTTGCTCGATCTTCTGGCACGCTCCGAGATGATCCCGGTGCTGGCGCCGGTGGCGCCAGGCCGCGACGGCCACACCTACAACATCAATGCCGACACCTTTGCCGGCGCCATTGCCGGCGCCTGCCAGGCGACGCGCCTGCTGTTCCTCACCGACGTGCCGGGTGTGCTCGACAAGAACAAGAAGCTGATCGACGAACTGACCGTGGCCGAGGCCAAGGCGCTGATCAAGGACGGCACGGTCTCGGGCGGCATGATCCCCAAGGTCGAGACCTGCATCGAAGCGATCGAACGCGGCGTCGAAGGCGTCGTCATCCTCAACGGCAAGACGCCGCATGCGGTGCTGCTGGAACTGTTCACCGAACACGGCGCCGGCACGTTGATCGTCCCCTGAGCGGCGGCCGATCTGCTGATCGTCCGCCGCCGGTCGTTCAGGCAGATTGGGGAAGGCGCGCGATGACCTTTATCTCGAAATCGAATCCCGCCAGCCAGTTCACGCCAACCGCGGTCCAGTTCGTGTAAGGCGGCTCACCGAATACCTTCTTTCGAACGGCATCGATCGCCTCCCATTGCGCGGCCGGATCGGTGTGGAACGTGGTCACGTCGACGATGTCGTCGAACGTGCCGCCGGCGGCCTTCAGCACCGCCGCGAGATTGTCGAAGGCCAGCTGGACCTGCTTTTCGAAGACCGGCTCGGGCGATCCGTCCTCGCGGCTGCCGACCTGGCCGGAGACGAACAGAAGGTCGCCCGAGCGGATCGCCGCCGAATAGCGGTTGATCTCGTAGAGAGCCTGCCGGCCAGCAGGGAAGATCGCGTCGCGTTTGGTCATAGTTTCACTCCATCTAGACAAGGCAGGTCCGACCTCCCGACGATCGCGACGTGGCGTCGCCGAGAGGGCGAGAGCCGTTCGCAAGGCTTCGGGGTTTTGGATCGCTGCGCTCCACCAATCCGGGGTGATTTTTGACATACGCCCCGCATGCGCGATGTGGGTGCATACGCGACGTATGTCAATATGCATACGCAGCGTATGTTATTTTCAGGATAGTATCGGCTGCGGGCCAAGCTCATTTGCGCGGTCAGGCATTCGACGAATCGCGGTCCCAGGCAGAGTCAGCTTGCGCGCTGGGCGTCGAACGGTCATTGACTCCTCCTCGGCGTCCTGCGGCGCGCCCCAGAATTCAGCCAGCGTCGGGCCGTCTTTCACCCTGACGTCGCGGACCAGAAAACCCCAGACCTCGCGGAACCAGACGCGGCGGCCCATCTGCGTGTACCAGCGCATCGAATGCCGCTGCTCGGGATCCCTGTGGAACAGGATGCGCGCCAGCGCCTTGGGCCGCGATTGCACTGCGAGCTCGATCAGTTTGACGCTGAAGAACAGCATCCAGGGTTTCAGACGCGTCATCTGCAGCACCTGGTGCTTGTAGTCCCAAAGGCGCGCGTCCTGCTGGATCACCTTGCGATCCCGCGCAATGCGGAAGAACGGCGTCCAGCGATGCGGCGTCACATAAAGCGCCTGGATCTGGTCGGGGTCGTAGGCGATGAGCTGGCGAAACCCGCGCCACAGATCGCGAAACCCTTCGTCCTCGAAGCCGGCAACCCAGGTCGCCATCGACAGGATGCCGTGCAGGCGCAACAGCCTTATCGCCTCGCGGTCGGATGAGGTGCTGCCGCCCTTGCGGATCAATTGAAGCGTCTGCTCGTCGGTGTTTTCCATGCCGAGCAGCCAGCGGATGACACCGGCCTTGCGGTAGAGATGCAGGATGTCGGCATCGCGCACGATGTCGTCGGCACGGGTCGAACCGACGATCAGCACCGGCACGTTCTCGGCGATAAGGGCGTCGAGGAAGACGCGCCAGGCCTTCTTCGAGACCGTCGGATTCTCGTCGGCGAGATTGATCAGTTCGACGCCGTGCTCGCGGTGCAGCCAGGCGATCTCCTTGGCGAACTTTACGGGATCGCGATGCCGCCAGCGGGTCCAGAAGCCGCGCTGGCCGCAATAGTTGCACAGATGCGGACAGCCGCGCGAAAACTGCATGACCACGGCACGCTTGCCGCCCCAATAACTGTAGCGCCCGTGATCGATCAGTTCCCAGCCGACGCGGTAGGCATCGAGTTCTGCGATGGTCATGGCCGGCTGCGTGGCAAAGGGACGGCGCAGATCGTCGCGATAGGCGATGCCGGCCACGCTCGCCGGTGGCTGGCGCATTTCCAGCGCCTCGACCAGCGCCACGACGGTCGCTTCGCCCTCGCCGCGCACGATGAAGTCGAATGTATCCGTTGCGGACAGGATGTCGCGCCAATGATAGGTGGGGAAAACGCCGCCATAGATGATGATGGTCGCCGGCTCCCGCTGCTTGATCTGCTCAGCGATCAGCAAGGCGGTCGGATGCGCCGAGGTCGAGCCGGAATGGCCGATCAGGACGAAGTCGGGGTGGTCCTCCAGTGCGTTGCGCACGACGTCATCGAGCGGCATCGGCCCGAACTCGGCGTCGACGAGCCGTACTTCGTGCCCGGCATCGATCAGCGACCCGCCGATCGCCAGCAGGCCGAGCGGCGGCAAATGATCGTCGGGCACGCGGCTGCCGATGGCGGTGTGCGGCGGATTGATCAGGACGATTTTCATGGCGGACCTCTTGGGCATTTGGTCCGCGCAAGCTGGCCGGCGATGTGGACACGCGCTTGGCCCGTTTCAGCAGTTTGCGTGCAGCTTTTGCTTAAGGGGTGAGGAAAGGAGGCATTCTCACTTCCGGAGATGCCCGAGCGGCACATGGCCCGGCCCCTTGATGTTCTGCAGCACCAACTGCGTGTGGACGTCGCGCACGCCGTCGAGCCGCATCAGCCGGTGCATGACGAAAGCGTTGAGCTCGTCGACCGACGGCACCATGACATGCAGCAGAAAGTCATGGTCGCCGGTCATCGTCCAGCACGACGACACCTCGTCCATGCGCTGCACGGCGGCGATGAAGCTTTCGGGCGAGCCGTCGCTGTGGCTCACCAGGCGCACCTGGATGAACACCTCGACCATCAGCCCGACCGCGCGGCGGCTGATCACCGCGGCAAAACCCTTGATGATGCCGGCATCCTGCAGCGCCTCGAAACGCCGCGCGCACGGCGTCGTCGACAGGCCGATCTCTTGCGCCAGTTCGGAAACCGGCTTGCGCCCGTCGCGCTGCAGGACATCGAGCATCTTGATCTCGAAATCGTCGAACTGAGGCATTTTCACTCCGAGAGAGGGTTTTGTGAGTGGATATTATCTCGAATATTCCGTTCGAGCCATCATCAAAACCGATTTCCCTCGGCAAATCCGGGTAGCCTTTCGGCACGTCTGCCATTCATGATTTGCGAGGAGAAAACCATGACGACGATGAGCGTTGCCGAATACGCCCGCGACTGCGCGGCGCAAGGATTGCGCGGTGACTATTCGGTCTGCCGTGCCGATTTCACCGTGTCGCAGGGTTACGATTACAGCGAAGAAGAGCAGGCGGTGTGGCGCACGCTGTGCGACCGCCAGACCAAGTTGACGCGCAAGCTCGCCCACCATTCCTATCTCGACGGCGTCGAAAAACTCGGCCTGCTCGACCGTATTCCCGATTTCGACGAGGTCAGCGCCAAGCTGCGCAAACTGACCGGTTGGCAGATCGTCGCGGTGCCGGGGCTCATTCCCGCGGCCCCGTTTTTCGATCATCTCGCCGATCGCCGCTTCCCGGTCACCAACTGGCTGCGGACCAGGCAGGAGCTCGACTACATTGTCGAGCCCGACATGTTCCATGATTTCTTCGGCCACGTGCCGGCGCTGTCGCAACCGGTGTTCGCCGATTTCATGCAGATGTATGGCGAGAAGGCCGGCGACATCATCGCGCTGGGTGGCGACGAGATGATTTCCCGGCTCTACTGGTACACGGCCGAATATGGCCTGATGCAGGAGGCCGGCCAGCCGCTAAAGGCCTTTGGCGCCGGCCTGATGTCGTCGTTTACCGAGCTGCAGTTCGCGGTCGAAGGCAAGGACGCCCACCACGTGCCCTTCGACCTGGAAACGGTGATGCGCACCGGCTACGAGATCGACAAGTTCCAGCGCGCCTATTTCGTGCTGCCGTCCTTCGACGCCTTGCGCGATGCCTTCCAGACCGCCGATTTCGAGGCGATCGTCGCCCGGCGCAAGGACCAGCCGGCGCTTGACCCGGCGATGCTCTAGGCAGCACGTTGCCCTGCAGCCGTCAGGCGGTGACCACCTTGCTCAGATGGTCGCCGAGCCGGCAGGCCAGCGCGGTGATTGTCGTCGTCGGGTTGCATTGACCTGACGTGCAGAACACCGAGGAGCCGCCGACATGGAGATTGTCCATGCCGTGCATCTTGCAGTTGGCGTCGACAACACTTTTGGTGACGTCGGTGCCCATGCGCGTGCCGCCCATGTGATGATGGCCCGCCGTCTCGTCGTTGGTGGGATAGTCCTGGCCGTTGCTGATCCAATCGGCAATGCGCACGCGGCCGAGATTCTTCTCGATCAGTGTCTTGCCGAACAATCTGAGCCCTTCGAGCAGTGTGCGGCGCTCCATTTCCGATTTCTTCCAGTGTAGCTCGATGCGCGGCACGCCGGCGTGGTCGACATCGGTCTTCGACAACTCGATCTGGTTGGATGCCAGCGGCGCCTGTTCCCAGGCGACGTAGAGCTGGGCGGCGCAACGCAGCCTCTGGCTGAGCTTGGAGGACATCCACTCGGCCATGTCGGGCGCCGTGCAGGCGAGGTCGGCGATAAGGCTCTTGACGCCGGGATACGGCGTCTCGATCAGCCGGATGCCAAAATTCATGATCTGCAGCCGCTCCATGGCGGCAAGTGTCGGCGAGAAGAAGGCCTCGTTGACGGCATCGACCTCGAACGCGTTGTAGTCGGTCAGGATGGCATTGCCGCCCTCGAAGGTCGGATGCTCCATCCAGTAGCGGCCAAGCGCCGTCGCATTCGGCACGACGCCGCCGTTCGAGCGCTGGTTGGACCACAGAAGCAGCCGCGAATTCTCCAGCCCACCGGTGCAGACGATGAAATAGTCGGCGCTGAAGGAGCCGGCATCCTGCCCGTTCGACCACAGTCTGGCGCCAGTCACGCGTCTGCCGTCGCCGGCAAGTTCGGTGGCACAAGTGTTGAGCACCACCGCGATGTTCGTGGCCTTGTCGAGTTCATCGCCGAATTTCTCGGCGAAGCGCACGGCCGGGCTCTTGATCAGCTGCACCCAGCGAATGTCGTTCGAGATCGGCATATCGGGCCGGAGGGCCGGAAGGTCGAGAATGTCGCGCACTTCCGGCAGATAGGGTTCGATGTCGGTGCGGCGGATCGGCCAGCCCGTGTCGGGTACCCAGGCCTTCGGCTCGAAATCCTGCTTGTCGAGGACGCGGCACCAGCCTGCCCAGTGGTTGGAACTGCCCCCCATGAACCGCAGCCGGGTTATGTCGAGATCGAAATAGAAATCCCCGACCGTGCTGCCCCGGTAGAAGCCCTGCGACTCGTCGCTGAATTCGCGCGGACCGGCCTCCATCACCACCACCGGAATGCCGGCCGCACCAAGCTTGCGGGCAATGGTGGTACCGGCCGGGCCGGAGCCGAGGATGCAGACTTTTGGAGTGAAGTTCGCGGCGCGATACGCCTCGTAGCTGTCAAAGATCATGCCAAGTCGCTCCGCTTCAGGATCCAGCCATTGACCTCGACGATCTCGTTCGGGTCGGGCTCTGGATCGGCGGCATCGGCATCAGGCAGCTTGCGGAACAAAGACAGGGCAGGCAATGCGATCAACGCCTGCACGAGCGCGCGGCGTGACATTCTTTTGATGATGAAACTCATGGCTGGTTTCTCGTCTGGGCTTCGGCACTGCATGGGCGTTCCCAGAACGGCAATTCCCGGAACGACACATGCATCACCGTGGAAGCCAGTATCGTGCCAAGTCTGGCCGTGAAGCAGTGAAAACCCGGCTAAGCGGTACAACCGAGTGCAAACAGGGTTAGAGTTTGCTTAACGGGCCGGTTGCGGCAGATCGGATCACGCCGCCTCGGAAATGCCGGTATCGATGATCGTCAGATTGCGGCCCTGGTGCTTGGCCTGGTAGAGGCGCCGGTCGGCGGCGCGCATCAGCTCCGACACACTGGCTTCCTCGCCGCAGATGGTGCCGCCGATGCTGACCGTGAGCGGGATGGTCCGCTCGTCGACGGGCCGGAAGCGGATCAGCTCGACTTCGCGGCGAATGCGCTCGGCGACGCGCTTGGCCTCCTGCTCGGTGGCGCCGATCAGAAAGGCGCCGAACTCCTCGCCGCCGATGCGGCCGAGCACATCGCCGCTGCGCACGCCGCGCTGGATCGCGCTGGCGATCAAAAGCAGCGCGTCATCGCCGGTCAGGTGGCCAAAATTGTCATTGATGGTCTTGAAGTGGTCGGCGTCGATGATCAGCAGCGCGCCGCGATCGGACTTGCGGCGCGAACCGTCAAGCGCGGCAAAGAAACTTTCCCGGTTGAGCATGCCGGTCATGTCGTCGCGGCTCGCCTTTTCCGCCAGTCGGCGATGCGCGGCGGCGAGCTGGGCATGAGCGCGGGCGAGATCGCGATGCGCGTTTTTCAGCCTGTCGCTTTGCCAGAAAGTGCTTGCGCTGGCGGCCCACGCCAGCACCAGCGGACAGAGGGTGGAGGTCAGCCAGATCGTACGATTGACCGGAAATCCCATGGCCGGAACGATGATCAGGGTCAGCAGGAGAGAGGCCGCGACTGAGGCGAAAGCAACGGCGGCGGATCTCAGAATTATGCTGTTCATCGCTTGCTCCCACAAGACTGCCTCTCTGCCAGCAAGCCCTGAAGGCCACCTTTCCCAGATGCCTAAAATTTGAATCGTGAGGCGATTTACGCAACCTCAACGAGCAGAAGTTGTGGATAAAGTCGCTTTCGGAATGCGCGTTTCATGCCATAAGGAGCCTATGACCACGCTCCCTGACCCCGCCCGCTTCGCCCATGTCACCGACTGGGTCTTCGATCTCGACAACACGCTCTATCCGCATCATTCGAATCTGTTCTCGCAGATCGACGTCAAGATGACCGCCTATGTCGGCGAACTGTTGGCATTGCCGCGCGACGATGCGCGCAAGTTGCAGAAGGAACTCTACCGCGAATATGGCACGACGCTGAACGGCCTGATGACACGTCATGGCATCGACCCCGACGATTTCCTCGAGAAGGTCCACGACATCGACTATTCATGGCTGGTGCCCGATCCCGTTCTCGGCACCGCCATCCGCCAGCTTCCGGGCCGCAAGTTCATCTTCACCAATGGCGACCGCAGGCACGCCGAGCGCACCGCGCGCCAACTCGGCATCCTCGACCATTTCGACGACATCTTCGACATCGTCGCCGCCGGGCTCAATCCCAAGCCGGCGCGCCAGACCTACGAGAAGTTCGCCGAACTGCACGCCGTCACCGGCCACAATGCGGTGATGTTCGAAGACCTTGCCCGTAACCTGTCGGTGCCGAAGTCGCTCGGCATGACCACGGTGCTTATCGTGCCGCGCAATTTCGAGCCGACCTTTGCCGAGATCTGGGAGCGCGACCCGGCCAACGAGGATGATGTCGATTTCGTAACCGACGATCTGGCGGGGTTTCTGACGGCGATTGTGGAGGGGGAAGGAAGAGGGGAATTGAAGAATTGAAGAATTGAAGAATGAAGGACGGTCTCCACGGATCAAGTTCCCCAGTTCTTCAATTCACCAGTTCTTCAATTCCCCACTGCCCTACTCCCCCAGCTTGTAGAACCGGCTGATGATCCCCCAGGCTTCGTCGGCGGTGTCGACGAAGTCGATGATGTCCTGATCGCCGGGGCTGATCGTGCCCTGCTCGGCGAGAAAATCGAGATTGATCGCCCGCTTCCAGAAGGATTTGCCGAACAGGATCACCGGCACGCGCTCCATGCGCCCTGTCTGGATCAGGGTCAGCGTCTCGAAGAATTCGTCCATCGTGCCGAAGCCGCCCGGAAACACCGCGACCGCCTTGGCGCGCATGACGAAATGCATCTTGCGGATAGCGAAATAATGGAAGTTGAAGCAGAGCTCCGGCGTCACATAGATGTTCGGCGCCTGCTCGTGCGGCAGGACGATGTTGAGGCCGATCGACGGCGCGCCGACATCGTCGGCGCCGCGGTTTCCCGCTTCCATCACGCCGGGCCCGCCACCGGTCACCACGACATATTCGCGGTAATAGGAGGTAGCCGACTGCTGCGAGCAGAGGCGGGCGAATTTGCGCGCTTCCTCGTAGTATTTGCTGTTTTCCTCGAGGTTCTTCTTCTGCGTCTCGTTCTTGGCCGCCCAGGCCTCGCCGCCGGGTTCCGGCAGGCGCGCGCCGCCGAACAGGATCACCGTCGAACGGATGCCGCGTTCGGCCAGGATCATCTCCGGTTTCAGGAGTTCGAGTTGCAGCCGGACCGCGCGCAACTCGCGCCGCGTCATGAAGTCGGGATCGTTCCAGGCGAGCCGGTAGGTTTCGGCACGCGTCTGCGGCGTGTCCGGCACACTCTTCGACCGCTCCAGATCCTCGTCCGAATGCGGCAGTGGCGTCCAGCCCGCCTTTTCCATAGGTGTCATATGCTCTACCCGTCCAAATTCTTAACTTGCGCCGCCCCATGACGCAGCCGCGATTGACCCTCACCAAGGCTTCACATAAGCAGGTTCCGCAAAAGTGTCCCGCGGTTTTGTGACAAGAACCTGCTACATGCAAAGACGCAAGCATGCGAAGCATGCATGGGGTCCGCGCGACTTTCAAAACAGGTTAAGGCGCAGCCCCTTAACAGCTTGGTAATGGAGCGAATTCATGTCGAAGCCCGATCTGGCGAGCCTCGAAAAGACCATCGAGAAGGCCTTCGAGGAACGCGACGCGATTTCGACTGCGACGCGCGGCGAAACGCGCGATGCCATCCAGTCGGCGCTCGACCTGCTCGACCGCGGCGCCGTCCGCGTCGCCGAGCGGCAGGCCGACGGCAAGTGGCATGTCAACCAGTGGCTGAAGAAGGCCGTGCTGTTGTCCTTCCGGCTCAATCCGATGGAGATCATCAAGGGTGGTCCCGGCGAAGCGATGTGGTGGGACAAGGTGCCGTCGAAGTTCGATGGCTGGGGCGCTGTCGATTTCGAAAAGTCGGGCTTTCGTGCCGTGCCGGGGTCGATCGTGCGTCGCTCGGCCTATATCGCGCCGGGCGCCGTGCTGATGCCGTCCTTCGTCAATGTCGGCGCCTATGTCGATACCGGCACCATGATCGACACCTGGGTCGGGGTAGGCTCCTGTGCCCAGATCGGCAAGAACGTGCATCTTTCCGGCGGCGTCGGCATCGGCGGCGTGCTGGAGCCGATGCAGGCCGGCCCGACCATCATCGAGGACAATTGTTTTATCGGCGCGCGTTCGGAAGTGGTCGAAGGTTGCATCGTGCGCGAAGGCTCGGTGCTCGGCATGGGCGTCTTCATCGGCCAGTCGACCAAGATCGTCGACCGCGCCACCGGCGAGATCTTCTATGGCGAAGTGCCGCCGAATTCCGTCGTCGTCGCCGGAACGATGCCGGGCAAGTCCTTTCCCAACGGCGAGCCAGGTCCGAGCCTCTACTGCGCCGTCATCGTCAAGCGTGTCGACGCCAAGACCCGCTCCAAGACCTCGATCAACGAATTGCTGCGCGATTGATCTTTGCGCAAAGCGAGCGCACCTTCCGTCGGCGCGACAATCGGTCGCGCTGGTTCAACATGGAGGGGTGACATGGACTGGAAGGATCTGCTCACAAGTTTTGATGGTCGCATAAACCGTGGCAAGTTCTGGGCCGCGATTGGCGTTTTCATCGTCATTGGCATCGTTGCCTTTATTCTCGATGCGATTCTCGGTACACGCATCACCACCGCCAGTGGCGCCCAGATCGGCATCATCGGCATTCTCATCGCTCTGGCCTCGATCTATTTCGCACTCGCAGTCTACGCCAAGCGCTGGCATGATCGCGGCAAGTCGGGCTGGTGGAGCCTGATCATGCTGGTGCCGCTCATCGGCCCGATCTGGTTTCTGGTGGAATGCGGCATTCTCGAAGGCGCCAGGGGCGCCAATCAATATGGACCGGACCCGCTTGCCTGACAGATCAGATCTCACCTGGCTTTTTTTCAAAACCTCGGGCCGCGTCAGTCGCGCGGCCTATTTTCTTGGCGGGTTGCTCGTCGCCATCATCCAGGCCTTCCCGCTTTACCGCTTCACGCTGGTGCCGGAAGGTTCGGCCGAGAGCAACATGTGGTCGTTCATCTTCTTCGTCGCCTTCATCGCCTCGCTGTGGTCGAACATCGCCCTGGCGGTGAAGCGGCTGCACGATTTGGACAAGCCGGGCATTGCCGCGCTGATCCTGTTCGTGCCGGTGGTCTCGATCGTCGCCTTCCTTGTGTTGTGCCTGTTTCCGGGGCAGCCTGGACCCAACCGCTATGGCCGGCGCACCAACGAGCCGGAACAATCCTGAGGGCCGATCGGACATGCGCTACCGCACGCTTGATCCGAAGCTGATCATCGAGACCGCGGAACGGCTGGAGACGCGTGTTGCGGAGCGTTTCCCCAAGGCCGGCCTGCGCGGCGTTGCCGCCGAACTGGTCTCGCTGTCGCGCGATCTGGCACAGGGCGCCAAGGCCCTGGAAGCGCCGATCTGGTGGCTGCGCGGCCTCATCGTCGCCGCTGTCGTTGCCGGCGCATTGATGTTCATCTTCGTCGGCACCGTCCTGCCATTCGACCGCATTTCCAAACCCGGTGATGCCGTCCAGTCGGTGCAAGGCATCGAAGCTTCGCTCAACATGTTCATCCTCGCCATTGTCGGATTTCTCGCCTTGATCCGCTCCGAGGAGCGCATCAAGCGCAAGCAGGTCTTTCGCCAGCTGCATGGCCTGCGCTCGCTGATCCACGTCATCGACATGCATCAGCTGACCAAGGATCCGGCGGCGCTGTCGGCCGATTTCAAGCCGACGTCGCATTCGCCCGCCCGCATCACCAATGCCGCCGACCTGGCCCGTTACCTCGATTATTGCTCCGAAATGCTGTCGATCACGGGCAAGATCGCCGCATTGTTCGCACAGTCGGTCAATGACGACGTGGTCATCGACGGCGTCAACGACATCGAGAACCTGGCGTCAAACCTGTCGCGGAAAATCTGGCAGAAGATCACGTTGATCGACGGCCGGCCGGTGCAACAACCTGCTCCGGCGCCAGGCCCGGCGAGCCAAGCCGCTCCGCTTCCGCCGCGCGCACCAAGGCGGTGATCCGCTGAACCGTCGGCACGGGCGTGCCGGCCTTCCCCGCCAGCTGCAAGATGGCGCCTTGCAAGTCGTCGATCTCCGTCGGCCGGCCGCGCTGAAGATCGTCCCACATCGACGAGCGCGCCTGCGCGTCGATCGCCAGCATGCGCCGCGCCAGCAGCTTGAACAGCCAGTCCGGCAGCCTGAGCACCTTCGGCAGCAGCGCCGGCCGCAGGCCGGCGATCCGCGCCGGCTCGATGCCGGACGCTCTCATCGCTCTCAGTGCCTCGTCGATCTGGCTGGCCAGGATCAGCCGCCAGCGTCGATCGGCCAGTTCGGTTGCGAGCGGCAGACCGGAAAGCGCCACCAGTGCGTTGTTCAAATTCATCAGCAGCTTGCCCCACAGCACAGCCTTCATGTCGCCACGGGTTTCGACCGCAAACCCTTCGACTCCAAGCAGGTCGGCCAAGCCGGCGTCGCCATCCTCGACCATTACCGTGCCGTCGCTGGCGCGGTGAACGCGCAGCGGCAGTTCGCTGTCCGGCGACTGCACCACATTGAACGGCACCATGCCGGCCAGCACCGTACGTCCGGCAAGTTCAGCGCGCAGCCTGTCGGCATTGCCGACACCGTTCTGCAGGCTGATCACCACGGCATCGGGGCGGGCATGGGCCTTGATGAGGTCCGCCATATCCTGGGTGGCGCCGCTCTTGACCGTGACCAGGATCACGTCCGCCGGCGGCAGGGCGACGGCCGGATCGGCGGTGACGACAAGCGCCTCGGGCTTGATCGAGCGATCGGGGCCCTGGAGGTCGCTGACCCGCAATCCACCCTGCCGCAACGCTGCCTCGATGCGAGGCCGAGCCAGCAGAATGACCTCTCGGTTGGCCAGCGCCAGGCAGCCGCCGGCATAGCAGCCGATGCTGCCGGCACCGGCTATGACGATCCGTTTGTGCTTGTCTGCCATCCTGCCGCCCGCGCCGGGTCGCAACTATAAGACATGAAAACCATAATATCGGCGGTATCGCCAGCCATGACGCTGGCCCCTATGTCTGGCCGTGACAGGCCCTGCGCTTTCGACTATCGCTTTTGCCATGACGCTGCCGACCGATCCCGCCGAAAACCTCGCCGCCCTTATCCGTTGCGCTTCGGTGACGCCCGCTGAGGGCGGCGCGCTGACCGCGCTGGAGACGATGCTCAAACCGCTCGGCTTCCTGGTCGATCGGCCGGTGTTTTCCGAAGACGGCACGCCCGATATCGAAAACCTCTATGCAAGGCGCTCCGGCAATGGCCCGCATCTGATGTTCGCCGGACACACCGACGTGGTGCCTGTCGGCGACGAAGCCGCCTGGACGCATCCGCCTTTCGCCGCCGAGATCGCCAATGGCGAGATGTATGGCCGCGGCGCCGTCGACATGAAGGGCGGCATTGCCTGTTTCATCGCCGCCGTGGCGCGCCATGTCGAGGCCAATGGCGGTCCGAAAGGGTCGGTCTCGCTGCTGATCACCGGCGACGAGGAAGGCCCCGCGATCAACGGCACGGTGAAGCTGCTCGAATGGGCGGCTTCGCGGGGCGAGAAATGGGATGCCTCTGTCGTCGGCGAGCCGACCAATCCGGACGCTCTCGGCGACATGATCAAGATCGGCCGCCGCGGCTCGATGTCCGGCGCCGTCACCGTCAATGGCCGCCAGGGCCATGTCGCCTATCCCCTGCTTGCCGACAATCCGGTGCGCGGGCTGATGAGCCTGGTCGACGCCTTGCTGCATCCGGTTTTCGACAAGGGAACCAGGGATTTCCAGCCGACCAATCTGGAGATCACCTCCATCGATGTAGGCAACCCCGCCACCAATGTCATTGCGGCCAAAGCGACCGCGACCTTCAACATCCGCTTCAACGACACCTGGACGGACGAGACCCTGCAGGCCGAGATCCACAACCGGCTCGACCAGGCGGCCAGGCGCAAGAAGTACCGGCAGGGCAAGAAGACGCCGGTCGACTACGAGCTCGTCTGGCGCGACCGGCCTAGCCATGTCTTTCTGACGCGCGACGACAGGCTTATCGAAACGCTGCGCGGCTCGATCAAGTCGGCGGTCGGCAAGGAGCCGACGCTGTCCACCTCCGGTGGAACGTCCGACGCGCGTTTCATCAAGGACTATTGTCCGGTGGTCGAGTTCGGGCTGGTCGGCAAGACAATGCACATGGTCGACGAGCGCGTCGCCATTGCCGATCTCGAAACGCTGACGCAAATTTACCAGCGCTTCATAGAAGACTGGTTCGGACAGGGCTGAACAGCATGCTTTCGGCGGACGAAACCCAAGCTTCGCTGACGGGCGCCTGGCGATTGATGCTCGGCAAGGTCGACGGCCTGCGCCTGCTCGACCTATCGGCCGACGGCTTCTGGAATTCCTTCTTCGCCATTGTCGTTGCAGCACCGGCGCTGATCGTCGGCTGGGTCGGCATCGCCAACGAAATCGGCGATCCCGACGCCTTCGCGGGGCGCTTCAGCATGCTGGTGCGCCTGGCGACGGTCGACATCGGCTCCTGGGTGCTGCCGCTGGTTGCGCTCGCTTTGATCGCGCCGCGCGCCGGCATCGGCGGCCGCTTCGTCCACTACGTCGTCGCCAGCAACTGGGCTTCGGCCATCACCGCCTGGCTGATGCTGCCCTCGGCGCTGATCCGGCTTTTCCTGTCGTCCGCAAGCCAGGCTGCGAGCCTTGTGTCGCTGTTCCTGTTTGCCCTGTCGATGGTGCTGACCTGGCGCATGACCAACGCCACGATCGGCAGGGGCGCATCGGTCGGCACCGCCGTTTTCGTCGGCATGTTCATCGCCTCGCTGCTGGTGCTGTTCGGCCTGCAGACGCTGCTCGGCATCACCGTGCCGGACGATGTCGGAGTTCAGAGCCTGTCCGGGCTCGTCTCGACTGGATAATCGACACCGGTGAGAAACAGCCCGTCGGGCGGCGCCACCTGGCCGCAGGCGGCGCGGTCGTGCGCCTCGAGCGCCGTTTTCAGGTCGGCCGCGCTCCAGCCGCCGTCGCCGACGCGCTTCAGTGAGCCGACCATCGAACGCACCTGGTTGTGCAGGAACGAGCGCGCCGAAGCCCTGACCTCGACTATGTCGCCCTGTCGGCTCACATCGAGCCGTTCCAGCGTCCTGATCGGGCTGTTGGCCTGGCACTGGGTCGAGCGGAAGGTGGTGAAGTCATGCCGTCCGAGCAGGACTTTCGCCGCTTCGTGCATGGCGCCGGCGTCGAGCCGCTTCGGCACCCACCACACCTTGCCCTTGTCGAGCGCGGCCGGGGCACGGCGGTTTAGGATGCGGTAGAGATAGTGGCGGCCGATGGCCGAGAAGCGGGCGTCGAAGCTGTCGGAAACGACCGTCGCTTTCAAGATGGCGATGCGCGCCCCGGCCGCCTGCAGATGGGCGTTGACGGCATCGCGCACCTTGTCGCCCGGCCACGCCTTGACGAGATCGACATGCGCCACCTGCGCTGTCGCATGCACGCCGGCATCGGTGCGGCCGGCGGCGCGCAGCCTGATCGCTTCGCCGCAGAATTTTTCGATCGCCCGCTCGATCGCCTGTTGCACCGAAGGCTGATCCGCCTGGTGCTGCCAGCCGGCAAACAGGCTGCCATCATATTCGATGTCGAGGCGAAAACGCGGCATTTGCGACTAGAGCTCTCGCCTCGGGCAATTCCAGGAAAAGTGTGAAACGGTTTTCCGTTCGGAATTGCGTTCAAACAAAGAGGTAGAGCAGTTCGCCGTTTCCATGAAACGGTGGACTGTTCTAGGCGGCGAGAGCGGTGAAGGCGGAGGCGTATACCAGCCTGCCGGCGTCAGGCGCGTCGCCCCAAGCCAGCGCCTGCAGCGCTTCGCCCTGGTATTCGCTCTCGAAGTTCTCGGCACGCGTGTGGCTATATCCGAAACGCCCGTAATAGGTGGGGTCGCCGAGCACCACGGCCAGCGTTTCGCCGGCATCCCTGAGGCGGATATGCGCCTCGCGGATCAGCGCGCCGCCGATGCCGCTGCCATGGAACGAGGGCTCCACCGCCAGCGGCGCGAGCGCCACGGCGGCGAAGGTCTTGCCGCCATCCTGGACGAACAGCCGCGAAAACAGGATGTGGCCGACCACCTGACCGTCCTCTTCCGCCACCAGTTCGGCAACAGCGTTGCCGCCAGTCACCAGCGCGTCGACCAGACCGGCCTCCGCCTGCTGGCCGAAAGCGTGTTCCTCGACGAGGCGGATGGCCTCGCGATCCCGCGGCGTTGCCGCGCGTATCGACATCATGCTCATGAGAATTTCAGTCCTTTTTCGATCTTGGCCCCGCGCAGGAATTCCGACGCGGCAGCGGGCTTTCCGCCCGCCCGTTGAACTTCGACCAGCCTGATCGCGCCTGCCCCGCAGGCGACCGTCAGCCGGTCATCGAGAATTCCTCCCGACTCGCCCAACTCTTCCCAAAGCGACAGGCCTTGCGACAGCGTCGAGCGAAGCAGTTTCAGCCGCTCCCGGCGGCCGCCAATTCCTATCTCCGACCAGGCGCCGGGAAAGGGCGACAGGCCGCGAATATGATTGTGGACCTCACTTGCTGAGCGAGTCCAGTCCACGCGAGTCTCGGATTTATCGATTTTCTTGGCGTAGGTCACCCCCTCCACAGCTTGTGTGGTGAATGTCAGGGTGTTCCCTTCCAACCGCGCCAGCGCTTCCACCATCAAGGCAGCACCGACGCTCATCAACCGATCATGCAAATCGCCGGCTGTCATATCGGGTTCGATGGCGCATTTTTCAATCAGCCCGACCGGGCCGGTGTCCAGCCCCTCTTCCATGCGCATCACCATCATGCCGCTTTCCAGGTCGCCGGCCATGATGGCGCGCTGGATAGGCGCGGCACCGCGCCAGCGCGGCAGAAGCGAGGCATGGCCGTTGATGCAGCCGAGCCGGGTCGCCTCCAGAACCGCCTTCGGCAGCAGCAAGCCATAGGCGACGACCACGGCGACGTCGGCCCGCAAGGCACGGAAGGCGGTCTGCTCGGCCTCGCCTTTGAGCGAAACCGGCGCTCGCACCTCGATGCCCAGTCGCTCCGCCTCGCGCTGCACCGGCGACGGTGTCAGCTCCAGCCCGCGCCGTCCGGCAGCGCGCGGCGGCTGGGTATAGACGACTGATATCTCATGGCCAGCCTCGGCGATCGCGCGCAAAGTCGGCACCGAAAACTCCGGCGTGCCCATGAAGATGACGCGAAGGGGCATTTTTCTTCCGAGACCTTCTCTCTACCTGCGCCGGGAAGTCAGCTCAGGCTTCAAACGGGTTTACCAGCTTCAGGTCAAGTCCGTCGAAGTCTCGAACGTTGCGGGTGGCAAGCGTGGCGTCGTGCACCTGGCAGATCGCAGCTATCATCGCGTCCTTGGTTTCGACAGGTCTGCCAGCGAGTCGTCTTGCCGCGGCAATGCGGCCATAGTGTTCTGCGGGCAGATCCCCAAAAACCAGGATCCGACCCGAAAATTCGCCCCGGATCCTCGAAATGCTTTGGAGAAGACCATCTCGCCGGATGGCCTCCTGAACGAGGTAGGCTCCGAAATAGAGCTCTGCAAAAACAATGGTGGAGAGGAAAAGGGTCGCAGGCTCTTGGCCATTCAACCAGTTGAGAACGTTTTTGCTCCGTTGCCGCGATAGCACGTCCGATATGACGTTGGTGTCCAGTATAATCATTTCGGTCAACGGAAATCAGGCGGCCCACGATCGGCCTCACTTCGCGACCTCGCTATTTCCTGAATCTCGTCGCTTGTGAAACGATCATCGCCGACGAGCGAATAGAGGCGATCGCCGACTTTTTCGGCGCCAGCAAATTGTGTTGCAAAACCCTTCTGTATCAAGACGACCGCTTCCTCCGAAAGGCTGCGCCTGTTCAGCCGCGCACTTTCCTCGAGACGCCGTTTCAATTCCGGATTGATCCCACGGATCAGCATGTCACCCATAGACACCTCCTACGTGATATCACTGATATCACAGCAAGTCGGTATTTTCAATCGAAGGTTCGTGAAGCTGAACCGCCGAGGCTGATCGGAGGGGCCGTGCTCCGACAGAGCATGCCCTATCCCACCAGCTTGCCCGGCACTTTGTCCTTGGCGAGCTTCTTGAATTTCTTCACCACCATGTCGCGCTTCAGCTTCGAGATGTGGTCGATGAACAGGACGCCATTGAGGTGGTCGATCTCATGCTGCAGGCAGGTGGCCATCAGGCCCTCGGCCTCCATCTCCTGCAGCTTGCCGTCGCGGTCGAGATACTTGACCCGTACGGCGGCCGGGCGTTCGACCTCGGCGTAATAATCCGGGATCGACAGGCAGCCTTCCTCGTAGACGGAGCGCGCATCGGCGCTCTCCAGGATTTCCGGATTGATGAAGACATGCGGCGCCGGCGTCTCGTCTTCCTTGGCGAGATCGATCACCAGCAAGCGCAGCGGCTCGCCGATCTGGATTGCCGCCAGACCGATGCCCGGTGCGTCATACATGGTCGCCAGCATGTCGTCGGCTAATTTGCGCAGGGGCGCGTCGACACGCTCCACCGGTTGGGAAACCTGGCGCAGGATGGGGTCGGGAAGGATGATGAGCGGCTTGATCGGCATGGCGTTCCACGTAAGACCTCCAGCGAAAAGCGTCAACCGGTTGGCATGAGGCTCGTTCACGTTTTGATCTGTGCTATCGCGGCGAATCGTCTATGCTGTCCACATGAATGATTTGAGCACCATCCTTTCGGAGCCTGTCGCCCGGCTTGGCGCCACAACCATCACGCTCGGCCATGCGCTGGCCTTCGGCGCTTTGCTGTTTCTGGCCCTGTTCGTGGCGCTGGTCGTTGCGCTGTGGCGGTCGGCGAAGGCGCGCGCCGTGGCGGCTGCGGAAGCCGCCGATCATGCCCGCGATGCCGAGGCGCGGATGGCCGGAATTCTGCAAAGCCAGGCCGAAATGCAGGGTCGCATGGGCGCCATTGCGGAAGTGTTCGGCGCACGGCAGGCGGAGCTGACGCAATCGATCGGCCAGCGCCTGGACGCGATGACCGGCCGGCTCGGCCAGACCATGACCGAGCAGACCAAATCCACGCATGAGAGCCTGGCCAAGTTGCAGGAGCGGCTGGCTATCATCGATGTCGCGCAGGGCAACATCCAGTCGCTCGCCGGCCAGGTCGTGCAGCTGCAGGCGATCCTCTCCAACAAGCAGACGCGCGGTGCTTTCGGCCAGTCGCGCATGGAGGCGATCGTTGCCGACGGCCTGCCGCATGGCGCCTATGAATTCCAGGCGACGCTGTCGAACGGCAGCCGTCCCGACTGCCTGGTGAAGATGCCGAACGGCGCGCCGTCGCTGGCCATCGACGCCAAGTTTCCGCTCGAGGCCTGGAATGCCATCCGCGCCGCCGACGGCGCCGACCTGCAGAAGGCCGCCTCGCAGGCCTTCCGCCGCGACATCGAGATCCATGTCCGCGATATCTCGGAAAAATACCTGATCCAGGGCGAGACGCAGGACACGGCCTTCATGTTCGTGCCGTCGGAATCGGTGTTCGCCGAGATCCACGAGAATTTCGAGGCGATCGTCCATAAGGCGCACCGTGCCCGAATCGTCATCGTCTCGCCGTCGCTGCTGATGCTGTCGATCCAGGTCATCCAGGCGATCCTCAAGGATGCCCGCATGCGCGAACAGGCGCATCTGATCCAGGGCGAGGTCATTCGGCTGATGGAGGATGTCGCGCGTGTCGATGAGCGGGTGCGCAAGCTGCAGGTCCATTTCGGCCAGTCGGCCAAGGACATCGACGACATCCTGGTTTCGACGTCGAAGGTCACCAAGCGCGGCCAGAAGATCGAAGCGCTGGAGTTCGGCGCGCAGCCCGACGGCGATGCCGCCGCGGACGCAGCGTCACGGGCTCCCGCCGCGAAAGTCGATACTGGCGCGCGCGTTGCCGATTCGAAAACCGGGCAGCTCAGGCTGAGGGTCGTCGAAGGCGACGACTGAGCAGCAGCGCCGGATCCGCCCTACTGCTCTTCCTTGGTCGTCATACCCGGGAATTCCGGCAACCAGGGCAGCGCCGAGCGGTGCCAGCTTTGCCGTCTCGGGACCAGCTGTTCACGTTGCCGCGCCGTGCCGACCCGGATGCCATAAACCTTCGGCCCGTCGCCAACCGATGTCGCGTAGAGATGCGAGCCGCACTCGCCGCAAAAGCCCTGCGCGCGCTTGTCGCCGCTCGATCCTGTCTTGATATAGACCTTTGGCGCACCCTTGGTGATCCGGTAGTGGCCTTCCGGCGCGCCCACGGTCACGCGAAAAGCCGTTCCGGTCAGTTGTTGGCAATCGGTGCAGTGGCAGATTCCGGTGTTCTCCGGGTCGACCTCCGCCTCGTAGGTGATGGCGCCACAATGACAGCCGCCGTCTATTCTCATCTTCGTTCCTCCAAAGTCCCTTCAATCTAGCGGGGCAAGGCCGTGAGGCAATGGCGCGCCGCTAGTCCAGGGTCGGATCGGATGCGTTCTCGATCAGCCTGCGCCGCTGCTCCCAGGTGCCTGACGTCTGCGGCTTGACGAACAGCCGCGTGATCTCCGGCATCTCCTTCTTCAGCTGCGCCTCCAGGCGCTCGACGCAAGCTTCGATCTCGGGCGCCGTCAAATGGTCCTCGAACTCGATGCTGAGCCCGGCGACGATCTCTGCCGGCCCCATATGGACGGTCAGCACGCCGTTCGCCCGCTGCACCGCCGGATCCTGCTGGGCGATCGTCAGCACCTGTCTCTGGACCTCGAGCGAGGCCGGCTCGCCGATCAGCAGGCCCTTGCTTTCGCGGGCCAGGAAGATTGCCGTCGCGCCCAGGATCAGCCCAATGCCGATGGAGGCGGCGCCGTCGAGTTCCGGCATCTCCAGAACTTCCGCCGCCAGGATGCCGGCGAACGCGACGATCAGGCCGAGAAGTGCTGCGCTGTCCTCGAACAGCACGGTGTAGACGCTCGGGTCCTTGCTCGACTGCACCGCCCGCAGCCAGCCCTGCTTGCCCTTCTGCTGGCGGAACTCTTTCAGCGCCACCCACCACGAACTGCCTTCGAACAGGAAGGAAAGGCCGAGCACGATGTAGGTCACCTCGGCGTTGGCGACCGGCTCCGGCGCCATCATATGGATCACGCCTTCGTAGAACGACACGCCGGCGCCCAGCGCGAAGACGAGGAGCGCGACGATGAAGCTCCAGAAGTAGAGTTCCCGGCCGTGACCGAGGGGATGCGTCCGGTCGGCCGGGCGGGCGGCACGGTGCATGCCGTAGAGCAGCAGGCCGCCATTGCCGGTATCGACCAGCGAATGCACGCCCTCCGACAGCATCGCCGAACTGCCGGTAAAGGCGGCGGCGGCGAACTTGGTCAGCGCGATGGCGAAATTGCCGGCGAGCGCCGCGTAGATCACCTTTTTTGAGCCGCCGTGCCCGGCCATGGTGCTGTCCCCATTCGATGCACACCCAGTCTAATGGTCAGATGGAAGAAGCTCCACAGCCACCACAACGTGTGAACCGCTGGCTCGTTCAAAAACGGCGGTCGTTAAAGAGGTTTGTCGTTAGAGACTGGTAGGCAGAACGACTACTCGATGATCTCGCTGGTCCACACCTTGAAGCCGGCAAGCGTTCCCGGCCCGAATATATGGGTCAACGGAACGTCGGCGGCGTCGCGGCCGGAGGCGATCAGGATGCGGCCGATGCGCGGTGCATTGTTGCGCGGGTCGAAGACATGCCAGCGGCCGCCGAGATAGACTTCCATCCAGGCGCAGAAATCCATGCTCGCCCATGGTTTCGGCATACCGATGTCGCTGATGTAGCCGGTGCAATAGCGCGTCGGGATGTTGAGTGCCCGGCAGAAGGTGACCGCGAGATGCGCATAGTCGCGGCACACGCCGCTCTGTTCGCGATAGGCTTCCGCGGCGGTGCGTGTCGGCCGAGCATTGCCGTAGTTGAAGACGATGTGATTGTGGACGAAGTCGCAGACCGCCTGCACGCGCGGAATGCCCAGCGGCGTGTTGCCGAACAGCCGCCACGCTTCATCAGCCAGAAGGTCGCTTTCGCAAAAACGGCTGGGCAGCAGAAACAGCAGCGTGTCCGCCGGCAGATCGCGCACCTCGTGCTGCCAGGCCATCAGGTCGCCCATCTCGAAAGTGCCGGGATCGCGGATCACCGCGTCGGTGCCGAAGGTGAAACGCCCGGGCGGCGCAACGAACCGGTTGCACCAGTTGCCGAAACTGTCGCGATAGCTTTCGATCGGCACCGGCGGGTTGGAGATCAGGAAATCCGGCCGCTCGAGATCGGAGGCACGCGAATAGTGGACATTCAGCATTGCGATGAGCGGCGTTTCCTGCGGAAAGTCGAAGCTCATCTCGCAGCCGATGTGAATTCGCATTGTCGTCCTGACGGCCTGCCTGACGATCACCGGGCGGAGGCACGGGTTGATGCTGCAGTGCGAAGACAACCATGGCATGGACCGCCATGGTTTACGAGCAAATTAGAAACCGGTTGAAAGCGAGCCGCTGACGGCGGCAGCAGTCGCTAACCCCTTGCAGTCCGGCGGTTCTCTTGTTTCACTTCGCTTCCCACATCAGGAGGAACGAATCATGGCTAAAGGTGCGATGAAGGCAGGCAAGGAAGCCCGCAAGCCGAAGAAGGACGCCAAGAAGCCCGCCCCGGCTCCGGCCCTGAAGGCGCCGCCGGTGAAGGCGATGAAGCTCAAGGACAAGTAAGTCCGGCCGATTTGCTTCGAAATGGGATTGCGACCGGCAGCGCTGTTGCCGGTCGTTGTTGATCGAGCGCTCGAAATTCCTATATTGGCGTGGCGGGGACGACCTCGCGCTTCCCCAAAATCCGGACGGGACGACCCGCCATTGTTTGACTGATCGTCGGACGCCGAAAATCGCTTTTCGGCCCGATGCTCTGATGGAGCGTTGTCGATGTCGTGGATTCTTCTCTTTTTCGCCGGCCTGTTCGAGATCGGCTGGGCAATCGGCCTCAAATACACCGATGGCTTCTCGAAGCTGGTGCCGACCGTGCTGACCGTTGCCTCGATGGTCGTCAGCCTCACTCTGCTCGGCCTGGCGCTGAAGGCGCTGCCCGTCGGCACCGCCTATGCGGTGTGGACCGGCATCGGCACCGTCGGTACGGCACTGCTCGGCATCTGGCTGCTCGGCGAACCAGCCACCGCGATCAGGCTGGCCTGCATCGCGCTCATTGTCTGCGGCATCATGGGATTGAAGTTCGCCGCCTGACCGATAGCGCTTCTTGTTTTATGCATGTCGTCCTCCCAAAACCGGGACCACTTATGGGCGACATGCATGGGACAAACACAATCAGGGCCGCTGCGAGGCGACCCTGATTCTCGAAGCCGATTGCTTCGTAGCCTGGAGGCTAGCGGGCCGAGAAGCCCGGCGGCGTCCTGCCGGTGCGCTGCTTGCGTGCCGCATAACGCGCGTCACGCTTGGCCTTGCGCTCGGCTTCATCGGCCAGAAAACGGGCGATGCGCTCGTTCTCTTCGGATTCCCGAATCTTGGCCTCAGCCTGTGCAGCTTCCTCGGCGGCGATACGTGCCGCTTCGGCTGCTGCCTCGCGCTCGGCCTTCTCGACCGCTTCGCGTGCCAGCTTCTCCTGCTTCAGCCGGGCCTTTTCGGCCTCGCGGATTTCGCGAGCCGCAAGGATAGCCTTGCGTTCAGCCTGCCGCGCCAGCACTGCGGGATCATCCGCCGCCGGCTTTGCCTTGAAGCGCTCGAGGAGCGCCTTCTTTGCCTCGTTTGCGGCGTTGCGCCGCTCGAAAACGTCTTTTTCCCTGTAGATAGCCAAGTCCACTTCCCTGAAGTCAATTCGCGACGCTTACATACGCGCGAAAACCGAGAGTTCAAGCGCCAAAACGGCATGGCAGCCATGAAATTGTCGGCTGTTGCAGCCGGGAGACGCCTTTGGAGCAATTCCAGGAGAAGTGTGAAGCGGTTTTCCCGGGAAAGCGCGCAGCGCTTTCCCTTGGGAATTGCGACGAAGAGATAGAGTCGAAAACGACATGCACTGTTCACCGTCGCCCCTCTGGCAGCGAGGTTGGCGGATGGCTACGTCTAGCGGCAAATTCCAACATCAGGATGACATTAGATGGAACTCGGTCTCTACACCTTCGCCGACGTCAGCCCGCAGCCGGGCCCCGGCGCAATCGGCCCGCATGAGCGGCTGCGCAACCTGATCGAGGAGGTCGAACTGGCCGACCAGGTCGGCCTCGACGTCTTCGGCCTCGGCGAGCATCACCGGCCCGACTATGCCGCCTCCGCACCGGTCGTGGCCTTGGCCGCGGCGGCCGAGCGTTCGAAGCGCATCAAGCTGACCAGCGCGGTCACCGTTCTGTCCTCCGACGACCCGGTGCGCGTTTTCCAGCAATTCGCCACGCTCGATCTTCTGTCGGGCGGCCGCGCCGAGATCATGGCCGGGCGCGGCTCGTTCATCGAATCCTTCCCGCTGTTCGGTTACAACCTCGAGGATTATGACGAGCTGTTCGCCGAAAAGCTCGATCTGCTGCTTGCCATCCGCGACAGCGTGAAGGTCACCTGGTCGGGCAATCTGCGCGCGCCGATCAACGATCGCGGCGTTTATCCCCGGCCCTTCCAGGACAGGCTGCCGGTCTGGATCGCCATTGGCGGCACGCCGCAGTCTGCCGCCCGCGCTGGCGCACTCGGCCTGCCGCTGGCGCTCGCCATCATTGGCGGCGAGCCGGCGCGTTTCGCGCCGCTGTTCGATCTCTACCGCGAAGCCGCCAAGCGCGCCGGTAGTGATCTGGCGGGCCTCGCCACCAGCATCAACGTGCACGGCTTCATCGCCGAGACGACCGAGCAGGCGGCCGACGATTTTTACGGCCCGCAGGCGGAGGTGATGAACCGCATCGGCCGCGAGCGCGGCTGGGGTCCGACATCCCAAGCGCATTTCGACCAGTCGCGCGGCCCGAACGGGGCCTTGTTCGTCGGCGGCCCCGAGCAAGTGGCTGAGAAGATCGTCGCCCAGCACAAGATCTTCAAAAACGACCGCTTCCTGCTGCAGATGGCGATCGGCACCATGCCGCATGCCAAGATCATGAAGGCGATCGAACTCTACGGCACCAGGGTGGCGCCAATCGTACGCAAGGAAACAGCCAAGGCTGAGCCGGCACCGGCAGCGCCGGTCGCCTGACCCGGAGTCCGGTGCGAGCGGCCTCATTCCGGAAGCCGGCTCATGGAACCTGCGCCCATAACTCTGCGTTCATGCAGGCAATAGCCGATCGCCGAGGGCGCCGGCTCGAGGGTGAGCATGAAAACCGAACCCGCTGCCTTGGCTCACGCCGTCGCCGACGAATCGGATTCGCGCGTTGCGGCCCGCGCCGACACGCATCTGATGCGTTCGCTGCTCGTCGGCATTTTCCTGTTCATGGCCATCTATGCACTCTACTTCGCTCGCGCTTTCTTCATGCCGGTCATTCTGGCTTTCCTGCTGGCGCTGACGCTGACGCCGATCGTTAGGCTCCTGCGCAGGCACGGCATCTCCGAAGTGATTTCGGCGACCCTTCTGGTGCTGGTGTCGATCTGCATCTTTGCCAGCGTAGGCTACCTGCTCAGCGGACCGATCATCGACCTCATCAACAACACCTCTTCGATAGGCCAGCAACTTGCCGAACGGCTGGCACAATTGCGCCGCCCGCTCGAGAAGATCATGCAGATTTCGCATCAGATCGAACAGCTGACCCAGACTTCGCAGGAGCCGGGCATTCAGAGGGTGGCGGTGGCGCAGTCCGGCATCCTGTCGGCGGCCGCCAGCAACATCCTGTCGGCGGGAACAGGCCTGACCATCATCTTCGTGCTGTCGCTGTTCCTGCTCGCCTCCGGCACGATGTTTTATGAAAAGATCATCCAGTCCTTCGCCCGCCTCAGCGAAAAGAAACGGGCGTTGCGCGTCGTCTATGACGTCGAGCGCGAAATCTCGCACTATCTGCTCACCGTCACCATCATCAATGCCGGCCTTGGCACAGTCATCGCTCTCGGTCTGTGGGCGCTTGGCATGCCCAATCCGCTGGTCTGGGGAGCCGCCGCGGCGTTGCTCAACTTCTTGCCCTATGTCGGAGCGCTGATCACCATTGCGCTTGTCACGGTCATGGCGTTGATCAGCTTCGATACCATCTTCTACGCGCTTCTGGCGCCGGCCTTCGTGATCTTGTGCGACATCGTCGAAGGCCAGTTCGTGACGCCGATGGTGGTCGGCCGGCGCCTGGAGATCAACGCCGTGGCGATCTTGATCGCCATCGCCTTCTGGTCATGGCTGTGGGGCTTCGTCGGCGCCCTGATGGCGGTGCCGCTGCTGGTCGTCATCAAGGTATTCTGCGATCATTTCGACGGGCTTAGCCATGTCGGCAATTTTCTCTCCGCGCAGCACGCGGTTGTCGTCGAGGAGGACGACATCGCCGACCCCGAAGCTGTCAAAGGCTGATCAATATTTTTGAATTTGCGGCGCCGCCGGATGCTTCCTACATGCGGTCCTGACACAGGATCCCACCCATGACCGCTCTTTCCGTTCTCGACCTGTCGCCGATCGTCGAAGGCAGCGATGCCTCGCAGTCGCTGGCCAACTCGCTCGATCTTGCCCGCCATGCCGAGCGCCTGGGCTACAAGCGTTTCTGGCTGGCCGAGCATCACAACATGCCGGGTATCGCCAGCGCGGCCACAGCCGTCGTCATTGCCCATGTCGCCGGCGGCACCAAGACCATTCGCGTCGGCGCCGGCGGTATCATGCTGCCCAACCATTCGCCGCTGGTGATTGCCGAGCAGTTCGGCACGCTGGCCGCCTTGCATCCGGGCCGCATCGATCTCGGCATCGGCCGGGCGCCCGGCACCGACATGGGCACCGCCCGTGCCTTGCGCCGCAATCTCGAGGCCGGGGTCGACAATTTCCCTCAGGATGTCGTCGAGCTGATGGGCTATTTCCAGCCGGCCGAGGAGGGCCAGCGCATCCGAGCCGTGCCCGGCGAAGGCCAGGACGTGCCGGTCTGGATCCTTGGCTCCAGCCTCTACGGCGCGCAGCTCGCCGCCATGCTCGGCCTGCCCTACGCCTTCGCTTCGCATTTCGCGCCGGCGGAGCTGGATCACGCGCTGGATGTCTACCGCTCGCGCTTCCAGCCGTCCGAGCAGCTCGACAAGCCGCATGTCATGCTTGGCCTCAATGTCTTCGCCGCGCCCACCGATGCGGAGGCCCGTTTGTTGTTCACCTCGCTGCAACAGGCTTTCGTCAATCTGCGCACCGGTCGGGCCGGCCGGCTGCCGCCACCTGTCGAGAACTATGACCGCGATCTCGATCCGATGGCAAAGACAATGCTCGGCCAGGCATTGTCCTGCGCCGTCGTAGGCTCCCCGGAAACGGTGCGGCAAGGCATCGATGCCTTCGTGCGCCGCACCGGCGCCGACGAACTGATGGTCACCGCGCAGATTTTTGATCATGCGGCGCGGGTGCGATCGTTCGAGATCCTGGCCGAGGCGCACAAATCCTTGTCGCAGGCGGCCTGACAAATCCTGGTACGACTTACGCCGGGGGAAGGCTACGCGCTCACGCTCTGCGCAATCGCGCCGAGCGGACGGCATGAATTGCGGATCATCAGCCGGCCCTTGAGCAAAAGCTTGCGCGGCGGCGCGTCCCTGTTGCCGGCGAGACGGTCGAGAAGCAGATTGGCCGCCTGTTCTCCGATCGCCTGCACCGGCTGGGCCACCGTGGTCAACTGCGGCTGGAACACGTCGGACCATGGAAAGTCGTCGAAGCAGGCGACCGAAATGTCTTCCGGGCAGGACAGGCCGATGTCGCGGATCGCCTTCATGGTGCCGATCACCATCGGGTTGTTGGCCGAGAAGATAGCACTTGGCCGATCATGCGAGGAAAGCATCTGCATGGTTTCGTTATAGCCGTCGATCTCATGGAAATTGCCGAAGCGGATCAGTTCTTCGGCGATCGGCAGGCCGGCGGCGTGAAGCGCCTCGCGATATCCCGCCATGCGGTCATGCATCGGCGAGATGTCCGAGGTGCCGGTGATGTAACCGATGCGCCGGTGGCCGAGATTGATCAGATAGGTGATGGCGTCGAACACCGCGCGCTGGTTGTCCAGTACCACGGCATCGGTGTCGACGCCTTTGCAGATACGATCGAGCAGCACGACCGGCACGTTGGCGTCGTCGACGATCCGCTTGAGGATCGCGCCGTCGCCGACGCGCGCCACGATCAGCCCGTCGACCATGCGGTCGAGCAGCAGCCTGATCTGGTCGTCCTGGGTGTTCAAATCCTCGTCCGTGCAGCACAGCATGACGGCATAGCCGGCCCGGTCGAAGGCCTGCTGGATGACCGAGACGACATCGGTGAAGAACGGGTTGGTGATGTGCGGCACGGTCAGTCCGATGGTGCGGGTCGTGCCCATCTTCAGGCTGCGGGCGATCGCGTTGCGCTTGTAGCCGATATCGCGGATCGCCTGCTCGATGCGCTGGCTAAGCTCCGGGCTGACCGTCGCCGTGCCATTGATCAGCGCCGAAACGGTGGCGACAGAAACACGCGCCGCTTCAGCCACATGAAGCATGGTGGGCGCGGTGGATTTGCGGTGTCTTTTTTGCCCTGACGCTGTCATTTTCGAAACGTTTCGCCACCCCTTGCTGGCCAACACGTACGGAATCCTGTCCTTTTAAGCAAGAATCGAAATTGCATCAAACGTCCGGCACCTTATATCGGCTTGACTTGATCGAAACGTTTAGATTAGCGTTTGCGGGAAATTGACGACGACGGAAGGGAGGCCGCCATTGTCATGCAAGAGAGCAATTCCCTGTCCCCGGAGCACGGTGCGGCTGATCGGTCGGACACCGTTCTGAGTGCCGAGCGCATTTCCAAGAGCTTCGGCGGCATCGCCGCGCTTGTCGATGTCGGCTTTGAGCTGCGTCGCGGCGAGGTTCATGCCTTGATGGGCGAGAACGGCGCCGGCAAGTCGACGCTGATGAAGATCCTCTCCGGCGTCTATACCGGCTATGACGGCACGGTCAGCGTCGATGGCCGCCCGGTCAGCTTCGGCGGCGTGCGCGACGCCGAGGATGCCGGCATCGCCATCATTCATCAGGAGCTCAACCTGGTGCCCGAACTCAGCGTCGCCGACAACATCTTCCTCGGCCGCGAGAAGCTGATCGCGGGCCTGATCGTCGACCGCAAGGCGAGCAGCCGCGCGGCGGGCACATTGTTGCAGCGGCTCGGCATCGAACTCGATCCGCAAGCCCGCGTCGGCGCCCTGCGTGTCGGCGAGCAGCAACTGGTCGAGATCGCCAAGGCACTGTCTATGTCGGCACGCATCCTGATCATGGACGAGCCGACCTCGGCGCTGTCGCCGGCCGAATGCCAGCGGCTGTTCCGCATCATCCGCCAGCTTGTCGACAGCGGTGTCGCCATCGTCTACATCTCGCACCGCATCGACGAGGTCATGCATCTGGCCGGCCGCGTCACCGTGTTTCGCGACGGACGCCATGTGCTGACCGAGCCGATGGCCAGGCTCGACGAAGATGCGATCATTTCGGCGATGGTCGGCCGCAACCTGCTTGCTTCCTCCCAGGAAGAGCGCAACACCACTGGCATGACCGTGCTTTCGGTCGAAAACCTGTCGCTGTCGAAGCCCGATGCGCATGGCTGGCGCACGGTGATCGACGGCGTCGGCTTCGATCTTGCCGCTGGAGAAATCCTTGGCATTGGCGGGCTGCTGGGTTCGGGCCGCACCGAGATCCTGGAAGCGATCTTCGGTTCGAGCGATGGCCGCACCGGCGGCGAAATCCGTATCGACGGCCAGCGCATGGATATCCGTTCGCCGCGCGATGCAAGGCGGCTGGGCATCGCGCTGGTGACCGAGGATCGCAAGACGCAAGGGTTGCATCTGCAGGCTTCGATCGCGGACAATGTCGCGCTGCCGCTGGTCGGCTCGCTGGCCCGCTTCGGCATCCGCTCGCTGGCCGGCGAGCAGGGGCTGGCGCGGCAGGCGGTCGAGGCCCTCGGCATCCGCTGCCGGGACATCGATCAGCCCGCCGGTACGTTGTCGGGCGGCAACCAGCAGAAGGTCGTCATCGGCAAGTGGCTGGCAACCAGGCCAAGGGTGCTGCTGCTCGACGAGCCGACGCGCGGCATCGATGTCGGCGCCAAGCGCGAGATCTACGACCTGATCTTCAGGCTGGCGCGCGACGGCCTCGCCATCGCCGTCATCAGCTCCGAACTGCCGGAGCTGCTGCACCTCTCCGACCGCATCCTGGTGATGGCCGATGGCCGCCAGACAGGCATTCTTTCCCGCGACGCGGCCAGTGAGGAGGCCATCATGCGCCTCGCCGCCCCGCGTCGGACCATATCGAGACCAGCCGCATGACTGCCCTGAAACTCCTGTCCCGAACCAAGCTCTATTGGGGCCTGATCGCCATCTTCCTGATCGGCGTGCTCGGCTCGCCGATGAGCTCGAAGGGCAACAACATCTTCCTCTCCTACGGCAATCTGCTCGATGTGCTGCGCCAGGTGTCGACCACCGGCCTGATCGCCACCGGCATGACGGCTGTGATCATCACCGGCGGCATCGATCTCTCCGTCGGCTCGCTGATGGCTATCTGCTCGGTGGTCTGCGCCATGCTGCTGACGGTTCCAGGCGTGACACCAGGCGTCGTGCTGGGCGTGCCGACCGTCGCTTTGGTGGCGCTTTGCCTCGGTTTCGTCGTCACCCGCTTCATTTTCCAGAACCTGGCAAAGTCCCGCGCCGGCGCCGATCTCCTCCGCGAGATCAGGCTGGACGGGATTCGTGGGGTGGTCACGCCCGCCGTCGTCGGCGTGGTCCTGTGCTGCCTGTCGCTGTGGTTTCTGCTGCCGCAGATCGAGCCGAAATTCGGCGTGTTCGGCGTGCTGCTGGTGGCGCCATGCGTCGGCCTGCTGTTCGGCGCGCTCAACGGCTTCATCATCGTTGCCGGGCGCCTGCAGCCCTTCATCGTCACCTTGGCGATGATGGTGACGGCGCTCGGCATCGCCCGGCTGACCGCCGGCCAGAACAATGCCGTGCTGCCGGTCTATACCGGCTCCAACGCGACCGCCGATTTCGAGATCCTGCGCTCGCTGGTGTTCGGCATCATCCCGATGCCGGGCCTGTTCTTCCTCGGCGCCATCCTGATCTATGGCGCGGTGCTGCGCTTCACGCCGTTCGGCCGCTATGTCTACGCCATCGGCGGCAACGAGGAGGCGGCGCGCCTCTCCGGCATCGCCGCCGGCCGCGTCAAGATCGCTACCTATGCTGTCTCCGGGCTGCTCGCCGGCATCGCCGCCGTGCTCTATGTCGCACAGTACCGGCAAGGCAAGCCGGATGCCGGCGCCGGGCTGGAGCTCGATGCCATCGCCGCCGTGGTCATCGGCGGCACCAGTCTGATGGGCGGGCGCGGCAGCCTCGTCGGCACTTTCTGCGGCGTGCTGATCTTCGGCCTGCTCTCCAACATCCTGCAGCTCCACAACATCAATTCGAACCTTCAGCTGGTGCTGAAGGGGATGATCATCATCGGCACCGTGCTCGTGCAGGAGCGCAATGCCGGTGATCTCCTGGCCTATCTGCGCCTGCCCGGCGGGCAATCGGCGCACAAGGAAACGGCCGCGGCAAAGCGGCCGTCGCAAGAGACACCGTCTCTCAATCTCGGAGGAAACAAAAAATGAAACGACGTGACATGCTGAAGCTTGCCGCCCTGACCGCGGCGCTGCTGACCACCACCGCGCTTCTGACCACCGGCAATGCCTTCGCCCAGGACAAAAAGTGGAAGATCGGCTTCTCGCAGGTGACGACCATCGAGCCCTGGCGCGCGCAGTTCAACAAGGACATCCTGGCCGAAGCCGCCAAGCATCCCGAGGTCGAACTGATCATCACCGACGGCGAGGACAAGACCGAAAAGCAGGTCGCCGATGTCGAGAACCTGATCCGCCAGGAGGTCGATGCGCTGTTGGTGTCACCGAAGGAATCTGCCGGCCTGACCGGCGTCGTGCAGCAGGCGATCGACGCCAAGATCCCGGTCTTCGTGCTCGACCGCAATGTCGACACCAAGGACTACACGCAGTTCGTCGGCGGCGACAACGCGCTGATCGGTCGCGCGGCCGGCGAATATGCCGTCGAACTGCTTGGCGGCAAGGGCAAGGCTTCAGGCAACGTCGTCGAGATCTGGGGCGGCATGGGCACCCAGCCGGCGCATGACCGCCACGACGGCTTCCACGAATTCACCGACAAGGAGCCGGGCATCAAATATCTGCTCGACCAGCAGTCGGGCGACTGGAAGCAGGACCAAGCCTATAATCTGATGGCCAACGCGCTGAAGAGCAACGAGAAGATCGATCTCGTTTACGGCCACAACGATCCGATGGCCTATGGTGCCTATCTCGCCGCCAAGGATGTCGGCCGCGAAAAGGACATCAAGTTCATCGGCATCGACGGCCTGCCCAACGAAGGCGTGCAGATGGTCAACAAGGGCGAGCTGACAGCCACCTTCACCTATGTCACTCCCGGTGCCGAAGGCCTGCGCCAGGCGATCAAGTTCCTCAACGGCGAGAAGGTCGAAAAGACCATCACTCTGCCGACCGAGAAGATCACCAAGGAAAACGCCGCCCAAGTGCTGAAGGACAACGGCCTCTGAGCCAAGCTTCCTGCCGGGTGCCTTTTTGGCGCCCGGCGGTCTAAGCCAGCTTCACCAGCAGCTTCATGAAGGTGGCGATCTCCTTGGCGGAGAGCGGCGCCAGCGTCTCCTGGGTGATCTCGCGCGCCAGCGGGATCAGGCGCTCGATCGCATGGCGGCCTGCCGCGGTCAGATTGACCAGAAGCCGTCTTTTGTCGACCTCGTGCCTGGAAAGCTCGACCAGGCCGCGCGCCTTCAGCCGGTCGATGACGCCCTTGACCGTCGCCGCATCCATGGCGATCAGCGTGCCGAGCTGGTTCTGCGAGGTCTCGCCGACGTCCCGCAGCTTGGCAAGTGCTGCAAATTGCGGCGGCGTCAGGTCGCCGATATGCGCGGCAAAGATCGCGACATGGCGCTGATGCGCCTTGCGCAGGATGAAGCCGACCTGCTCCTGCAGGAGGTAATCCTGGTCGTCCGGGGTCTCGACCTCGACCAGCTTGAGCAGATTGTCCTCGCCGCTCACCGCAAGCCATCCCAGGCTTTGATGTCATCGGCCGCGAGACCACCCATGCGATCGTGGATGCGGGGGCCACAGGTCATGGCGAGGCAGAACAGGATCTCGTCGGGGCGCGGACCATCGGACATGCCGACTTCCATGGCGTCGAAATGGCTGCGCACATAGGCTGCGTTGATGTGGCCGAGCGGCACGTCGAGCTTCGAACCGAAAGCGCCGACCTTCTTGGCCGACGGCACGATCGCCTTGGCGTCGCCGAGCCGCTCGCGCATGGCGTAGCCGCCGGGCACATGCCACAGCGCACCGTGCTCCAACTCGCCCGCCGCGCCGACAATGGCGCCTTTGCCGTAGCCGTCGATCTGCTTGACGTCGCCGCCGAGCGCCGCGATCAGCCGGTCGGCGAGCAGCAAGCCGAGCGGCTTGAGATCGTCCATGGCGCTCTGCAGCTCCTCGACATAGCGCCCGGCGAACGGATTTTTCACGAGCGCCATGGCGGCGGCGCGGCGGCGCGGCACCTGGGCCACCGGCCCGCCCTCGTGAAAGATCTCTTCGGTCAGCACCGCGATCTTGCGGATCGGAAACTCAGGCATGGGCAACCTCCTCCCTCGAACTTTTGTTGGGCGCGGCAAGCGCAACCGAGCCACTGATGCGGGCCTCACCGCCAAGAAACAACGCCGATCCGGCAATGAGGCCGCGCCGGCGAAAATCTTCGGCGACGGCAAGGCCATTGTCCAGCGCCTGCGTCACTTCGCCAAGGGCAAGCGTGCCGACACCATGTGTCACCAGGCGCGCGCCGAGATCGCTGTCGGGCGACAATTCATGTGCGGGAATGCGCTTGATGGCGGGATTGCCGGGCAGGTCCACCGCGTTGGCAATGAGGGTCGCTGCCGCATCTGCCTCGGCGCCGGTCCGCGCGAGCACGGTGACGGCGTCGGCAATGCCAAGCGAGAAGGAGCGGCCGCGCCAGCCGCTGGTGGCAACGCCACGAACGCCATCTTCCGCGCGGATCGTGATCCGGTCGGCCATGCCGTTGCCGGTGCCGGCGACCGCCAAGCCCATCGACTTTCCCCTGCCGATATGGATTGCGCAGTCGCCGCCATTGTTGACATAGGCGCGCTCGAGCTTGCGACCGGCAAGCAATGCGGCGAGCATTTCGTCGGCTACCGATCCCGCGACGGCGGCCATCGGTGTTATGAAGCATTCCGCCAGGGGCATGACGGCTGCCTCCATGCGGCGCGCCGTCGGGCCGGCGAATGTGCGCGGCGCCAGGAAAAACGCCGGCAGCCGCAATTCGGGGAGTTCCTCGACCAGCTCCATCAGGATCGTCTGGAACCGCGCTACGGCTTGTTCATAGGCTCGGCGGCATTCATCCGCCTCACCAAAAACCTCGACGATCAGGTCGATCGGCCCGTGGTTGAGATGCAGCCGCCTGCCGTCCTGCAGCCAATGGGCTTGCGGACCTTGCATCACCCGGCCCCGTTCGGGCCGGCACGACGTAGCTGCGCGAGTGGCGGCCATGGATTGTTGGCTTCGGCGCCGGTGCCGCGGCGCGGATTCAGGTACTCACCGCCTTTTGCGACAATGTCCTCGACGCCGCGGATCTCGGCCTCGTAGCCGCCGAGCCTGACATAGTCGTCGCGGCGCAGCGTGAACTCGATCGGGGCCACCAGCGCCGGCGTCGGCACATAGCCGAAGGCGCCTTCCGGCACTCGTGTGACATCGACCATCAGCGTGATGCCGCCGCCCGGCCAAACATAGACCGGCGCGCCGCCGACCGTCACATAGGTCTTCAGGCCCTGAACCGAGCGGGTGAGATTGACCGGGTTTTCGGTGACGCCGGCCCGCAGCGAACCGCCGGCACCGCCGATGAACAGCACCGTGCACAAAGCCGGCTCGCAATTGTCCTCGATCAGGCCGACCGACTTTTGCAGCCGTTCGGGGAAAGGTTTTTGCACCGGTTTCAGCTCGTCATCGAGCTCGTAATAGGCGAACTGCTCGCCGGTGGTCGACACCATCAGCAGCGACAGACCCGGCCGCGCGCCTTTCTTGGCGTTCCACTCGCCGAGGATCGACAGTGGGTCGGAAATGCTGGTGCCGCCCCAGCCGAGACCGGGTTCGGAGACCTTGAAATAGCGGCCCGGCGTCGAACGGCGACCAATGATCTTGATGCCCGTATCCTGCCAGCCCAGAACCTTGCCAGCCTGGTGCTCGGAAACGACGCCGGTGATGTGGTCGTCGACCACCACCACCTCGTCGACCAGGCCGCGCCATTGCGTGGCGAACATGCCGATGGTCGCCGAGCCGCAGCCGACGCGCATGCGGTGTTCCTGCTTGCCGTCGATGACAGGCGCTTTGCCGGCTTCGACTGTTATGGTGGCGCCGCCGTCGATGGCCAGTTCCACCGGCTTGCGGTTGCACAGATTGAGCAGAGCGTCGCAGGTGGCGCGGCCCTCGGCCTTGGAGCCGCCGGTCAGGTGATGCACACCGCCCAGCGACAGCATCTGCGAGCCATATTCTCCCGTCGTGACATGGCCGATCGCTTCGCCTTGCGATCGCACGACAGCCGTTTCGGGTCCGATATGACGGTCGGTGTCGATCTTCACCTTGACGCCGCAATACGAAAAAATGCCTTCGGTGACCACGGTCACGAGATCGACGCCTTCGACTTCCTGGCTGACGATGAACGGGGCCGGCTTGTAGTCGGGATAGGTGGTGCCGGCGCCGATTGCCGTGACGAAGCGGCGGCCGGTGTTGACCAGTTCGCCGTCCCAGGCCTCGCCTTCGGCAATGAACGGCACGATTGCCGCGCCGGTCTCGGCCGCATGGTCGAGGATCGTCAGCGGGTCCATCCGCACGATCCTGCCGCCGACATTGCCGTAGCGGTCGCAGGCGCCCGTGCGCCCATCCGCGATGTAGCACATCACCGGACAGGCATCGCAGCGGATCTTCTCCGCCACCAGCTTCTCGCCGGGATCATGGGTTTCGAAGCGTTCGGCAAGCTCGCTCATCGGCGTGCCTCCTTTTCGCGGATGCCATCTTTCTCGCGGATGCCAGCGCGGATACGCGTCGGCGTCGCCGGTATCTTGGTGACCAGGACGCCGGTGGCGTGGCGGATGGCATTGAGGATTGCAGGTGCCGTCGGGATCAGCACATGCTCGCCCAAACCCTTGGCACCGAAGGGTCCTTCCGGGTCCGGAACTTCAATGAGAATGGTCTCGATCGGCGGCACGTCGCCAATGGTCGGGATGAGATAGTCGTGCAGATTCTCGGTGCGGCCGGGGATGTACTCTTCCATCAGCGCCATGCCGATGCCTTGCGCGATACCGCCTTCGATCTGGCCCTCGGCCAGCAGCGGGTTGATCGCCTTGCCGACATCGTGCGCGGCGGTGATTTTCAGCAGCTTCACCGTGCCGAGCTTGAGGTCGACCTCCAGTTCGGCGATCTGCGCGCCATAGCCGTAAACGGCATAGGGCTTGCCCTGTCCTTTGGCATCGAGCGGCAGTGTCGGCGGATCGTAGGTCTCCTCAGCACGGAAGACGAAGCCTTCGGTATCCACATCCAATGTCGCGAGATCGATGCGGCGCGTGGCTTCGCCTTCGCGGATGACGATCGCGGGGCCGTCGAGTTGCAGGGCTGCGTTTTCGGAAACATTGGCAAATCGCAGGATCTTTTCGCGCAAGGCGCGGCCGGCCTTTTCGGCTGCCTTGCCGGTGACGAAAGTCTGGCGCGAGGCCGAGGTCTTGCCGGCGTCGGGAGTGATGGCTGTGTCGGCGCTCTTCAGTTGGAATTTCTCCAACGGCAGGCCGAGAGCGTCGGCGCAGATCTGGGTGATGACGGTGTTGGAACCCTGGCCGATATCGACGGCGCCCTGGTGCAGGATGATGTCGCCTGAAGCCGCGATGCCAACCCGGATGGTCGACGGGTTGGGCAGCGAAGTGTTGCCGCAGCCATACCAGCAGGACGCGACGCCAACGCCGCGCTTTCTATCCCTGTTGGCACTGTTGAATGCATCCGCATCAGCCGTCGCGCGCACCCAATGCGGCTGCAGCGATTCGAGGCATTCGGCAATGCCGACGCCGGACTCCAGAAGCTGCCCGGTAACCGTTTCGGAACCGTTCCGAAGGCAGTTCCTTAAGCGGAAGTCGAGCCGGTCCATGCCGAGTTTGCCGGCCAGCTCGTCATAGAGCGTCTCCTGCATGATCGTCGCCTGCGGCACGCCGAAGCCGCGGAAGGCACCGGAAATTGGCCCATGCGTGTGAATGGCGCGGCCTTCGGCGCGGTAATTCGGCGTCGCGTAGGGTCCGGAGGCGTGCACCGGCACGCGGTTGGCCACGGTAGGGCCCCAGCTTGCATAGGCGCCGGTGTTGAAGTCACCTTCGAAGATCATGCCGGTGACAAGGCCGTCGGCATCGGCGCCGATGGTCGCTTTCATCCCGGCCGGATGGCGCTTGGTGGTCGACATCATCGATTCGTTGCGGGTGTAGGCGAGTGCCGCCGGCCGCCCCGTCTTCAGCGCCACCAGGCCGATCAGCGGCTGCAACGAAACGTCGAGTTTGGAACCGAAACCGCCGCCGGTCGCGGTCGGCACGATGCGCACCTTGTCGACGGCAAGGCCGAGCACCTTCGCCGTCTCGTCGCGGTCCATATAGGGCGCCTGGGTGCAGGCGACGACGACCAGCGTGTCGCCGTCCAGATAGGCATAGCCGGCTTCCGGTTCGATATAGGCGTGCTCGACATAGGAGGTGTCGATGGCGCCGGACACGGTGAACGCAGCGCCGGCAAGCGCCGTCTCGGGGTCGCCGCGTTCGACCAGGCCGGAGGTGAGCAGGTTCGCCGGCCGACTTTCATGGATCAGCGCCGCACCTTCGGCCTGCGCTTCGGCGGGTTGCAGAAAATGCGGCAGTTCGCTCCAGCGGATAGGAAAATCCGACAGGTCGAGATCGAGGATCGCCTCGCGCTCGCCGGCGACCAGCGCCACCGCCTCGCCGCGAAGACGAGTAAAACCTTCGGCCAGCGCCGGCTGGTCGGCGAATGGGCCGATAGCGCCGAAACAGTTCTTTCCCGGAATGTCGGCGGCGGTGAAGACCCCGGCGATGCCAGGATGCTGTTTCGCCCAGCCGTCGAGGTCGCCGAAGGCGAAAGCGGCGTGATAATGCGGCGAGCGGACCACCAGCACGGCCAGCGCATCGGCGGGGAAGGAATCGCCGCCGAATTTCTCAGCCCCGGTGACCTTCGGCACGCCGTCGAGTCGGATCGGCGAGGAGCCGATCGCGTGGCCGGATGGAGGCAAGCGGAAATCCAGGCTTACTGCCTGCACGGAGGCATCCATCACTGCGGCAATGATCTTCCGGTAGCCGGTGCAGCGGCACAGAATTCCGCCGAGCGCGTCCTGTACCTCGACCTCGGTGGGGCTCGCCTTCTTCTCCAGCAACGCCGTCGCCGCAACCAACAGGGCGGGCGTGCAGATCCCGCACTGCGCGGCGCCGTAGGCGAGGAAAGAGGCCTGCAACGCCGACAGCCGGCCGTTGGAAAGCCCTTCGACTGTCGTCACCGATGCGCCGGCAGCGGAAGCCGCCGGCATCAGGCAGGCGCAGACGGGATCGCCGTCGACCAGCACCGTACAGGCGCCGCAATCGCCGGCATCGCAGCCGACCTTGGTGCCGGTCAGCCCCAGTTCGTCGCGCAGCACCAGAGACAGCCGGCGCAGCGGCGGCACATTGACCGAGACGGCGGCGCCGTTGACCTCGAAGACGATATCGGCGCGCGCAGCGCCGAAGCCTGGCTGGGCACTGCTCGGATCGGGCAAGGCTTCACGCGCGTCAGGCTGAATTTGGCTCATGCCGCCACCTCTTCGCCAGTCGTCCGGCCCACAGCCGCGAGCACGGCGCGGGCAACAATCTCGCGCACCGCATCGAGCCGGTATTCGGCGCTGCCGCGCACATCGGCGATCGGCGATAGTTCGCTCATCGGCGCGGACAGGACCGCAAAGGCAAGTCCGCCATCCGCCGGCAGCCCGCACAACGCGGCTTCGACGCCGGCCAGCCGCCTGGCCACCACCGAGCAGGAGCCGGCGGCGACCGCCGCTTGCCGGACAAGGCCGTTTTCGACGACCAGACGTGCCGCCACCATGGCAATGGAAATGACGAGATAACGGCGCGCGCCGAGCTTGACGAAAGCCGACATGCCCGTAGCAGCGGGTCTCGGCACGCGGATGGCCGTGACCATCTCACCGGGCAGCAGAGCCGTTCGGCGGTTGCCGAGAATGAAGTCCTGCAGCGGCAGGTGCCGCGTGGCTGCCACCGAGCGCAGCTCGACCTCGGCATCGAGGACGAGCAGGGCAGGCACACCGTCGGCGGCCGGCGACGCGTTGCAGACATTGCCGGCGACCGAGGCGACGTTCTGGATCTGCACCGAGCCGACCTCGCGCGCCGCCTGTTTCAAGGCATCGAAGGCCGGCGGCAAGGGGTGGCGGACGATGTCGGTCCAGGTCGTGCGCGCGCCGATGACGAAATGGTCGCTCGTCTCGGCAATGCCGCGCAGCGAACCCAGGCCGTTAATGTCGAGAACATTGTCGCGGAAGGGTTTGCTGCCCTGTGCCGGATAGAAATCGGTGCCGCCGGCAAGGATGCGCCAGGCGCCCTCGCCAAGCAAAGCGAGCGCTTCGTCGACCGAGGTGGGTTTCGCGTAACGGATCACGCTTTGCCTTCCAGAAAAGGAACTTTCCGAATCCGGTATTTCCGGCGTTCAAGCCGAGAAATTCATTCGTATGCAAATGATATCAAGCCCGCAGGATTTGTCAAAGCCGGAGTTTGCAGCGACCCGGCCGGCACGCATTTGTTATGTCGCGAGAGGTTGACGCCGCCGGCCATCTGGTCAAGTTTCTGCGTCCGGTCGCGTCAGCGGCATTTTCCACTGGAGCCTGCATACGGAAGAGGAAAGCCCATGGCCGACGAAGCGCTTGTCGTCATCGACCTGCAGAACGATTTTTGTCCGGGCGGCGCGCTGGCGATTGCTGGCGGCGATGAGATCGTGCCGCTGGTCAACGACCTGATCCGGCGAACCGACCATGTCGTGCTGACGCAGGACTGGCATCCCGCCGGTCACTCCAGCTTTGCTTCGAGCCATCCGGGCGCGCATCCCTTCACCATGATCGAGATGCCGTACGGCCAGCAGACGCTGTGGCCGGACCACTGCATCCAGGGCAGCTTGGGCTCCGATTTCCATTCCGGCCTCGCCTGGACCAAGGCCGAACTCGTCATCCGCAAGGGATTCCGGCCTGATATCGACAGCTACTCGGCCTTCTTCGAAAACGATCGCACGACACAGACCGGCCTTGCCGGCTACCTCCGGGAGCGCGGCATCGACACGCTGACCCTGGTCGGGCTGGCGACCGATTTCTGCGTTGCCTTCTCGGCGCTGGACGCCGTTAGCCAGGGCTTTAAAACCATAGTGCGGCTCGATGCCTGCCGCGGCATCGATCTCAACGGCTCGCTCCATGCCATGCTGCAGCGCATGCGCGACGCCGGCGTGACGCTCGAAGACCCTTTGTCGGATTGAACGGATCGTGGGGCAACAGGTAGAGATCCGATGTTTAAAGGCAGGATTGTCGCCTTCGGTGAAGGTCCCCCTCACCCGGATTGCCAGCCGAATTGCGAAGGGCAATTCGGGTCAGTCCGACCTCTCCCCGAGGGGAGAGGAGGCTGCCGGCGCCGAAGCTCGTCTCTTCTCCCCAACGGGAAGAAGGTGGCCGCATAGCGGCCGGATGAGGGGGCCTTTTTCATATCCGATCCCCCTGTTGGCTGCATGCGCTGCGATAATTGCCGCTATGCTGTTCCCGGCACAGGCTTTCGCGGCGGAGGAACACGGCCTGCCCGGCGCTTCGATGTCGCTGTGGTGGGCGCTGCCCTTTGCCGGGCTGCTATTGTCGATCGCCACCGGTCCGCTGCTGTTTCCTCATGCCTGGGAACATCACTACGGCAAGATCGCGGCCCTTTGGGGCGCTCTGGTGGTCCTGCCGCTGGCGGCTGCCTTCGGTGTTCCCACAGCGACCGAAGCGGTGCTGCATGCGTTGCTCACCGAATACATGTCGTTCATCATCCTGCTGTTTGCGCTGTTCACCATTTCGGGCGGCATTCTCATTGCCGGCAACATTCACGGCACGCCGCTGGTGAATGCCGGCCTGCTGCTGGTCGGCGCGCTGCTGGCCTCGGTGATCGGCACGACCGGTGCCTCGATGATCCTGATCCGGCCGATCATCCGCGCCAACGATAACAGGCCGTTCAACGCCCATGTCGTGATCTTCTTCATCTTCTTGGTGTCCAACATCGGCGGCTCGCTGACGCCTTTGGGTGACCCGCCTTTGTTCGTCGGTTTCCTCAGAGGCGTCGACTTCTTCTGGACGACCGCCAACCTCTGGCGCGAAACGCTGTTCGTCGGCGGCGTCGTGCTGGCCGTCTTCCTGGGCATCGACATCATCCTGCACCGGCGCGAGGCCGGCGCGCCGAAGATCAAGGATCCGACGCCGGATACCAAGGTGCGTCTGCGCGGCCTGGCCAACCTTCCGCTGCTGGCGGGCGTGATCGGCGCCATCCTGCTGTCGGCAACCTGGAAGCCGGGCGTCAGCTTCTCCGTGTGCGGGGTCAGCCTGGAACTGCAGAACCTGGTGCGCGACGTCATGATCCTGGCCCTTGCCCTCGTTTCACTTGCCATTTCGCGCAAGGAATACCGCGAAGCCAACGGCTTCAACTGGGGTCCGATATCAGAGGTGGCCAAATTGTTTGCCGGCATCTTCATCTGCATCGTGCCGGTCGTCGCTATCCTGAGGGCCGGCCATGAGGGCGCGCTGGCGCCGCTGGTCGCCCTCGTCACTTCGCCCTCGGGAGGGCCCAATGACCTCGCCTATTTCTGGCTGACCGGGGCGCTGTCATCCTTCCTCGACAATGCGCCGACCTATCTGGTGTTTTTCGAGCTTGCCGGCGGCGACCCCCGGCACCTGATGACGGAATTCGCCTCGACTTTGGCGGCGATCTCCGCAGGCGCGGTGTTCATGGGCGCCAACACCTATATCGGCAATGCGCCGAACTTCATGGTCTACGCCATCGCCAGGCATCGCGGCGTCAAGATGCCGGGCTTTTTCGGCTATATGGCATGGTCGGGCCTGGTGCTGATCCCGACATTTTTGGTAACGGGTTTTCTGTTCTTCGGCTGATCAGCCCACGCCGACATAACGGCGCACCGCCGACGGGTCGGCACGCAATTCCTCGACATCGACCGTCTCGCGGTTGCGGCCGTTTTCGATGAAGGCAACATGGTCGGCGACAGAGAGCACCGCATCGACACGCTGTTCAACCAGGATGGTCGAAACGCCCATATCGCGCAGCTTCGACACCGTCTCGCGGATCTTGGCGATCATCGACGGCATCAGCCCTTCGGTAGGCTCGTCGAGCAACAGCACCTGCGGTTCGAGGCAGAGTGCACGCGCCATCGCCAGCATCTGCTGCTCGCCGCCGGACAGCGTACCGGAGCGCTGCCTCAGCCGCTGGCGCAACAGCGGAAAGAGGTCGAGCACATTTTCACGCGTCGCCTTGCCCTTGCCGCGCGCCATCAGGCCGATCTCGATGTTTTCCGCCACCGTCATCTCGGCGAACAGCCGCCTTCCCTGCGGCACATAGGCGACGCCGGCCTTGGGCACTTCATGTGCCGGTAGCCGAGTCAATTCCTGACCGTCGAGCCTGATCGAGCCGGCGCTCGAGGGAACCAGCCCCATGATGGCTTTGAGCGTCGTCGTCTTGCCGGCGCCGTTGCGGCCGAACAGGCACAGCACCTCGCCCTTGTTCAGCACCAGATCGAGGCCATAGAGCACCTGGACCTCGCCATAGAAGCAGTCGAGCCCCGAGATGGTGAGTGCTTGAGACGTCGCCTCGGCCTTGTTTGTCTCGGTCATGGGGCGGTCCCCAGATAGGCTTCCTGCACCGCCACGTTCCCGCGGATTGCTTCGGGCGTGCCTTCGGCGAGGATCTTGCCGGCGTTGAAGACGGTGATGCGGTCGGCCAGTTGCATGACCACGGGCATGTTGTGCTCGATCAGAAGCACGGTGGCGTTTTTGGCGATCTCGCGCACCAACGTGATGAAATTGTCGATCTCAGAGTCGGCCAGGCCTTGCGTCGGTTCGTCGAGGATCAGCAGGCGCGGCTTCAGCGCCAGGCCCATCGCCACTTCCAGCAGGCGCTGATGGCCGTAGGACAATTGGCCGGCCGGCATGTGGGCACGATCGGCCAGGCCGGTGCGTTCGAGTGCTGACATGACAGCGGCCTGTATCGCGCTCTTGGAATGGCTGCCATGCCGCAGCGTCAGTTGCGCGGGCAGCGCGACGTTGGCGTAAACGGACAGGTTGGCATAGACGCTGGTGAGCTGGAAGGTGTAGGCGATGCCCCTGCGCACCCTGACATAGGCTGGCAGATTGGTGATGTCGGCGCCGTCGAAGACGATCATGCCGGCAGACGGCTGGATGCGGCCGCTGACCAGGCTGACGAAGGTGGTCTTCCCCGCTCCGTTGGGGCCGATCACGGCGCGGATCTCGCCCGGCATCAGCGCGAAATCGACATTGTCGACGGCGCGCAGACCACCGAAATTGCGCGACAGGCCCTTGGTGGTCAAAAGCGGCATCACGGCAGCCACCCGAGCCAGCGCTGGCGGATGCTGCCCAGAATTCCTTTGGGGAAGAACAGCACCAAAAGGATGAGCGCAATGCCGACGATCAGCAAATAGGCGGAGGTGTAGCCGCTGGTGATATCAATGACATAGTACATGAACAGCGTGCCGATCAGCGGCCCGAGCGTTGTTGCAGCACCGCCCAGCAGCACCCACAGCAGCGGCAGGATCGAATACTGCACCGAGGCGAAGCTCGATCCGACATAGCCGAACAGCAGTGCATAGGCGGCACCCGAGGCCGCGCAGATGATGCCGGAGATGACGACGGCGGCGAGCTTGTTGGAGAAAGTGTCGTATCCCAGCATCTTCGTCCGCTCCTCGTTCTCGCGGATGGCGACCAGCACGCGGCCATAGCGGGAGCGGACCATGGCCAACTTGACGAGAAGCACGATCGAAAACAGCCCGAGCGCTGTCAAGTAGCGCACCGTTGGATTGGTGAGCTCGAGCGATGTCGTGCCGAAGCTAAGCACCCGCGCCGGCTGCGGGACGACCATGCCCTGGTCACCGCCAGTCCACGTCGCGAAATAAAGAATGAGGAGATAAAAAACCTGGGCGAACATCATGGTGACGATCATGAAGGCGACACCCGTGGTGCGCAGCGCCAGCAGGCCGATCACCAGCGCCAGGAGCGCACCGCAGGCAATCCCAGCGGCAAATGCCGCTGGTACGCCCCAGCCAAGCTGGATGACGGCAAGGCCGGCGCCATAGAGACCGGCGGAGAAGAACATGGCATGGCCAAGGCTGAGCAGGCCGACATAGCCGAACAGCATGTTGTAGCCCATGGCGAACACCGCCAGCACCATGATGCGGGCGAGCAGGCCGTGATAATACTCCGGCAAAAGGAAGCTCAGCACGAAGAGCAGCGCGATGACGCCGAGATGCAAGGCATAGGCTTTTGCCGGCGAAGCTTCGCTCATCGCGATGCCGTCCCGAACAGGCCTTGCGGGCGGAACACCAGCACCATGGCGACCAGCAGCGTTGCGATGATCTTGGCCAAAGTCGGCGAGAAGAACATCGAGATGATGCCGTCGGAGAGGCCGATCAGCACGGCGGCGACGACCGTGCCGCGCAGCGAGCCGAGGCCGCCGATGATGACGACGATGAAGGAGAGCAGCAGCGGATCCTGTCCCATCAGATAATGCGCCTGGCTGATCGGCACGATCAGCACCGCGGCAATGGCCGCCAGCATGGCCCCAAGCGCGAAGACGCCGCCATAGACACGGCCGACAGGGATGCCGAAGGCTTGCGCCGTTTCGCTGTCATACTGCGTGGCGCGCATGACGAGGCCGATCTTGGTGCGGGTCAGCACCAGCCATGTCGCGGTGAGCAGCAGCGCGGAAGCGGCGATAACAGACAGTTTGTAGCCGGAGTAACCGAACCAAGGCAAAAGGATGCGATAGCTGAACGGCGGCTCCACCGGCCGCGCCTCCGGGCCGTAAAAAGTCAGCGCCAATTGCTGGATGATGTAGAGCATGCCGATGGTGGCGACGATGGTGGCTTCCGGATTGTAATTGAGCCGGCGCAGCACCAGCCGTTCGGCGACCAACGCAATGGCGCCGACGATCAGCGGCGCAATCACCAGCGCCGCCAGGAAGCCGAGCACAGGGTGACCGCCGATGGCCGTGGTGATCGCCCAGGCGAGCACCGCGCCCAGCATGAAGAACTCGCCATGCGCGACATTGACCACCCGCATCACGCCGAACACAAGCGACAGGCCAAGCGCGGTCAGCGCCAGCACCGCGGATGTGACGAGGCCTTCGAGGGCGGCGAGGAGAAGGTGGGGACCGAAGTGCATGGGCTATGCGCCAACGGATGCGCGAGGCACCCCCCTCTGCCCTGCCGGGCATCTCCCCCGCAAGGGGGGAGATTGGATGTCGTCGCTGGTTTCGCCAATCATCAACGCTGGCTGATGGGCGCTGCCGCACAAACCGCCGATCTCCCCCCATGCGGGGGAGATGTCCGGCAGGACAGAGGGGGGTGCCTTGGCGCTCACGCTACTGAAGCTAAGCCTCACAGCGCCTGCGTCGTATAATCCCCCTCGGCCTCGTAAAGCCCGTCCTCGATCTTGGTCTTGTGCACGACCTTGAGCTTGCCGCCCTCGACCTTGGAGATGTTCTGGATGCCAAAGCACTGGTGGATCTTGCCGTTGAAGGTTTTCGGCCCCTGCGGATGCTCGGCACCTTCGGCGAATTCGGTCAGGGCTTCGGTCGCCTCGACCAGCTTGGCGCGGTCTTCCGGTCCCTTGTAGCCGGCATCTTCCATCGCCTTCTTGACGACGTAGAGCGTCTCCCAGCAGCCGAACATGTGCGCGGCAGTGGAGACGTCCTTGGGGTCTCCGACGGCGGCGCCATTGTCGTCGATGCCGACAGCAGCGCGATAGGCCTTCTGCGCTTCGGAATCATCGGCCTGGGCATAGCGCGGCGAGCCTTCCCAGAAATGGCTGCCGTCGAGGAATTCGAGGCCGGGGCTGTTGATGTCGGTGGCCTCGAGCGAATCGATGAAGCCGAACAGTTGCGGCCGGTTGGAGCCGTAGAACTCGCCGAGCTCCTTGACGAAGGTGAGCACGGCCGGGCCGACCATGACGTGGTAGATCACCTCGGTCTCGGCCGGGATCTGCGGGAAGTATTTGGTGAAGGACGATTCCGTCGGCGGGATGGCGATCTGCGCGATGACCTCGGCGCCTTGCGCCTTCAGTGCCGGCGGCAGGTAGTCGCGATGGTCGTAGCCGAAGGCGAAATCGGGGAAGATCTGCGTCACCTTCTTGCCGGCATTGGCCGCGATCCACGGCGCCATCGACTGGATCTGGCTCTTCACGTCGGTGATGCCGGGCTGGAAGACATAGCGGTTCAGCTTTGTCGAGGCGACGTGATGGCCTTCGCTGACGACGAAATAGGGCATCTTGTTTTCGCCGGCGGCGGGCGCCGAGCCGATGACGACATGCGAGAACAGCGTGCCGAAGACGATGTCGGTCTTGTGCTGGGTGGCGAACTTGCCGACCACCTCGGCGCCACGGCCGGGATCGGTGCCGTCGTCCTCGATGATCACCTCGACCTGGCGGCCGTTGATGCCGCCGGCGGCATTGATCGCCTTGACCGCGGCAGCCGTGGTCTTCTCGTACCAGCGGCCGTAGGCAGCGCCGATGCCGGTGCGGTGCGACTGGAAGCCGATCTTGATCGGCGCCGAGCTCTGCGCCTGGGAATAGCGGACGAAGCCGGGGGCCAGGCCGAGGCCGGCGCCCGCGGCCAGACCCTTCAGCGCCGTGCGGCGGGTGAGCGTGGATCTGGAGAGATCGAAAAACCCATTCTTGTCAGTCACGGCAGTTCCCCTGTTCTTGAGTTTTGACTGGCTGTAACGAGGCAAAAAATCGCATGTATACAAACTAAATCACCAAAGCCCCGACGTGGCAAGCGGGCTTTCCCCAAAGGTATGTTGGTCGCCTTTTCTCACCCTGTGGTCGGCGTGGCAAGCAACCAGAGGCCGAAGACGGTGTAGGCGATCATCAGCAAGGTGAGCGGGAGCTGGCTGAGTGCCGCGCGGGAGGGCTGTGGGTGCAGGCGCCAGGCGAAGCCGTGAGCGACGAGGACGGCGAGCACATGGCCCAGGATGATGGCGCCGGCCTGGATATTCCACAGCCACCACGCAGAGTTCGCCCCCGCAACGATGCCGGTCTCGATCTGCATGTCGGCGGTGTCGAACAGGTTCCAGCCCATCGCGAACGGATCGGAAAGTGCCGCGAGCGCATATTGGCCGTCGACGAGCAGCGCCGTCAGATAATGCGCAACGTGATAGGCGAGCGCGATCGGCACGATCGACCACACCAGCAGGCCTGCGGCCTGGCCGAGAGTGTGATCGCTGCCGGCAAGACGCTGGCCGAGCCGGACGGCAAGCAGGAACACCGCGGCCAGCAGCGCGAATGTCAGCACGAGGCCGAAAGTGCCGCTGCCGATCAGCGCGGTGCGGCCGGGAAATTCGAGCGGGTTGATACCGAACAGGCCGAGCCAGAAGAAGGTCTTCGACAGGCCGTCGAAGGATACCGACGACAAGGCCAGCAGCAGAAAGGCGATGCCGCTGGCCGGCAAGGGCTCCGCGGCCAGCAGCTTGGCGCCGGGCCAGCACAGGCCAAGCCGGCCATCTTGGCTGCGTTCGACCATAGCAAAGCGCGCCACCATCGAGAAGAAGACCGTCAGGAATTCACCGCTGCGGCTCCAGCCGCGATAGCCGAACGCCAGCATGGCGAGGAAAGAGAACAGCCAATATAGGCCGGCGGCAAAAGCCAGCCGTGCCGGATCGTCGGGCGCGGGATCGATGAGTTCGAACCAGGCGAAGGCGAAGAACAGGATGGCAGCCGGCCAGCAGCCGACCCATCGGGGCAGGCGCCATGCTCCGTGATCCCCGGTCCCGACCAGGCGCGAGGCGAGACGCCATGGTCCATACCAGGGGTTCAGCCATGACCAGAGGTCGCCGAAGAGGCCTTGCAACAGCGTGAGGCCGGCCCACAACAGGGTCCAGATCACCAGTGGCAGAGGATTGGAAAGTGGGTCGCGGCTGCCGAAAAGGCCGGCGGCGATGAGAATTGCAAAGCCGGCGAAGGATAGCAGGCTGATGGCGGCGCGGGTGGCGTCTCTGAGGGCAAACAACGGCAGGCGCCGTCGCCAGAAGCGGTCAAGCAAATCCGCAGGCAGCAGCGCCAGGACGAGGAAGCTGACGGCAACGGCGAATGCGCCGCCGACCAGATAGTAGCCGGTCGGCAGGAGCAGGACGTGGCCGCGATCGGAGGCGTGCGCGAAGGCGGGGGTGGGGAGGGATACGAATAAGCAGATGAAGCTTGTCTTTAAGAGGCGATAACCTTCGCCGCCGCGATCCTTCACACCCCCCTCTGGCCTACCGGCCATCTCCCCCGCAAGGGGGGAGATCGGATGTCGCCCAGGCTTTCGCCAATCTTCAACTTCGGAGAAAAAGGCGGACTGGTCGAAGCGGCCAATCTCCCGCCTTGCGGGGGAGATGTCCGGCAGGACAGAGGGGGGTGTGCGGGAACTCAAGCTATCCTTCCATCTTTGCAGGCGATGCCAGGAGCCCCATCACCCCTCACACCTTGACCAATTGCTCCACGCGGTCCTTCTCGCCAAAGATCCTGAGATACCGCTCGATCTCTTTCACATCGCCGGTCGCCTTGGCCGGATTGTCGGAAAGCTTGACCGCTGGCCTGCCATTGGCCTCGGTGACCTTGCAAACCAGCGATATGGCGTCGAGGCTGTTGGTTTCCGTCGGCGCGCAGCCTTCGAAATCATTGGTCAGATTGGTGCCCCAGCCGAAGGACATACGCACCTTGCCCTTGAAGTGGCGATAAGTCTCCTCGATGGTCTCGACCTCGAGCCCGTCGGAGAAGATCAACAGCTTCTGCTTGGGATCCTTGCCCTTGTCGCGCCACCAGGACAGGATTTTCTCGCCGCCTTCGATCGGCGGCGCGCTGTCGGGGCGAAAGCCTGTCCAGTCGGCCACCCAGTCCGGCGCGTCGCGCAGGAAGGAGGCAGTGCCGAAGGCGTCGGGCAGCACGATCAGCAGATTGCCGCCATAGTAACGCTGCCAGTCCTGCAGCACCTTGTAGGGCGACTGCCTCAGCTCTTTTTCCGAGTCGGCGAGGGCGGCGAACACCATCGGCAGCTCATGTGCGTTGGTGCCGAGCGCTTCGAGGTCGTTGTCCATGGCCAGAAGCACGTTGGAGGTGCCGGTGAACGCTTCGCCGATGCCTTCCTTCAGCGCCTCGACGCACCAGCGCTGCCACAGGAAGGAATGGCGCCGGCGCGTGCCGAAGTCCGAGATGCGGATGCCGGGCAGCGCCTTCAGCCGCTCGGTCTTGGCCCACATCTTGGACTTGGCGCGGGCATAGAGCACGTCGAGCGCGAAAGGCCCGAACGCCCGCATCGCCGCGCGCGATCGAAGTTCATTGATGATGGCGAGCGCCGGGATTTCCCACAGCGTGGTGTACATCCACGGCCCGCTGAAGGTCAGCTCATACTGCCCGTCGCGCTTCGACAGCTCGTACTCGGGCAGCCGGAAGCCTTCCAGCCAAGCGAGGAATTCCGGCTCGAAGATCTGCTTGCGGCCGTAGAAATTGTTACCGCCGAGCCAGATCATCTCCTTCTTGGAGAAGCGCAGCGTGCGGGCATGGTCGAGCTGTTCGCGCAGTTCGCTCTCGTCGATCTCGTCGGCAAGGCGCACCGAAGTCGTGCGGTTGATCAGCGAGAAGGTGGTGTCGACCTTGGGATACATGCCCCAGATCATCTGCAGCATCAAAAGCTTGTAGAAATCCGTGTCGAGCAGGCTGCGCACGATAGGATCGAGCTTCCAGGTGTGATTGTAGACGCGCCGCGCAATATCGGTCTTAGCCATGTTTCAACACCGCCTTCGCTGCCTGCCATCCACAATCGCGACAGGCCTCATAGCATCGAATCGGCCGGAACGCTGCCCGCTTTCAGGCTGGCCCGACAAAAAGAGCTGCCTGCATGCGGCGGCGCGCAGCCTGGCATCAGCCTGCGGATTTGGCGCCCATCACCCTGAGCGCCGGACGCTTGCGACGGCTGACGATGCGGCCGGCCACAGGGGCGTCGGCGCGCCCGTCATCCCCGGCCTTCTCGGCGAACAGCCAGTCGATGAACACCTGCACGATCGGTGTCGCCCGCATCTCGTTGCGGCAGACGACATAGAAATCGTCGACCGCCGGCACCGACAGGCTGAACGGCGCGACCAGCATGCCCCTGGCCAGCAGCGCGCTTGCCGTCACGGAGTCGCCCAACGCCACGCCATGGCCGTGCACCGCCGCCTCGGTCGCCATACGCGCATCGCCGAGGTGATGGCGGCGACCCCGCTCCAGGTCCAGCGCATCGGCCGCCGCCAGCCAGGTGTGCCATTCGCGACCGTCGTCGCCATGCAGGAAGACATGGTCGGCAAGGTCCCTGACGCTGCGGATCGGGCGGTTGTTGATCAAGGTCGGGCTGACCACGGGAAACAGTTCGAGGCCCGACCATTTGCGCATCCAGCAATCGGTCCAGCTGCCGTCGCCATAATGCACGCAGACATCGATGGTGGGCGCCCGCAAATCCTTGGGATCGTTGGAAGGAATAAGCGTCAGCCTTATGTCGGGATATTGCGCCATGAAACTGCCGAGCCGCGGTGTCATCCACAACAACAGAAGCGCCGGCACGCAGGAGACCGAAAGTGTGCCGCTGCTCGCCGGCCTTGTCATGCGCTGGGTGGCGGCTGCGATGCCGTCGAAGGCGGTCGACACTGCCGGCAGAAGCTCCGCGCCATGCGGTGTCAGTTTGACCCGCTGGCCGGCCCGCTCGAACAGCTTGACACTGAGCGACTGCTCAAGCGCCTTGATCTGATGGCTGACGGCGCCATGCGTGACATTCAGCTCATTGGCCGCCTTGGTCAGCGAGCCATGCCGGGCCGTTGCCTCGAAGGCGCGCAGCGGATTAAGCGGTGGCAGGCGTTTGGTCATGGGTATCAACTTTATTGTGAGATTTTCTCACAGAAAGCACCCTAACAATATCAATTGATTTTTCAATGCCGCTGCCAGACACTGGCCTGGAACAGCATCAAGACGTGAAATCTGCAGGCAGCCAGCGGGACAGCGGCCCGGCCGGATGACGGTCGGTTCGCAGGCGTCACCCGCGTCGGCACTGTATCAGCCCAGGAGGAGCGGACATGGGATACGATCGCGGCAAGCTCGACGCGTTGCGTCGCAAATATGGTGAAAGCCATGGCGGCGATGTTCGACCCGAAATTCCGCAAGGTCGCCGACAAGATCTTTTCCAAGAGCGGCACGCGGCTGGCGCCCTATTCCGGCATCCCGACCTTCCTCGCCGCGCCCTACCGCGAAATATCGGCCGACAATCCGGATTTCGGCGACCTTCAGGTAGCGATGATCGGAGTGCCGATGGATCTCGGCGTCACCAACAGACCAGGCTCGCGCTTCGGGCCGCGAGCGCTGCGTGCCATCGAGCGCATCGGCCCTTACAACCACGTGCTGGAATGCGCGCCCACACATGAGCTCCGGGTCGCCGACATCGGCGACACGCCGTTCCGCAGCCGCTACCGGCTGGAGACCAGCCATGAGGATATCGAGCGCCGCACCAACCAGATCGTCGATGCCGGCGTCATCCCGCTTTCGATCGGCGGCGACCATTCGATCAGCCATCCGATCCTGAAGGCCGTCGGGAAGAAAGCTCCGGTCGGGTTGATCCATATCGACGCCCACTGCGACACCAGTGGCCTGTTCGACATGACCAAGTTCCACCATGGCGGCCCGTTCCGCAACGCGGTGCTTGACGGCGTGCTCGACCCGACGCGCACGATCCAGATCGGCATCCGCGGCTCGGCCGAATATCTGTGGGAATTCACCTACGAGTCCGGCATGACCGTGGTGCATGCCGAGGAGGTGACCGGGCTCGGCATTCCGGCCATCATCGAGAAGGCGCGCAGAATAGTCGGCGACGGCCCGACCTATGTCTCCTTCGACATCGACAGCGTCGATCCGGCCTTCGCGCCGGGCACCGGCACGCCGGAAGTCGGCGGGCTGACGACACGCGAGGTGCTCGAACTGCTGCGCGGCCTCAAGGGTCTCAACATCGTCGGCGGCGACGTCGTCGAGGTGGCACCGCAATACGACTCGACCACCAACACGGCGCACGCCGCGGCACAGGTACTGTTCGAGATCCTGAGCCTGATGGTGTTCAGCCCGGCGATCACAGGCAAGGGCGCCTGACTTTCAGAAAAGCAAAGGCGGCCGCCGCGCTGGAGCCGGCGGTCGTGTCAAACAAAGCGTCCAGACAGGGGAATAACAATGACAATCCGCAAGACATTTTCAGCCATCGCCGCCGTGCTGATGCTCGGCACGGCCGGCTTCGGCCTGTCGATTCAGGCCGCCAGCGCCGATGCACTGGCGGACATCACCAAGGCCGGCACCATCAATGTCGGCGTCTTCGCCGACTTTCCGCCCTTCTCCTCGGCCAGCGCCGACATGAGCCTCAAGGGCTATGACATGGACGTCGCGCAATACATTGCCGACACGCTCAAGGTGAAGCTCAATCCCGTCGCCGTCACCGGCCAGAACCGCATCCCGTATCTGAACGACAAGCGCGTCGACATCCTGATGAGCGTCGGCTACTCGAAGGAACGCGAACAGGTCATCGACTTCGCCGCCGCCTACGCGCCCTACTACATCGCCGTGATCGGTCCGGCGGCACTGACGGTCAAGGGCAAGGAAGACCTCGCCGACAAGTCGATCGCCGTCAATCGTGGCACGCTGGAAGACACCTCGCTCACCGAGGCAGCACCGGCGTCGGCCGACATCAAGCGCTTCGACAACTACAATTCGGTGATCCAGGCCTTCATCTCCGGCCAGACGCAGCTGATGGTCGTCGGCAACGATGTCGGCGCGCAGGTGCTGGCCAAGCAGGATGCGCTGAAGCCGGAGCAGAAGTTCCAGCTTCTGACCTCGCCTTCGCATATCGGCCTCAACAAGAACGAGGACGGCCTGAAGAAGGCCGTCAACGATGCGGTCGCCAAGATGCTGGCCGACGGCAAGCTGGACGAAAGCTCGAAAGCCTGGCTGAAGACGCCGCTCAATCCCGAAAACCTCAAGGATTGAGTTTCCGTGGCCTTTGCCTGGCTCCCGGATGCTCTGGGCGACATCGCGCACGGCGCGGCCACGACGATCCTGCTGATCGCCGTGACCACGCTTGCCGGAACGCTGCTCAGCATCCTGGGTGCCGCGGGGCGACGAAACGGCCCGGTTCTGCTCAAGCGGGCAATCGCCTGTTACGTCGAGGTGATGCGCAACACGCCGTTCCTGGTGCAGCTGTTTTTCATCTTCTTCGGGCTGCCCAGCCTCGGCATCCGGCTCGACCCGCTCCTGGCCGCCATGCTGGCAATGACGCTCAACATGGCGGCCTACACCATCGAGATCGTCGGCGCCGGGCTTGACGCCGTGCCTGGCGGGCAGACGGAAGCAGCGCTCGCATTGGGCTTGCGGCCACGCCAGGTCTTCATCAAGATCGTGCTGCCGCAGGCACTCAAGATCATCTATCCCGCGCTGACCAGCCAGATCGTCATCATGATGCTGGAGTCGGCCGTGGTGTCGCAGATCGCCGTGCGCGAGCTGACCTACGAGGCCGACATGCTGCAGGCACGCACCTTCCGCTCTTTCGAGACCTATTTCGTCGTGACGCTGGTCTATCTTGCTCTGTCGATGGCCTTGCGCCGGCTGCTGGTGTCAGGCGGACGCCGTGCGCTCGGAGCCGGCGTGTCATGATCGAGTTCACCTTCTGGGACATCGTACGCAACCTGCTGCTCGCCGCCCGCTGGACGGTGCTGCTATCGCTGGCCGCCTTCATCGGCGGCGGCATCGTCGGCCTGGTCGTGCTGTTCTTCAGGATCGCCAAGAACAAGTGGAGCAGGCGTGTTGCTTCCGGCTACATCGCCCTGTTCCAGGGAACGCCGCTCTTGATGCAGCTGTTCCTGATGTTCTTCGGCCTGCCGATGCTCGGCCTGCGCATCGAACCGTGGACGGCGGCGGCGCTCGGCCTCACCTTCTTCGCCAGCGCCTATCTCGCCGAGATCTGGCGCTCGGGCGTCGCGGCGCTACCCCTCGGCCAATGGGACGCCGGCGCCAGCCTTGGCCTGCACTATCTGCAGGAGCTGAGGCTGATCATCCTGCCGCAGGCCTTTTCGATCACCCGCGCACCCACCGTCGGCTTCCTGGTTCAGCTGATCAAATCGACCGCGCTGACCTCGATCATCGGCTTCGAGGAACTGGTGCGGACCTCCAACGCCATCAACAATGCGACCTTCGAACCGTTCAAGGTCTACGGGCTGGTGGCGCTGATCTTCTTCATCATGTGCTTTCCGCTGACGCAATACGCCCGCAGGCTCGAGAAACAGGCGGCTGCCCGCTGACGCGCCAAGGCAGCGCTCGACTTCAGGCCGGCAGCCCAAGCTGCTTGCGCAGGCTCTTGTCGAATGCGGACGCGGGGACGAAACGGCGCAGGAAATTGACCTGGCGCGCCATTTTTCCCGCCGCATAGCGCTTCTTAGGGGAGGGATCGGTCGCTGCTGCCAAAACGGTGTTGGCGACCACTTCGGGCGCATCGCCTTTGTCCATCGATTTCCGCACGGATACAGTCATCCCGGCGCGCGCGGAGTCGTAGATTTCGAGCGACCGGTCGGGGGCGACAAGATTGTCCTCGAATGATGTGCGGGTATAGGCGGGCTCCACCAGCGAAACGCGGATGCCGAACGGGCGCAATTCGTGATCGAGCGACTCCGAATAACCCTCGATGGCATGTTTGGTCGCCGAGTAGAGTGCGAAATAGGGAGCGGGGATGAACCCCTGCACCGAACTCAAATTCACGATTCTGCCCTTCCCTTGGCGTCGCATTGCCGGCAGCACCGCGTTGGTCACGCGGAAAACGCCGAAGACGTTCACGTCGAACAGCGCCTTGGCCTGGGCGGTCGAGGACTCCTCCGCGCCGCCAAACAGGCCCATGCCGGCATTGTTGACAAGCAGGTCGATGCGTCCGGCCTTGGCCAGAACGTCATCGACCATTGTCGCAACGGACGCGTCGTCGGTCACGTCGCAGGTCAGCATGGTCACGCCGGCGGATGGCTGGGAGCTCGCGCGACGGCTGGTTCCGAAGACGCGAAAGCCGGCGCCTAGCAAGGCATCGGCGGTAGCGCGCCCGATGCCAGAAGACGCCCCTGTCACCAAGGCGACGCCGGGATTGGTCTTGTTCATGGAAATCGTGTCCTTCTTTGCGTTGGATCGGATTGGGAAAAGCATGAGAGGCCGGGGCAAAGGGCGTTGGTCATGACTGCGTCCGGCCACCGGTTAGTTCCAGCGTCTGAACAGGGCGCTGGCATTCACGCCGCCAAAGCCGAAGCCATTGGAGATCGCGTACTCCATCTCCATCGGCCGGGGCGCGTTTGCGACGAAGTCGATGCCGTCGCCGGCCGGATCGGCCTCGCCCAGGTTGAGGGTTGGCGGAGCGATCTGATCCCTGAGCGCCAGGATTGCGAAGATCGCACCCAACCCGCCGGCCGCTCCGAGCAGGTGTCCGGTCGCCGATTTCGTCGCACTGACAGCTATCGCGAAATCGCGCCCGAACACGCTCTTGATCGCTTCGATCTCACCCAGGTCGCCGACTGACGTGGAGGTCGCATGCGCATTGAGATGACGTACCTGGCGTGGCGAAATCCCTGCCTGGGCAATCGCGATCTGCATGGCCCGGCGCGCGCCGTCGCCGTCCTCCGGCCCGGAGGTGACGTGGTGGGCATCCGCGGTCGTGCCGTAGCCGACGAACTCAGCCAGCGGCTTTGCGCCGCGCGCCAACGCGTGGTCCAACGCCTCGATGACCAGCACGCCGGCCCCTTCGCCCATGACGAAGCCGTCCCGCGATGTGTCGAAAGGGCGCGAGGCTTGAGCCGGCGCCCAATTAAAGCCGGTTGAAAGAGAGCGAGCCGCGGCGAACCCGCCGAGACTGACGGTGTTGATGCACGCTTCCGTTCCGCCGCACACGGCGATGTCGGCTTCGTTGGCGCGGATCAGGCGGGCGGCGTCGCCGATCGCCTGGATGCCCGCCGCGCATGCCGTCACCGGTGCGCCGAGTGGACCTTTGAAACCATGACGGATCGAGATGTGGCCCGCCGCGAGGTTCACCAGGAAGGACGGCACCGTAAAGGGAGACAGGCGGCGGGCGCCACGCAGGTCCACCGTGCGCACCGCCTCGGTGATGGCGGGGAACCCGCCGACTCCTGAAGCGATGATCGTGGCCGTGCGCAGACGCTCCGTTTCCAGGGCAGGCTTCCATTGCGCCTGCGCAAGCGCCTCTTCCGCCGCCGCCAACGCAAACAGAATGAACCGGTCCACCTTGCGCTGATCCTTCGCGGACAGGACGGCATCGGCATCGAAACCAGCCTCCGGATCTTCGCCCAGGGAGGGAACCACGCCGCCAATCTTAACCGGCAGCTCTCCCACCACATCGTCCGGAAGCCTGCGAACGCCGGACCGGCCGGCAAGCAGGCGTGACCAGGACGCTTCGACATTGGCGGCCAGGGGCGTGACCGCTCCCATGCCCGTGACGACAATCCGTTGCATCTGCTCTCCTGTCCTTGGTGTGCCGGCGGCGCTGCTCGCGCCGTTCAAGTGGCGACTGCTTCGCGAACCTGATCGGCCGCCGCATCCAGAAAAGCCCGCGCAAGGTCGGGATCGTTGACGACCCGCGAGAGCACGACCGCGCCGACCATCGTCGAGAGAACGGCCATTGCCTTTTTTCCGCTCTTTTCGCTGTCGCCCTCGCCAACCCAACCGCCGAGCATCTCAAGGTACGCCTTGATGCCGTCTTCGAATGACGCCTTCACCTCGGCACCCTGCCTGGCTGCATCCGAACCGAGCGCAACGACCGGGCAGCCGTCCATCTTTTCCCTGCGATGGTCCATGCTGAGGTAGAATGAGATCACCCCGTCGAGCGGGTTCCCAGGATGTGCTGCGGTCGCGGCCGACCATTTGTGGGTGGCGCTTTCCATCGCCCGCCTGGACGCCAGCGCCGCCAGATCGTCCTTCGACTCGAATTGCTTGTAAAAGGCACCCTGGGTCAGCCCGGCACCCTTCATCAGATCCTTGAGGCCGATGCCGTCAAAGCCGCGCTCCCGAAAAAGCCGGCTTGCCACATTGATCACGGTCTCGCGGTTTTCCGCGGCCTGAGTGCGACTCACACGCATCGTCATCTCCTTTTTTAGATTGCATTCGTAATCTATACACTATATAGAGGGTGAACGCAATCTAAAAAAGGACAAATGAGATGATCCGCAAAACCCTGAGCGCCTCGCTCCTGGCGGCGCTGTTTCTTGCAACCCCGGCTCTCGCCGAGGAAGCCACCATCGGACGCCCGATCGAAGGTGGCAGCCTGCACCAGGGACACCTGGACATGGTGGCCTACTACGTTCCGCGCGGCGACCTGCTTGAGGTCACCGCCACTTTCGCACCGAAGACCGGGGGTGATCCGCTGCGGTTCGTCATGGGCCTCGCCAACAGTGACGCCGTGGCGTTTTCCATACCGGGCCACCCGGGCTCGCTCTACGCGTTCTCAAGGTCCGGTAAGGAAGTGACGGTCTCGACCGGGACCGGCACATCCCTGCGAGCCGATGCGACAACGCCCTGACCTGGCGCGCAGGCCGCGGCCGCGCGATGCTGGCCGGGGCTCTCGCGTCCGATCACGCCATCCCAATGAGCCTGGAGAGGTCACATGCTTTACAGCTATTTTGTCGAGAAATCGATCCGGCAGAGCTTCGACGACGTCAACAACCATCGCTGGGACGCGGCGGTGAAGGCCATCGCGCCGCATGTCCATCACCGGGTTGGTGGCGCCCACGCGCTTGGTGGGGAGCGCCACGACAAGCAAGCCCTGCGCCGGTGGTTCGAGCGCCTCGGCCGTGTTCTGCCCACTCTCCATCTCACGGTCAACCACGTCTGGGTGAAGGGCTGGCCGTGGCATACCACCGTGTTTGCCCAGTGGGATGGCACCGCAACCCTGCTCAACGGCGATACGTCCTACGTCAACCATGGTCTCCACGTGTTCACGCTACGGTGGGGCAGGGTTCATGCGCTCGAGGAGTTTTACGATTCACAGGCGGCGGCGCGCGGTCTCGCCGCCCAGGCCGCAGCCGGCCTCGAAGAAGCTGTCGCCGAACAGATAACAAGCTAGCTGAAGCGCGGTCCGAGGACGGCCAAGGTTTAAGGGCCGGTCGCGCTGATCTTTTTCGTCGCGTGCCTTCCGCCTGCGCAGTATGCGCGGAGGGTCGGGAAGCGAGCGCCGGCGCTGGACTGCAAGCCAGGAAACCCAGTGCGGGAGCGCAGCGCTGCATCGATGCCGGTGCTGTCGCGGCAACGGTCGAGCCGAGGCAGGCATATAGCTTTCCTGCTAGGAATAGGCCTTGACATCTTGCCGTTCGAATTGTCCATTTGATGCTTGACCGGGCCGAACGGGGCGGCGAGGGCGGACAGGGGCAAACCGGCGCGTGGATAGACAGTCGAGTCGAGTGCTGTTGAAGACGGTTGGGCTGACAAAAGCCTTTCGAGGGCTGGTTGCCCTGCGGGATCATTCCATCGAGCTGCACGAAGGTGAAATCGTTGGGGTAATCGGGCCGAATGGCTCGGGCAAGAGCACGCTTTTCAACCTGATCACCGGCTTCTCCCAGCCGAATTCCGGTAGCATCGAGATGGAGGGCCGTTCGATCGTCGGCCTGCGCACATCGCAGATCGTCGCGATGGGCATCGCCCGCACCTTCCAGGGTTCTCGCCTATTCGGCAGCCTCAGTGTCGCACAGAACGTGCTGACGGCGGCGCAGCTGCGCCATCCTGTCGGGCCCGCCGATACCGTGCTGCGCGGTCGGCGCTATCGCGAGCGGGTGGCCGCGACGCGGCAGCAGGCCGACGAACTCCTCGACCTCATGGGCCTGACAGATCAGGCCGGCAGGGTCGCCGCGGATCTTCCCTACGGCGATCAGCGGCGGCTGGAGATTGCGCGTGCGTTGGCGACCAGCCCGCAGCTGCTGCTGCTCGATGAGCCCGCAGCCGGGCTTGATTCCAACGAGACCAAGGTGCTGGCGGCGCTGATTCGGACGATCCGTGACCGCTACGGCGTAACGGTGGTCGTTGTCGAGCACGACATGGACCTGATCATGGCGCTGTGCGAACGCATCCAGGTGCTGGCGACCGGCGAGGTGATCTGCGTCGGAACACCGGAGCAGGTACGCGAACACCCGAAAGTGCGGGAGGCGTATCTTGGCCACGCCTAGCCCCGTTCTGCTCAGCGTCGAGAACCTCGAGGTCAATTTCGGCGCGGTGCGTGCGTTGAAGGGCATTTCGCTCGACGTCCATACCGGCGAGGTGGTGGCGTTGGTGGGGGCCAACGGCGCCGGCAAGAGCACGACCTTGCGCACCATTTCCGGCCTGTCGCGGCCGCGCGGCGGCAAGATCATCTTCGATGGCAAGCCGATCGGAGGTATCGCTCCGTCGCGTATCGTAACTCTGGGCATCGCGCAGAGCCCGGAGGGCAGGCGCCTGTTCGGCGGCCTGACGGTGGCCGACAATCTGCGGCTCGGCGCCTGCACCCGCACCGACAAGGAGGCCGTCGTCAGAGATAGCGAGCGCATGTTCATGCTGTTCCCGATTCTCAAGCAGCGGCTGAAGCAACTGGCCGGCACGCTGTCGGGCGGCGAACAGCAGCAGCTTGCTCTGGCGCGCGCGCTGATGGCGGCGCCGCGCCTGCTGCTGCTCGACGAGCCTTCGCTCGGCGTTGCGCCGCTGCTGGTGCGCCACATCTTCAGCGCGCTTGCCGAACTGAAGCGCCAGGGCATGACGATGCTGCTGGTGGAACAGAACATCACGCTCGCGCTGGACCTCGCCGACCGCGCCTATGTGCTGCGCACGGGTCAGGTGGCGCTGTCGGGCCGGTCCGCGGAACTGCGCGACAGCGAACGCGTGGCCCAGGCATATCTCGGGGCGGCAATATGACCCAGCTGGACTATATCCTGCAGCAGATCGTCAACGCGGTGAGCCTCGGCAGCCTCTACGCGCTGGTGGCGGTCGGCCTGTCGATCGTCTTCGGCGTCCTCAAGCTCACCAATTTCGCGCATGGCGACGTCATGATGGTAGGCGCATTCGGGGTAGCTCTGCTGGCGGGGATCGGCGTTCCGTTCCCTGTCGCCGTGATCTGCGGCATCGCCGCGGCGGCCGTCGCGGGCCTCCTCATCGAACGCATCGCCTATCGTCCGATCCGCGACGCGCCCGACGTTGCGCGACTGCTCACCAGCCTCGCCGTCACCTACATCATCGAGAACGTCGGCATCCTGGTGTTCACCTCCTCGCCGCGCAATTTTCCACTCCCCGATATTCTCAACACCTCCTGGGAAATGTCGAACGGCGCCATCACCTTCACCAGCATCAATCTCCTGACCATCGCGCTGACCTTCGTGTCGCTGCTGCTCCTCGGCTGGTTCATCACGCGCACCACGACCGGGCTCGGCATGCGCGCCGCAGCCGAGGACATGTCGGCGGCACACCTTGTCGGTCTGAACGTCAACCGGCTGATCATCGTCGCCTTCATCGTCGCATCCGCCTATGCCGGCCTTGCCGGCATTTTGTGGGCGGCACAGGCCGGCGTGGTGCAGCCGCAGATGGGCTTCACGCCGCTCCTGAAGGCTTTCGTGGCGGCGATCATCGGCGGCTTCGGGTCGATCGCGGGCGCCCTGGTGGGCGGCTACATATTGGGCGCGCTGGAGATATTCATCGTCGCATTCCTGCCGAGCAGCGTCTCGTCCTATCGCGACGCAATCGTCTTCGCCGTGCTGATCGCCTTTCTCCTGGTGCGCCCGGGCGGGCTGCTCCAGCCAAACCGGGAGATAAAGCTGTGAGCCGGGAAGCGCGGATCACACTCCTCGTCCTCGTCGCCCTGGTGGCGGGAGCAGCTGTCGCTTTCGGTGCACCGCACGTGCTGAGCGACTATTTCGTCCGGATTATCCTGCTGATCGCGCTGAATGCAATCCTGGTGCTGGCGCTGTCGCTGAGCAACGGTTTTACGGGCGTGTTTTCGCTCGGTCATGTCGGCTTCATCGGCGCCGGCGCGTATATATCGGGGATACTGTCGATTCCCGTACAGCAGAAGATGGCACTGCTGCCGCATCTGCCGGCGTTTCTGCATGCTTTCAGCCTCCCCTTCCTGCCGGCGACGCTGGTGGCAGGTCTTCTGACGGCGCTGCTTGCCGTGGTCGTCGGTTATCCCTTGATGCGCCTGTCGGGCTATTTCGTTTCGGTGGCGACGATGGGATTCTTGATTATCGTCAACGTGGTGCTGATCAATGCGTCGGATTTCACCCGAGGCGCCCGCACTTTCACCGGTGTGCCGCTGGAGACGACGTTGCCCTGGGTGATGGGTTGGCTCGCCATCACGGTGTTCGTTCTGGCGCGCCTGGTCTATTCGCCTTTCGGGCGCGCCATGAAGGCGGTGCGCGACGACACAATCGCGGCCAGCGCTGTCGGCATCGGCGTGTTGCGGACCAGACTGATCGCCTTCGTCATCGGCGCGTTCTTCTCAGGCGTCGGCGGGTCGCTCTACGCACATTATCTCGGCTCGTTTTCGCCGAACACCTTCTACTTCGCGCTGACCATGAGCCTGATCACAATGCTGGTGCTAGGCGGCATGGGCTCCCTGACCGGCGCGGTGGTTGGCGTCATCTGCGTTTCGCTGTTGTCGGAGGTCCTGCGCTCGGTCGAACGCGGCTTCACGATCGGCGATTTCGCGGTGCCGGCCCTGTTTGGCGCCAGCCAGATCGTGCTTGGCTTCATCTTCATTCTAGTCATGATCTTCCGGCCGAAGGGGATCATGGGGGACCGGGAACTTACGTTCGGATTAACCCAAAGATCGGCAACGGTGAACCAGACAGAGGAACGAAAACGATGATCAAACTCACTCGACGCGACACCATCGGCCTAGGACTGGGCGCATTCTTCGCGCTTGCCTCGGCCAGCACGGCACTTGCTGCCGACACGATCAAGATCGGCTATCCGGCAAACCTGACCGGCATTCAGGCCTCGCTCGACGGTCCGATGCTGAATGGCGCCAAGCTGGCGGCAAGCGAAATCAACGCCGCCGGCGGCGTGCTCGGCCAACAGATAGAACTGGTGATCTACGACTCCAAGAGCGATTCGACGACGATCTCGACCGTCGCCAGCCAGTTGATCGACAGCGACAAGGTCGTCGGCATCATCGGCTTCGCCGATTCCGATTCGGTGCTGGCCATCGGACCGCAGGTCCAGAAGGCGCAGATCCCGTTCATCACGCCCGGCGCGACCTCGCCGAAATTGCCGAGCCAGCTCGGCAACGAGATCTTCCTCGCCGCCTTCGGCGACAACGTTCAGGCTGCGGTTGGCGCGGAATTTGCGCTGAACAAGCTGAACGGCAAGACCGCCTACCTGCTGACCGACATCGGCACCGAATACACAACGCTGCTGTCGGACTACTTCGTCACCGCCTACGAGCATGGCGGGGGCAAGATCTTGGAGCGCGACACCTACAAGATCGGCGACAAGACCTTTACCGCGCAGATCGCCAAACTGAAGGCGCTGTCACCGCAGCCCGACTTCGTCTATGCCTCGTCGAATGCCGAGGAAATCGGCCTGATCTTGAAGCAGATGCGCCAGGCCGGCATCAACCTGCCGGTGGTCGGCGGCGACGGTTACGACACGCCCTTGCTGATCCAGGTCGGCGGCGACGCGGCCAAGGACACCTACTTCACCACCCATGCCTATATCGGTGAGGGCGCCACCCCGAAGGTGCAGGCCTTCATCGACGCCTACACCAAGTCGGCCGGCAATGCCCCGGAGAACGCGTTCGCTGCGCTCGGCTACGATTCGGTCAAGCTGATGACCGACGCGATCAAGCGTGCCGGTGCGCCGGATCCGGCCAAGATCCGTGACGCGCTGGCCGCTACGTCCGGGCTCGACGGCGTGACCGGAACGATCACCTACCGCCCGGGCATTTCGGTGCCGGACAAATCGGTCTCGGTCATCGGTGTCAAGGACGGCAAGCTTGTCCTTGCAAGTGAAGCGGCACCGACCTTCGTCGCGGAGCCGTGATCTTGTCCACTCCGGGTTCCCTTTGGGACATCTACAGGTCGCGGCTCTCCGCCGCGACCTTCACCGACCTGACGCATGCGTTTCATCCGGGCCAGCCGCACTTCCCGGCCTTCCCGGACGAGGAGCGCCGTGCGTTGCTCGATTTTTCGAAGGGCGACGCCTTCCAGGTCCACCACTACGCCTTCGTCGGACAGTGGGGCACCCATGTCGATCCGCCGGTGCACTTCATCGACGGCGGCCGCTCGATCGACCAACTGTCGGTGGCGGAGATGCTTCTGCCGTTGGTCATCCTCGACATCAGCGACAGGGTCGCCGCCGATCCCGACGCGACGCCGACGCTCGACGACATTTCCGCCTGGGAGACACGGAACGGCCGTATCCCGGAAAAGTGTTTTGTCGCGCTTCGCACCGGGTGGTGGCCGCGCTGGCCAGACCCCGTGGCGTTTCAGAACAAGTCGGCCGACGGTATCTCGCATGCGCCGGGCTGGTCGAAGCCGGTGCTGGAGGAACTTTTGGAACGCCGCGGTGTCGCTGCCATCGGGCACGAGGGCATGGACACCGATCCCGGCCGCGCCACTTCCGCGGGTGACGCAAGCCTGGAATACTATGTGCTGTCCCGCGACTGCTGGCAGATCGAGCTCCTGGCCAATCTCGACAAGGTGCCTGACGCCGGCGCGTTGATAATGGCAAGCTGGCCAAAGCCAAAGGCCGGATCCGGCTTCCCGGCTCGCGCTGTCGCCATCCATGAAGCGGCCGGCTGAACGCGTGAAACCGCAGCTGGCGGCGTCTAGGGGCCGCCACACAACGATCACCAGACACACGGAATTCAGACATGGATATAGACACAGTCCGCGATGCTTTTCCGGCGATGGCGAGAGGTGCCGAGCCGAAGAAGCGGATTTTCTTCGACAATCCCGCGGGAACCCAGATGGCGAGCCGTTCGATCGAGCGCATGACGCGTGCCATGATCGAGACCAACGCCAATCTTGGTGGCTATTTCGAAACCTCACTCGCGGCCCAGGCGATGGTCGACGACGCGCATCAGGCGATGGCCGATTTCTTCAATGCCGCGGACCGGCGTGAGGTGGTGTTCGGCCAGAACATGACGACGCTGACTTTCGCCGTCTCGCGCGCCATCGGCCGCGATCTGAACGCCGGCGACGCCATCGTGTTGACGCGCATGGATCATGACGCCAACGTCGCACCCTGGCTGATGCTGGCGGAGGATCGCGGGCTTGAGGTACGCTGGATCGACCTCGATCCAAAAACGTTCGAACTCGACCTGTCGACGCTGGAGGCCACTATCGACGAGGAGGTCAAGCTGGTCGCCGTCGGCTATGCCAGCAACGTTACCGGCACGATCAACGACGTGAAGCGGATCGCGCAGCGCGCACGCGCGGTCGGGGCGCTGAGCTATATCGACGCGGTGCAGTTCGCGCCGCATGGAGTGATCGACGTCCAGGAGATTGGCTGTGATTTCCTGGTTTGCTCGGCCTACAAATTTTTCGGACCGCATCACGGGGTGTTGTGGGGCCGGTTCGATCTGCTGCAGGCGCTGACCGCCTACAAGGTGCGCGCGGCTTCGAACACGCCACCTGGAAAATTCGAGACGGGGACGACAAGCCGCGAGTCGCTTGCCGGGGTGCTTGGCGCCGTCGAGCACTATGCCTGGCTCGGACAGTCCTTCGGCAACGTCCACCCGCAGGCGACGCGGCGCGAGCGCATCGTCGCCGGCATTGAAGTCGCCGACCGTTATGAGCGTGTCCTGACAGCACGGCTGATTGCCGGATTGTCCAGAATTGATGGCGTCTTGGTCCAGGGTATAACCGATGTGGCGGCGCTGGCGCGCCGGGTGCCTACCGTGTCGATCACCGTTGACGGAACCGATCCCGCCGATATCGCCAAGGCGATGGCAAAGGAAGGCATCTATCTCTGGCATGGCCACAATTACGGTTTGGAGCCAATCAAGCGGCTGGGGCTTGCGGACCGCAACGGCGTCGTCCGCATCGGGCTGGCCCATTATAACACCGAGGCGGAAGTCGATTTTCTGTTGGCGAAGCTGGCGGACTGGATGAAGACGCGGACCTGACATGCGCGACAGAAACGGAACCCCGAGGATCGGCGTCAAGCTGCGCCATGCCAGACAGGTGCTTGGCCTCAGCCTGGAAGAGCTCGGCGCCCGCATCGGGCTGACAGAGGGTTATCTCTCGAAGATCGAAAACGACCGCGCGACGCCCTCGATGGCGGCTCTGCACCGGCTGGTGCAGGCGCTGGGCATCAACATGAACGCTATGTTCGGCACGCTGCAGCACAATGCCTCGGAAGTGTTCGTGTTGCGGCAAAACGAGCGTCCGCACATGGAGACGGGACATCGGCGCTCGGGCAACCATGTCGTGCTCGAGCAATTGGTGCCATCCGGTCCGGAATATCTGCTGCAGATCAATGTCCACGTGATCGAGGCCGGCGGCGGCAGCCTCGAGTTGATCAGCCACAAGGGACAGGAATTCGGCTACGTGCTCGAAGGTTCCGTCGAGTTGCTGGTCGAGACGAACGTGGTGGCGCTCGAGGCAGGCGACGCGTTTTATTTCAACTCCGAACTCGGCCACGGCTACCGCAATATCGGTTCGACCACGGTCCGTATCCTCTGGGTCAACACGCCGCCGACATTCTGACCGCCTCTATCGCGGAGTTGTGAAGGCGTTGTTCAATGAGCCAACGCCCACAGGACAACAGCCGCCGGGCCATCGGCCGTTCTGTTTCAATGCCCGAACGCGAGCGGCGGCGCCAACCGGTCGCGCCGCAGCCAGCGCGCCAGCAGCAGCGCGGCCACCACGGCCAGCCCCGTCGACAGGCCGATCCAGATGCCGACGCCATGCAGGCCGAAATGGAAGGCGAGCAGCACGCCGAGCGGCAGGCCGACGCCCCAATAGCCGATCGCGGCATAGATCATCGGCACCTTGGTGTCATGCAGGCCGCGCAGCATGCCGGCGGCCACCGCCTGGGCGCCGTCGAAGACCTGGAACAGCGCCGCGAAGACCAGGAACGACACGGCAAGTTCGATCACCCTGGCATTGGCCGGATTGCCCAGATCGATGAAGGCGCTGATCAGCGGATGCGGCCACAGGATCATCACCAGCCCCATCAGCGCCATGAACGAGACGCCGATGACAAAGGCGGTCCAGCCGGCGCGCGAGACGCCTTCCGGATTGCCGGCGCCGTGCGCAAGGCCGACGCGCACCGTCACCGCCTGGTTGAGGCCGAGCGGCACCATGAAGGAGATCGAGGCGATCTGGATGGCGATCGCGTGCGCGGCCAGGGAATCCGCGTCGATCAGGCCCATCAGCAGGGCCGCCGCATTGAAGATCGTCACCTCGAAGGCGAGGATGCCGGCAATCGGCAGGCCGAGCCGCAACAGGCCCTTGAAGCGCGGCCAGTCGGCGCGCCAGAAACGGCCGAACAGACGGTAGCGGCGGAACTTCTTCTCCAGCATCACCACGGCAGCCATGCCGATGAACATCAGCGCTGAGGACAGCGAGGTGGCAAGGCCCGACCCGGCAATGCCCATTGCCGGCACGCCGAGATTGCCGAACATGAACACCCAGTTGAAGAAGACGTTGCAGGCGACGGCGACGAAGACGATGACCAGCGCCCAGCCCGGCCGTTCCAGCGCCGAGATGAACGAGCGCAGCACGATATAGAAGTAGAAGGGCAGCACCGCCCATTCGAGCCAGCGCAGATAGATGCCGGCCTGATGGGCCAGAACCGGGTCCTGGCCCATGGCCAATAGAATGCCCTCGCCGTGCCAAAGCACGAGCCAGATCGGGATCGAGATCAGGATCGCCAGCCACAGGCCCTGGCGCACGGTGCGGCGCAGGTCGCGCACCGAATAGCGGCGGCGGCCGAGCTCGGTAGCGATCATCGGCGAGGTCGCCAGCATCAGGCCGAGGCCGAAGATCAGCGGCATGAAATAAAGGTTGGCGCCAAGCGCGCCGCTGGCCAGCGTATCCGGGCCCAGACGACCCATCATCATGACGTCGGTGGCCGTCATCGCGGTCTGGCCGAGATTGGTCAGCACCATCGGCCAGGCGAGCGCCAGCGTCGCCCTGATTTCCTGACGCCAAAGATTTTCCGGCGCGCGAGCGCCGGCTTCGATCGCAGACATTGTTCCGCTCTTTCCACCTACGGCACGTCGGCCAGAGCCGGAAGCCGCATGTCAAACGGCAAAACCTTCGGTTTCGCCGCGTTTGCGTCAGCTTCTGGACGAAACGCGACATGAAGGCAAGAGAGGAGGGACGGGAACGGATTGAGCCAGCGACCGGCCCGATGCTCTAGCGGATCGCGTCCAGCATCCGGCGCTGGCGGTGCATCTCGAGGAAAACCTTGTAGTCGCGCTCGAAACGCCCTGATGATTTCGGGTTCGACGGGCGCGTCCTGCCGCCTTGCTGCATGGCAAGACAGGCGGCGTTGAGGTCGGGAAACAGCCCGGCAGCGGTGGCGGCGATCATGCCGGTACCGAGCAGCACCGCCTCGTCGGCCAGCGGCTCGATCACCGTGCAGCCGGTGGCGTCGGCGTAGAGTTCCATCAGCAGCGGGTTCTTGGTGTGGCCGCCGGTGACGTGCAGCGTGTCGATCAGATAGCCGTTCTCGTTCAGTGCCTCCAGCACGTGGCGCACGCCGAGCGCGATGCCGACGGCGGTGCGCCAATAGAGCTTGCACAGGCTGTCGAAGGAGGAATCCAGCGTCAGCCCGCTGACGACGCCGACGGCATGCGGATCGGCGAGCGGTGAGCGGTTGCCATGAAAGTCGGGCAGCACATGCAGCCTTGCGGCGAGGCTGTCGCCCTCGATGGCGCGCAGCTCGGCGACACGCCTGGCGATCTTCGCATGCATGGCGGCATCCGGCTCGCCGCCGGCGCCGTGCCAGCGGATGATGTGGTCGAGCAGGGCGCCGGTCGCCGACTGGCCGCCTTCCGACAGCCACAGCCTGGGCAGCGCCGCGCCGTAATACGGCCCCCAGACGCCGGCGAAAGGCTGCGGATCCGGTGACATCGCCATGACGCAGCTCGACGTGCCGGCGATCAGCGCCAAATGCCGGCCGATGTCCTGTTCGTCGCCGGCAAAGCCGCCGAGCACGCCAAGCGCGCCGGCATAGGCATCGATGACGCCGGAGCCCACCCGGCATTTCTCGCTCAGCCCAAGCTCGGCCGCCGCTTGCGCCGTCAATCGACCGATATCGGCGCCGACGGGACTGGCCTTTTCCGGCAGGCTGCCGTGCTCGAAAAGATCGCCGAGGCCGACGAGCTCGAAGAAGTCGCGCCGCCAGCCTGTCTCCTCATGCGCCAGATAGGTCCATTTGGCGGTCAGCGTGCATTGCGAGCGGGCCAGCGAACCCGTCGCTTGCCAGGTCAGGAAATCGGTCAGGTCGAATAAATAGCCGGCTTCATTCCACGTGTCCGGCAAATTGCGCTTCAGCCACATCAGTTTCGGCGTCGCCATTTCCGGCGACATGACGCCGCCGATGTAATTCAGCACGGCGTGGCCGCTTGCCGTGCATTCGTCGGCCTCGGCGATGGCGCGGTGGTCGAGCCAGACGACGGTGTCCCAGCGCTTGTCGCCCGTGACCGAGACACTGAGCTGGCTGCCTTGCCGGTCGCGCACCACCAGCGAACAGGTGGCATCGAAGGAGATGCCGACAATGTCCTCAGGCTCGACACCGGCTTTTTCGCGGGCAGCGCGCACGGCGGTGCAGACGGCCGACCAGATATCGCGCGAATCATGCTCGGCGTGATCGGGCTTCGGCTGGTTCATGGCGATCGGCCGCTCGGCGCGGCCGAGCAAGGTGCCACTGGTGTCGAGAATGCCCGCGCGAGCGCTCCCGGTGCCGACATCGACCGCGCAAACGAACTGTTTCGTCAAGATGCTCTGTCTCTCGCTCCCAAGCCTGCAATCAGATCGGGCAATTGCAGCATGTCAGCGAATATAAAGTCCGGTTCACTCGACGCAAGCCGCGCTTTCAAGGCGGGATTGCCGGCATGCGATCCGCCGGTGAAGGCGAGCACGCGCATCCCTGCCGCCCGCGCAGCAGCGATGCCGGCCGGGCTGTCCTCGATGACGAGGCATTTGCGCGGATGGGCCCGCATGCTGGCGGCGGCATGCAGGAACAGATCCGGCGCCGGCTTTCCCTTGGCCACCATGGTGGCACTGAACAGATGCGGCTCCATCAGCCCAAGCAATCCGGTGACGTCGAGCGCGTAGCGGATGCGGTCGAGCGTGCCTGAGGACGCGACACAGTACGGCAGCCCAAGCTTGGGCAGCATCTTCCTGACGCCGGCGATCGGCTTCAGCTCCTCGCGGAATTTGCGCATCAATTCGACGCGCATCTCGGTCAGGTGCAGGTCGGTGATATCGAGCCCGAAGTCGCGGCCGAGGATCTCGCGCACGCTTTTCATGCTCTTGCCGAGGAAATGCTCGTAGGCGGCGTCCTCACTGACGCTGCCGCCGGCAAGTTTGACCATGCCAAGCAGCGCCGAGACGGAGAGCGCCTCGCTGTCGACCAGCACGCCATCACAGTCGAAGATGACCAGCTCAGGCGTCATGATGGAGAATGGCTCTCAGAGCTTGCCGGCGAGGTAGCGCGTCAGCGTCGCGCGCGCGCCATTCGCCCACAGCACGTTGAGCGCATGGGCAAAGGCCTCGACAAACGCCGTCGCGCGGCCGACATCGCCATAGATGTCCTCCATGGCGAGCCAGGCGGCGGGAGCATCCTTTGCCGCCTTTGCCGTCGCTTGCAGCCGGTCCCAGCTCGGATCGTTGGGCTCGATGACGGCACCGCTGTCGGTCGTACCGAAGCAATAGCGGCACCAGAGCGCTGATTCCAGCGCCAGGCCGACGACGCTTTTCCCGGCCTTCAGCCGGTCGGCGATGGTCGGGATGATGAATTTCGGCTGGCGGTTGGAGCCGTCGAGGCAGAGCCGGCGCACCGTGTCGCCGATCTTGGGATTGGAGAAGCGGCTCTCGATGAGCTGGTAATAGTCTTCCAGGACCGTGTCCGGCACCGGCGGCACGGTCGGGATGATTTCGTCCCGTTCGAGCTTGGCCAGAAACCCGCTCACCAGCGGCTCCTGCATCGCCTCATGGACGAAATGGATGTCCATCAGCCCGGCCGGATAAGCGATGGTGGCGTGGCCGCCATTGAGGATGCGGATCTTCATCAATTCGTAGGGCGCAACGTCTTTGACGAACTGCACGCCGACCTTTTCCAGTGGCGGCCGGCCGCCGGTGAAATGGTCCTCCAGCACCCACTGCCGGAACGGCTCGCAGAACACCGGCCAGTTGTCCTCAAGGCCAAAATCCTTGGCGAGAATGCCGCGTTCGCGATCGGTGGTCGCCGGCGTGATGCGATCGACCATGCCGTTCGGAAAGGCGACATGCTCGCTGGCCCAGTTCGCCAGATCCTCGTCGATCAAACGGGCCAGGCCGATGACCCCGTCCGAGGTGACATGGCCGTTGTGGGGGATGTTGTCGCACGACATCACCGTGAACGGCACGGTACCCTCGTCGCGGCGGCGCACCAGCCCGGCAAGGATGATGCCGAACACCGTCTTCGGCGTCGCGCCGGGCTGCGCATCGGCGACGATGTCGGGATGGGTCGGGTTGAACACGCCGGAGGCCGGGTCGATGAAATAGCCGCCTTCGGTGATGGTCAGCGAAACGATCTTGATGGCCGGGTCGGCCAGCTGTTCGATGATGCCGGCCGCATCGCCGGGCATCAGGAAGTCGATCATGGCGCCGGTGACGCGTGCGCTCATATGGCCGCTGTCCTGCTCGACCACGGTGGTCAGCCAATCCTGCTCTTCCAGTTTGCCGCGACCGATCTTTTCACCGTCGAACACGCCGGCGCCGATCAGCGCCCAGTCATGGCCGATGCCCGCATTGAACAAATCGTCGAGATAGACGGCCTGATGCGAGCGGTGAAAATTGCCAACGCCGAAATGCACGATGCCGGCCTTCAATGTTGCGCGGTCATACTTCGGACCGGCGACCTCAGTGGGCAGCTTGGAGAGGTTTGAGGACGAGAGTTTCACGGTCATCTGTTTTACCCTTTGGCCGGATTTCGGCCTTCGTTACGCTCCTCTCCCGGTCGGGGAGAGGATAAGGGGTGGCACTTGCTACGCGCCCGCTGATGTCGGCCTCTGCTCCTCGCGGAGGTACGAGGAGCAGAGGCCGTCCCCCGCCCTCAACTCATCCACTGGCCGCCGTCGACATTGTAGGTCTGGGCGACGACGTATTCGGCGTCGGCGCTGGCGAGAAAAACCGCCATGCCGGTAAGGTCCTGCGCCGTGCCCATGCGGCCATAGGGCACCGCCTCGCCGACCAGTTTCTTCTTCTCGCCCCTCGGCCGGTTTTCATATTTGGCGAACAGCGAATCGACGTGATCCCAGTGCTCGCCGTCGACCACGCCAGGGGCAATCGCGTTGACGTTGATGCGGTGCTTGATGAGGTCGAGCCCCGCCGACTGGGTCAGCGAGATGACGGCGGCCTTGGTGGCGCAGTAGACGCCGACCAGCGCCTCGCCGCGGCGTCCGGCCTGGCTCGCCATGTTGATGATCCTGCCGCCCCGGCCAGCGGCGATCATCGAGCGGGCGGCAGCCTGCAGCATGAACAGCGTGCCGGCGACATTGACGGAAAACAATTTGTCGTAGCTTGCCTTGGTGATCTCGACGATCGGCGCCAGGTCGAACAGGGCGGCGTTGTTGATCAGGATATCCAGGCCACCGGTCTTCGTCTCGACGGCTTTCACCGCCGCTTCGATCGAGGCGAGGTCGGTGACGTCGAGCTTGACCGCATAGGCCTTGCCGCCGATCTCGGCGGCTGTCTTCTGCGCCGCCTCGAGATTGATGTCGGCGATGGCGACGGTTGCGCCTTCGCCGGCATAGGCTTCGGCGAAGGCTCTGCCGATGCCGCGGGCCGAACCCGTGATCAGCGCGGATTTGCCGGCCAGTCTCATGCTCACATCGCCTTTCCGTCGGCGCCGAAGCGGTGCAGCTTGGCCTTGTCCGCTGTCAGATAGATGGTGTCGCCGTGACGGACGGCGAGTTCGCCGTCGGCGCGCACTGTCAGCGGACCGACGCCATCGGACTGGACGTGCAGGAAGGTGTCGGAGCCGAGATGTTCGGCGACGCCGACAGTGGCTTTCCATTCGCCCGCCGTGGTCGAGATCTCCAGATGCTCGGGACGGATGCCGATGGTCTTGGCGCCGTTTTTGGCAGCCGGCGCGCCTTCTATCAGGTTCATCTTCGGCGAGCCGATGAAGCCGGCGACGAACAGGTTCTTCGGCGTCTTGTAGAGCTCCATCGGCGAGCCGACCTGCTCGATGTTGCCGGCGTTCAGCACGACGATCTTGTCGGCCATGGTCATGGCTTCGACCTGATCGTGGGTGACGTAGATCATGGTGGTCTTGAGCTGATGGTGCAACTCGCTGATCTCCAGCCGCATGGTGCCGCGCAGTGCCGCATCGAGGTTGGACAGCGGTTCGTCGAACAGGAAGGCGGTCGGCTGACGCACGATGGCGCGGCCGATGGCGACGCGTTGGCGCTGGCCGCCGGAAAGCTGGCCGGGCCGGCGTTCGAGATAGTTGGTCAAGTTGAGCACGCGCGCCGCGTCTCCCACCTTCTTGTCGATGGTCGCCTTGTCCTCACCGGCCATCTTCAGCGGAAAGCCGATGTTCTTGGCCACCGTCATGTGCGGATAGAGCGCGTAGGACTGGAACACCATGGCCAGCTTGCGCTTGGCCGGTGCCTCGCCGGTGACGTCGCGGCCGTCGATGTTGATGGAGCCGCCGCTGGTGTCCTCGAGCCCGGCGATCAGGCGCAGCAGCGTTGACTTGCCGCAACCCGACGGGCCGACGAAGACGACGAACTCGCCATTCTCGATCACCAGGTCGAGACCGGGGATGATGGACGTCGCTCCGAAGGATTTGGAGACGTTCTTGAGCGTGATGTTTCCCATGATTTCCTCCCCGAGGGGTTATTTCTGCCGATTGCTTCGAACAATTCCGTTATTTCACCGCACCACCAATTATTTGACCGCACCAAATGTCAGGCCGCGCACCAACTGCTTCTGGCTGAACCAGCCCATGATCAGGATCGGCGCGATGGCCAGCGTCGAGGCGGCCGAAAGCTTGGCCCAGAACAGGCCTTGCGGGCTGGAGAACGAGCTGATGAAGGCGGTCAGCGGTGCGGCTTCCGTCGTCGTCAGCCGGATTGTCCAGAACGCCTCGTTCCAGGCCAGGATGATGTTGAGCAGCATCGTCGAGGCGATGCCCGGCACCGCCATCGGCGTCAGCACATAGACGATCTCGTTCCACAGCGAGGCGCCGTCCATGCGTGCCGCTTCCAGGATCTCTCCCGGTATTTCGCGGAAATAAGTGTAGAGCATCCACACCACGATCGGCAGGTTGATCAGCATCAGCATGATCATCAGGCCGATGCGGCTGTCGAGCAGTCCTGTGTCGCGGAAGATCAGGTAGATCGGGAACAGCACCGCGACCGCGGGCATCATCTTGGTGGACAGCATCCACATCAGGATGTCCTTGGTCCGCTTGGTCGGCGAGAAGGCCATCGACCATGCCGCCGGTATGGCGACCAGCAGGGCCAAGATGGTCGAGCCGACCGAGAGCAGCACCGAGTTGAAGAAGAACTTGAAGTAGCCGCTTTGCGCCTGAACCTCGGCATAGCTCTCGAACGTTCCCGACGGGATGATGCTGAAACCCTGGATGGCTTCCTGCTCCGACTTGAACGAGGTGATGATCGTGTAGAGGATCGGGAAGAAGATCAGCAGGGCGACAATCCAGGCGGCAACTGTCGCAATCGTCTTGTGCTGGGTGGTGACTGAGCGTGCCATCGTAGCCTCCCTTACTTGTCCAGGTTCTTGCCGACCGCGCGCATGGCGAAGAAGGCAACGATGTTGGCGAGAATGACGGCGATCACACCGCCGGCGGATGCCTGGCCGATTTTGAACTCCAGCAACGCCTTCTGGTAGACGAGGAAGGGCAGGTTGGTGGAGGCGTATCCCGGGCCGCCATTGGTGGTGACGAGGATCTCGGCATAGACGGAGAGGAGGAAGATCGTCTGGATCAGGATGACGACCGTGATGGCGCGCGACATGTGCGGCAGCGTCAGATAGATGAAACGGCTGATGAAGCCGGCGCCGTCCATCTCGGCAGCTTCCTTCTGCTCACCGTCGAGCGACTGCAACGCGGTCAAGAGAATGAGCGTCGCGAAAGGCAGCCATTGCCAGGCGACGATGATGATGATCGCCAGCATCGGATGCTGCCCGAACCAGTCGATCGGCTGGGCCCCGAAGAAGCGGGCTATATCGGCGAACACCCCGTATTGCGGGTGCATGATCATGTTCTTCCAGACCAGTGCGGCCACCGGCGGCATGACGAAGAACGGTGAGATGACGAGAATGCGCACGATGCCCTGGCCCCACATCGGCTGGTCGATCAGCAGCGCCAGAAGGATGCCGCCGATCACCGTGATCAGGAGCACGCTGACCACCAAGGTGAGCGTGTTGAGGATCGATTGCAGGAAGGCCGGGTTGGAATAGAACAGCGCGTAGTTCGAGAAGCCGACGAAGCCGTCGCGGATCGGATTGAGCGGGTTGTACTGCTGGAAGGAGAACCAGATGGTGATGACCAGCGGCACAATCATCCAGACGAACAGCAGCACCACGGATGGCGCCATCATGAAACGGGCAAGCGAACGGGTCTGCTGAGTAGCCATGACGGTCACCCTTCACTGGTCAGACGGAATTTTCAAAAGGCGTTAAAGGCGGCCGCCCGAACTGGGAATTCGGGCGGCCGTTGCCGGTCAGGAGGCGACCGGCATTCGGCGCCGGGAGGAGCCTTACTTGATGTATCCGCCTTCGGTCATTGCCGCGGTGGCAGCGTCCTGGGCCTGCTTCAGGGCATCGTCGACGCTCGACTGGCCGGCAAGAGCCGCCGAGAAGAGCTGGCCGACAGTGGTGCCAAGACCCTGGAACTCAGGGATGGCGACGAACTGCACGCCGACATAGGGCACCGGCTTGACGGTCGGATGCGTCGGATCGGCGGCGTTGATGGAGTCCAGCGTCATCTTGGCGAACGGAGCCGCCTTCTGGTATTCGGCATTGGCGTAGAGCGAGGAGCGCGTGCCCGGAGGAACGTTGGCCCAGCCTTCCTTCGAAGCGACGAGTTCCGCATAATGCTTGCTGGTCGCCCAGGAGACGAATTTCTGGGCGGCATCGGCCTTCTGCGTGCCGGCGGGGATCGCCAGCGACCATGCCCACAGCCAATTGCCGCGCTTGCCCAGGCCATTGTCGGGTGCCAGCGCATATCCAACCTTGTCAGCGACCTGCGATGCCTTGGGATCGGAGACGAAGGACGCAGCGACGGTGGCGTCGATCCACATGCCGCATTTGCCCTGCTGGAACAGCGCCAGGTTTTCGTTGAAGCCGTTGGAGGACGCACCCTCAGGGCCGTCGGCCTTCATCAGGTCGACATAGAACTGCAGCGTGTTCTTCCATTCCGGCTGATCGAACTGCGGCTTCCAGTTCTCGTCGAACCAGCGCGCCCCGAAGGAGTTCGACATGGCGGTCAGGAAAGCCATGTTCTCGCCCCAGCCGGCCTTGCCGCGCAGGCACACGCCGTTCACGCCATTGGCGCGATCGGTCATCTTGTCGGCGGCCTGCCTGATGAAGTCCCAGGTGGGCGCGTCGGGCATCTTCAGTCCGGCCTTCTCGATCAGGTCCTTGCGGTACATGACGAAGGAGCTTTCGCCGTAGAAGGGCGCGGCATAGAGCTTGCCGTCGACCGAAAGGCCGCCGGCGATGGCCGGGATGATATCCTTGGCGTCGTAGTCGTCGCCGAGCTTGTCGAGCGGCAGCAGCCAGCTCTGCTTGGCCCAGATCGGAACCTCATAGGTGCCGATGGTCATCACGTCGTACTGGCCGCCCTTGGTGGCGATGTCGGTGGTGACGCGCTCGCGCAGCACGTTTTCTTCGAGCGTAACCCAGTTGAGCTGGATGTCGGGGTTCGCCTTGGTGAAGTCCTCGGTCAGCTTTTGCATGCGGACCATATCGCCATTGTTGACGGTGGCGATGGTGATGGATTCGGCATGTGCGGCGAACGCAAGCGTGCTGGCCGACAACAAGCCCAGGGTGAGCGTGCGAAGTTTCATCAAATTCCTCCCTTGAACCAAGATGAGCATTTGCCTTGGCTTTGGGCAATTACTCACTTGGCGTGAATTATGTCAAGCCGGATTCGATGCTGCAGCGCAGCACCCGGGCAAACCGCAGGCCGGGACGAGCGGAAATTGCCAGGGCGAGGATCGTCCCGGCCGCAACAGTGAGGCAACAGCGGATAGATCTGCGAGAACCAGGTGCAGCCCGGAAGCTTGCCGGTCAGCAGGCGATCTCGGCCAGCAGCCAGTCGCGGAAGGCACGGATCTTCGGCACGTTGCGGCGCGCCTCGGGATAGACCAGCCAATAGGCATGGCCGTCGTCGCCAACCAGATCGAAAGGTTGGATCAGGCGCCCGTCCGCGAGTTCCGCCTTGAACAGCGCCCTGGTCAGGATCGCGACGCCATGACCGGCGATCGCCGCATTGGCCTCATAGGCCTGCGCGCCCATGCTGCTGCCGGGCCGCTTGGCAAGATCGTGCGAGTGCACGCCAGCAGCCGAGAACCATTCCGTCCACCAGATGTCGCCGGGATCGAGGATAGGCAGCCGCAAGAGGTCGGCCGGTTCCCTGACGCCGCCGATGGTCGCCGCGAGTTTCGGGCTCAGCATCGGCGTGAAGTCGGCATCGAGCAGCTTGTGCGCTTCCAGGCCCGGCCATTTGCCGCCGCCCGAGCGGATGGCGATATCGGTATCCTCGCGGGCAAAGTCGGTCAGGCGGCTCGACGTTTCGAGCCGCACCGCCAGCGACGGATGGGCGATCTGGAACGACCCCAGCCGGTGCGCGAGCCAGTTCGAGGCGAATGTCAGCACCGTCGTGACGCACAGCAAGCCGTCGGCCCCGCCACGCACCGCGGCATAGGCCTGGCCAAGGATGGCGAAGGCCTCGCTGACCGCAGGTGCCAGGCGCTGCCCGGCCTCGGTTAACACGATCTGCCGCGGCCGGCGTAGGAACAGCGGCGCGCCGACACGCTCCTCCAGCACCTTGATCTGATAGCTGACCGCCGCTTGCGTCATGGCGAGTTCGCCGGCGGCCTTGGTGAAGGAAAGATGCCGCGCCACCGCGTCGAACACCCGGATCGCCTGCAGCGGCGGGAGTGGCGAAACCTGTCGCGAGCCGAGGTCCGGCATAAGGCCTCCTTATGGATCATGATCGATGTTCGATTGGCAAAGACCGCCGGCAAGACCGACATTCCCAGTCAACCCGTCATTCGGGTCCAGGATAGCGAAGGTTGACGATCATGACCATGGCGCAGCAAAAATGCACTCCCGCACCGGATCACCGCTGGTTTTCGTGGCTGACGGATGGATTCGGCTGGTTCGCGACCAAAAAACGGGCACATCTCGATATCAGGGACCTGTCGCCGCATCTGCAGCGCGATCTCGGGTTTCTCGATGGCAACGACCCTTTCGGGCGGCACGGCTAGTGCGGTTGGCCTTATCGCAAACCGGTTGTGGGTCCGGTCAGATGCCAGCCAGCAGGGCGGCGGCGGTCCGTTCATCGGTGATGAGGCCGTTGATCAGCCGCCGGTTCGCGGCCGCTAGGATGCCTGGCAGCTTTCGTTCGCCCATGGCCAGTGCGATGACCAGCGATTTCTCGCGTGACGGTAGCGAAGCCGACGACACCCGGTCGTTGGTGATGCCCTCGATCATGCGGCCCTCCCTATCGAACACCCAGCCGACGATCTCCGCGATGCCGCCGGCCTTCTGCAGCGCCTTCAATTCGCTCTCCGAAATGAAGCCGTCTTCGTAGAGCGGCGCCTTGGGGCCGAGATCGCCGATGCCGATGAAGGTGACGTCGGCTTCCGCCGCCAGCGCCAGCGTCGGCTGGATCATCGGCTGGTTGAGCAGCATCTCGCGCTCCTCCGGCGACGAGGCGATGACCGGCAGCGGCATCGGGAAGGAGCGCGCCTTGACCCTGTCGGCCATGGTGAAGATGACGTTGTAGAAGGCGGCCGAGCCGTCCGGCGAGATGTTGCCGGTCAACGACACCACCTTGTGCTGCGGGCATTCCATTGGCGGCAGCTGCTCGATCGCCGCCTTTAGCGTGCGACCGGTGCCGATCGCCATGACGATCGGGGTCGGCGACCGCAGCCGCCGCTCGATCTCGGCGGCAGCCGCCTCGGCGATGCCGATCGTGGTCGAGGACGAATTGGGGTCGCTCGGCACCACCTCGACCAGATCGAGCGCAAAGCGCGATCTCAGCCGTGCCGCCAGATCGAGACAGTTGGCGATCGGATGGTCGACGCGAACCTTGATCAAGCCCTCCGACACCGCCAGCGATACCAGCCGCTGCGCCGTCTGCCGCGAAATGCCGAGCGTCGAAGCGATCTGGTCCTGTGTGTTGCCGGCAACATAATAAAGCCAGCCGGCGCGCGCCGCATCGTCCAGCCTGTTGCTGCCACCATCCTGCCGGCTATTCAAAGTCCTGCCTCCCGAGACCGCCGGTTGTGAGAGCGGCCCATGCCCCACTTTCGCAGGGAACGGCCAACTGCGCAATTGTCAATCTCGGGAGCAATTGCTTGCTGTTCATCGACGTAAGCACGGCCCAGTTTTTCTTCTCCCACGAAGTCTCTGTCGCCAAAGAGACTTGGCCGCGGTCTCGGCAGGCGGCAGGTTCTTGCGCTCCGAAGGTTTATCTCCCGGCTCAAACCCTTTAAGGGATGGCAAAAAGGAGCCTCACATGATGCCGAAAGCGGTTTTCTGGGACATGGACGGCACGCTTGTCGACAGCGAACCGCTGCATGAAGCAGCCCTGATGGCGGCGATGCGCAATGTCGGCCTTGTCCCGCCGGACGATCTGCATGAGCGCGTGCTCGGCGTTGCCGCCTGGCCGGTCTACGAGATGATGCGCGACGAGTTCGGCCTGGACCTGCCTTTCGACGACTGGATCGTGCGCAAATACGAACACTACCTGCCGCTGGTGGAGAGCCTGAAGCCGCGCCCCGGCGCGATCGAGATCTTCAACGAGCTGCGTGCAAGAGGCATCCAGCAGGCCGTGGTCTCGAATTCGGACCGGATGATCGTCGACGCCAATCTGAGCATGGTCGGCCTGATCTACCCCGGCATGAAGACGATCAGCCGCAACGATGTGCGCGAAGGCAAGCCGCATGCCGAGCCGTTCCTGCGCGCCGCGTATCTGGCCGGCGTCGACCCCGCGCACGCCGTGGCGATCGACGACAGCTGGCCGGGCGCCATGGCAGGGCTGGCGGCGGGCATGAAGACGATCTTCTGGCCGGAAACGCCGATGGGCGGACCGCCCGGCGCCGTCGTCATCAACAGCGCCGAGGAATTGCGGGCTGAACTGGGCCTGTAAGGCAATCAGTTCCGGTAGGCCGGTTCCTGCTCGTCGAGGATCGCCTTCAATTCGCTGAGATGGCGTTCGGCCTGGCCGGGATAGTCGTCCATCTCGCTCGCGGCCTTTTCGGCGATCGCATCTGACAGCGTGCGCAGCGGGCGGCCGGTCCAAAGCGCCTTGATGTAGGTCTCGGCGGCGCGTTCGAAATAGAACATGCGGTTGAAGGCATCGGCGACCGTATCGCCGATGACCAGCACGCCGTGATTGCCCATCACCATCACCTTGACCTTGGGATCGACGAGAAGCTGCGAGCAGCGCTCGCCCTCCTCCTCGAAGGCCAGCCCGCCATAATGCGCGTCCACGACATGGCGATTGAAGAACATCGCCGAATTCTGGTCGATCGGCGGCAATGTCGAGTCAGCGAGCGATGCCAGCACCGTGGCGTGGATCGAGTGCACATGCATGACACAGCGCGCGTGACGCACATTGCGATGGATGGCGCCATGCAGCCCCCACGCCGTCGGGTCGGGCGCATTGGGGCCGGAGAGCGTTTCTGGATCGTTGGCATCGATCATCAGAAGGTCGCTCGCCTTGATGCGCGAGAAATGCACCTGGTTGGGGTTCATCAGGAATTGTGTGCCGCCATCATTGACGGCCAGCGAGAAATGATTGGCCACAGCCTCGTGCATGTTGAGCCGCGCCGTCCAGCGGAAGGCGCAGGCGAGATCGACGCGCTCCTCATAGTAGGGCAGGTTGGTCAGCGTTTCCTTTTGCAGACGGGCAAGGCTCATCGAAAAATCCTCCGGTTTCGGCAAGAATGCCGTGGCCAGTCGATCCCCGCAACCGGTTTTGGTTGGTGCAGGGATAGCTGTCTCACGCCGCCGTGCTGGCAGCGGCAGCGCCGGCTCGCAGGCCGCCATGCTCGATGATGAAATCGATCACCTCCTGCAGCCCCTTGCCGCGCGACAGGTCGGTGAAGCCGAACGGCCGCTTGCCGCGCATGCGGCCGGCGTCGCTCTCCATGACATCGAGGTTGACGTTCACGTAAGGAGCAAGGTCGCTCTTGTTGATCACCAGGAAATCGGAGCGGGTGATTGCCGGCCCGCCCTTGCGCGGGATCTCCTCGCCCTGGCAAACCGAGATGACATAGAGCGTCAGGTCGGCGAGATCGGGCGAGAAGGTGGCGGCGAGGTTGTCGCCGCCGGATTCGATGAAGACGATGTCGAGATCCGGGAATTTCCTGTTCATCTGCGCGATCGCCTGCAGATTGATCGACGCGTCCTCGCGGATGGCGGTGTGCGGGCAGCCGCCGGTCTCGACACCCATGATGCGGTCCTCGGGCAGCGCCTGCAGCCGCGCCAGCATCATGGCGTCTTCCTTGGTGTAGATGTCGTTGGTGACGACGGCGATGGAAAACTCGTCGCGCAGCGCCTTGCACAGTTTTTCGGTCAGCGTCGTCTTGCCCGAACCGACCGGGCCGCCAATGCCGACGCGCAGCGGACCATTTGTCTGTGTCATGTCGGAAACTCCGTGATGGCGAGGATGGCAAAGCCGAGCCCGATCAACAGGCACAGCGGCGAATAATAGCGGACATCGAGCCGCGCGAAAGGCTGTTCCGGCGTCAGCCGCCGCCACCACGGCGTGAAGCCGGCTATGCCGCGTCCCAGGAACACCAGACCGATGAGCAGCGAGGTGGCGGCGAGCCCCTCCTGGGGGAAGGGCGAGGCAAAGACGCCTATGAGCGCAAGCGGCCACAGCGTCGCCAGGCACAGGCACGCGGCGACGGCGAAACTGGCGAACGGCGTCGGCATCTCATCGACGCCGCGAAAGCCGACGACGGCGTGAGCGCAGGAGGCCGCATCCTGGCCCGGCCAGATGCCGCCAAGGCCCCAATAGGCGTGCAGCGCGGTAATCAGGAGTAGAACGGTCGAAAGCGAGAAGGCGAGAAGGATCATGAACGGAACAATCGCGAATACTGGGTTTCGTGCTTCATCGCCATGACATCGGAAACGAAGGCGCAGCCACCGAGATCGTCGAGTGTCGAGCGCGCGGCGCGGGTCGCGGTCGCCAGGGCCAGTGGCTCGAAGCCGGCCAACAGAGCTGTGGCTTTGCTCTGGCCGACGATGCCAAGCCGGATCGCTGCCTGCACGAGGTTGGAGAAGAAGGTTTGCAGGAAGGCCGACAGCGCGTCCTGAAGCCCGATGCCGTTGCCGCCGGCAATGGCGCCGACGGCGACGCAATAGGCGCATTCAGCCGGCAAGCGCTCCAGCACTGGATTTGGCCAGGCCGCCGCCGCTTTGAGGAAGGCCGCACCCTGCAGCATGGTTTCGGTGTGGCGTTCGCGCGAGCCGGCCAGCGCCTCCGCGAGTGCCGCTACTTCATCGAGATCGCCTGCGTTGCGCGCGCGGCGCCAACTCTCGGCGAACAGCACGGCATCGTTCCAGCCGGAGCCCATCTCGACCAGCGTTTCCAGCCAGCAGGCGAGGCTGTCGGCATCGGCAATCAGCCCGTCATGCACCGCGCGCTCGAGACCATGGCTGTAGGAAAAGCCGCCGACCGGAAAGGCAGGCGACAGCCACGCCATCAGCCGCAGCAGGGCGATGTTCGAAGGCTGGTCAGTCATGATCGTGGCGATGGCCGGCATGACTGTGCGAATGGGAATGCGCTTCGCCATGAGAATGGCTGTGCGCTTCCGCGTGGCTGTGCGCATGCGCATGGCCGTGATCATGGCTTTGCCCATCATGGCCGGAATAGGCACCGCGCACCGGTTTGAACGGTTCGGACACGTCGGTCACGGTGGCGCCCAGCCCCTCCAGCATCGCCTTGATGACATGGTCGCGCAGGATGAGGATGCGCCCGGCCTCGATGCTCGCCGCGAGATGGCGATTGCCGATGTGCCAGGCGAGCTCGGCCAGATGCACGCCGTCGCGGGCGCGGATGTCGTAGACCTCTTCCGGCGCCGCGATGATCTCGATATGGCCGCCATCCTCCAGCACCAGACGGTCGCCATCGTTCAAGGCGACGGGCTCGGGCAGGTCGACCAGCACCTTGCTGCCGTCGGCAAGCTCGATGGCGCGGCGGCGCAGATGGCGTTCGTCATGGGCGAGAATGGCCCGGCCGGACGGTAGGGTGGTTCCGGCATTGCCGGCGGACAGCACGGAGACGGCGCGCGGGAATTTGGTGAAGTCGGTGTTGAGGTTGAGCTTCATTTCATGGATCCTCCATTTGCTTGTGCCCGCACACGCGCAGGCCGCGCCAGCACGCGGTCGAAATAGGCGTTGACGCGTTCGGACTCGATCTCAAACCGGCCGGCACGCGCCCAGCCGCCCATGTCGCCGAGCAGCACGTCGACGGCGGAAAACCGAGCGCCCAGCGCAAACGGTTTGTCGCCCAGCCGCCGCTCCAGCGCCTTCAGCTCCGAGGCAAAATCGTAAGCCGCCGCAGGACCGACATCGACGCGTACGTCCTTCGGCAGCAGGAAGCGATGGCGCAATTTGTTCCACAGCGGCGCTTCAAGCTCGCTCTGCGCAAAATGCATCCAGGAATCCATTTCGGCGCGACCGGCTAGGCCTGGGTTGGCGCTCATGCCCATGTCCGCGTGCTTGTCGGCGAGATAGACGCAAATCGCCGCCGAATCCGTCACCGTCAGTTCGCCATCGATGAGGATCGGCACCTTGCCCGATGGGTTGAGCGCATAGGCTTCCGGTGAGCGCAGCCTGACCTCGACGAATTCATAAGGCTGCCCGAGCTCCTCGAGCATCCAGAGAACGCGGCTGACCCGGGATCCGCGCGATCCAACGGCCTTGTACATGTCGAACCCTGCCTTTCCCCAACAAGCTAGACCATCGCGTTCGTTCAGACGATGGTGTCGAAGAGCCGCAGGATGAACGATATCTGATAGATGAGCGCCGCCGTCACGAAGGCGATATGGAAGCGGCGGTCGCGCACCAGGATCGCAATGATGCAAAGCGCGACGAAGACCGGCGTGCGGAACAGGTACTCGCTGCCGAAGCGGGCGAAATGCTCCGGCCCCTTCAGCAGCGTGTCGACCACGTCGAGCATATAGGTCGCCGCCAGCAGGCCGAAGAACCACGCCCGGCGCGAATAGAAGAAATCCTCGTAGCTGGTGTAGTCCAGCATCGAATCGGGAAACAAAAGCGCGCACAGCAGGAACAGCGTGATCGCGTAGAAGATGATGAACAGATACTTGCCGAAGGTCCAGGTTTCGATGGCGTAGAGGCCGAACTCCCACCACCAGAAATGCACCAGCATCAGGAGCACCGAGACGACCCAGGCCAGATGCACGGGATAGAGCTTGTATTGGCCGGGATGCTGGACGATCCGCGCCACCCCCGACAGCAGGCGGGCGACGCCAAGCCCGATCACCATGCCCATGACGATGCGGATATGCGGGAAGATGTCGTGGGCGGAAGCGATTTCGGTGGCCATGCTCGATCACAATGCAACTGGTGGTCGGCCGCATATTGCTGCCTCCCACCAAGGGCTGCAACGGATAAGGCTCGCCCGGTCGAATCGCCGCTTCAAAACAGAAAATACCTCTGCGCCATCGGCAGCACCGTCGCCGGTTCGCAGGTGAGCAATTCACCGTCGGCACGGACCTCGTAGGTTTCCGGGTCGACTTCGACATGCGGCGTGGCGTCGTTGAGCACCATCGAATGCTTGCCGATGCCGCCGCGGGTGTTTTCAACGGCGACGAACTGCTTGTCGACGCCAAGCCTGCCGTGCAGGCCTGATTCGAGCGCGGCTTTCGAAACAAAGGTCACCGACGAGTTGGTCCTTGCCTTGCCATAGGCGCCGAACATGGGCCGGTAGTGCATCGGCTGCGGCGTCGGGATCGAGGCGTTGGGGTCGCCCATCGGGGCGGCGGCGATCATGCCGCCGATCAGCACCATGTCCGGCTTGACGCCGAAGAAGGCCGGGTTCCACAGCACCAGGTCGGCGCGTTTGCCCGCCGCGATCGAGCCGATGTCTTTCGACAGTCCATGCGCGATGGCCGGGTTGATCGTGTATTTGGCGATGTAGCGGCGGACGCGGAAATTGTCGTTGTTGCCGGTCTCCTGCGGCAGCGAGCCGCGCTGGCGCTTCATCTTGTCGGCGGTCTGCCAGGTACGGATCGCCACTTCGCCGACGCGGCCCATGGCTTGGCTGTCCGATGAGATGATCGAGAAGGCACCGATGTCGTGCAAAATGTCTTCCGCCGCGATGGTTTCCTTGCGGATGCGGCTTTCGGCAAAGGCGATGTCTTCGGGGATCGACGGCGACAAATGATGGCAGACCATCAGCATGTCGAGATGCTCGGCCAGCGTGTTGACCGTGTAGGGCCGCGTCGGGTTGGTCGAGGACGGGATGACGTTGGGCAGGCCGCAGACCTTGATGATGTCGGGCGCGTGGCCGCCGCCGGCGCCCTCGGTGTGGAAGGCGTGGATGGTGCGGCCCTTGATAGCCGCGACGGTGTTCTCGACAAAGCCGGATTCGTTCAGCGTGTCGGTGTGGATCATCACCTGCACGTCATAGTCGTCGGCGACCGACAGGCAGCAGTCTATCGCCGCCGGCGTCGTGCCCCAGTCCTCGTGCAGCTTCAGCGAGCAGGCGCCGCCCAGCACCATTTCCTCGAGGGCTGCGGGCAGCGAGGCATTGCCCTTGCCCGACAGGCCGATGTTCATCGGGAAGGCATCGAAGGACTGGATCATGCGGGCCATGTGCCATGGCCCCGGCGTACAGGTGGTGGCCAGCGTGCCGTGCGCCGGACCGGTGCCGCCGCCGAGCATAGTGGTGATGCCTGACATCAGCGCCTCTTCGATCTGCTGCGGGCAGATGAAGTGGATATGCGCATCGAAGCCGCCCGCGGTCAGGATCTTGCCCTCGCCGGCGATGATCTCGGTGCCGGGACCAATGATGATGGTGACGCCATCCTGCGTGTCCGGATTGCCGGCCTTGCCGATGGCCGTGATGCGCCCGTCCCTGAGGCCGACGTCGGCCTTGAAGATGCCTGCGCTAGCATCGATCACCAGCGCGTTGGTGATGACGGTATCGACGGCGCCTTGCGCCCTGGAAACCTGGCTCTGGCCCATGCCGTCGCGGATCACCTTGCCGCCGCCGAATTTCACCTCTTCGCCATGGATGGTGAGATCCTTCTCGACCTCGATGAACAGTTCGGTGTCGGCAAGGCGCACTCTGTCGCCGACCGTCGGGCCATACATCTGCGCATAGGCGGCGCGGGTAATTCTGGCCATCAGCGATTGCTCCTGAAATGCGGTTTGCCGAAATGCGGTGGGATTGAAGCGCGGCTGCACATTGCTGCCATCCTATGGTCACGCAATGACCCGCTGGGCGACACCTTCTGATCCCATTTGGCGGTTGAGGTTAGGGGGTCACCCCAGACCGACCGTTTGCCAATCGATGGAAAGGAAAATCCATGCGCAAAACAATAATTCTTGCCGCTGCTGCCAGCCTGATGCTGGCGGGCGCCGCGGGTGCCCAGCAGCAACCCGCGCCACAGCCCGCTCCGGCGCCGGCAACGCCTGCTCCAGCCACGCCCCAGGCTCAGCCTGCGGTGCCGACGATCCAGAGCGTCAACATCGTCGACATCACCGAGCTGCCGAAGGACACCCAGACGCAGGTCAACCAGGTGATCGCCCAGCGTGGCGATGACGGCCTGAAGAAACTGCGCAGCTCGATCGACGCCACGCCCAAGGTGAAGTCGGCGCTGGAAGCCAAGGGGCTCAGTTCGGCGCAAGTCGTCGCCGCCAGCATGGAACCCAATGGCGCACTGACCCTGATCACCAAGAAGGCGAGCTGACGAGACGGCACGGCGGGCCGGCATCCGGCCTGCCGGCCGCATCGGGAAAGGAACCTTCGCCGGGCGGGATTCGTTTTGTTCTTTTCGCGCTAACCCGCGCCCCGAAACGACTTCTCTCAGGAGCGAGCGATGGCGATCACTTCTTTCTTGACCAGAATGCAGGCAGTCGCCGCCACGGCGTTCTTGGCGGCGGCAGGGTCTGTTGCCGGATTGAAAGCGCAAGGGCTGGAAAGCACGGAGACCGTCAACCGCATCGTCGGCTCGCACGTCAAGCAGGAAGAGGCCAAGGCCACCGCCGAAGCCCGCAGCGTCAACACGGCGATCGACCGCACGCGTGAAAACATCGGTACGGTGCGCAAGACGTCCAAGCTCGACAAGGTCGACATCGTGTTCCTCACCGACGCCGCGCGCAGCGAAGGCGGCCCGCCGCCGGAGATCGAAAGCAAGGTCAAGCAGCATCAAGACGACATCACGGAGCTGCGCAAGGAGATCGAGGCCAACGCGCTGCTGTTCAACGCCATCGAATCGCGGCGCGTGCAGGCGCAGGATGTCCTCGCCGTCGAATTCGACAATCCCGGAAAGATCGTCATCTACGCCGCGGCCAAGCCATCGAACTGAGCTGAGCGCGCCGGGAGATCTCACAGCTTGCCCATCACCTTCTGCTGAAATCCGTAGACCTCGCGCTTGCCGCCGAGCGGCACCAGCGTGACGTCGCGCTCCTGGCCCGGCTCGAAACGCATGGCCGTGCCCGCGGCAATGTCGAGACGCATGCCCCTGGCACGCTCGCGGTCGAATTTCAGCCCCTCATTGGTCTCGAAGAAATGGTAGTGGCTGCCGACCTGGATCGGCCGGTCGCCGCTGTTGGCGACTTTCAGGGTGACGGTCGGCAGGCCCTTGTTGAGCTCGATGTCGCCGTCCACCGTGATGATCTCACCGGGGATCATGGTCACCCTCACACGATGCCGAAGGCGAGGCCGATGCCGATCGCCGCGCAGGCGGCACCGGCAGTACGGGCCAAGCCGCGGAACCGGATGCCGAGACCGAGACCGGCGGCGATGCCGGTGGCATGCAGCAACAGCGTGGCGATGGCAAAGCCGGCCATGTATTCAAGCCCGCCGGCATTCTCCGGCACCTCGGTGCCATGCGCGTGGCCGTGGAACAGCGCGAACAGGCCGATGATGGCGACGCCGGCCGAGACCGGCAGATCGACCGCCAGCGCCACCAGCAGCCCGAGCGCCACGATTGAGGCCAGTATGCCGGGTTCGACGAAGGGCAGCGGCATATGCAAAATGCCCAGCGCGCCGCCGACCAGCATGACACCGACAAAGGCCGCCGGCCAGGCAAGAACCGCCTTGCCGCCCTTGATCGCTGCCCACAGTCCGACCGCGATCATCACCGTCATGTGATCGAGCCCGGAAAGCGGGTGCATGAAGCCGGCCGTGAAGGAGGAGGCCGTGCCGATGCCGACATGGGCATAGGCCGGCATGGCAGCGGCCAGCAGCAGGATCGCCGACAGGGAGAGGCGTTTGGCAGGGATCATTCTATTGCCTTTCGTTTTGCTCGGTCTGGTGTTTACGCCGCCTTGCGGGGGCCGCAGCCTTCGGCCTTGAGAACGCGTTTACTCGACGCCGGGTATTTCTTCAGCATCGCTGCCGGGCGGATCGGCCGCGCCGAAAAACCACCGCCGCAATTGGGGCAGATGCCGCCCAACACCTGTTCCACGCATCCGGCGCAAAAGGTGCACTCGAAGGTGCAGATCAGCGCATCCGTCGCCTCGGGCGGCAGGTCCTTGTCGCAGCATTCGCAGTTGGGACGCAGCTCCAGCATCCTGTCCTCCTCAACGGATCGGTTCGTGCACGGTCACCAGCTTGGTGCCGTCGGGAAAAGTCGCCTCGACCTGCACGTCATGGATCATCTCGGCGATGCCTTCCATGACTTGCGCGCGGCTGACGACATGAGCGCCGGCTTCCATCAGTTCGGCGACCGGACGGCCGTCGCGGGCGCCTTCGACGACGAAGTCGGTGATCAGCGCGATCGCTTCTGGATGGTTGAGCTTGACGCCGCGTTCGAGCCGCTTGCGCGCCACGATCGCCGCCATGGCGATCAGCAGCTTGTCCTTTTCCCTCGGCGTCAGGTTCATGCGTTTCCCTGGATTGGTAGAGACAGGCCTATAGTGACCATAATTTGGGCAACCCCGCCCTTCCGTTGAGCAATTCGACGAGTGGAACCAGCCGCTGGCGCAGCCGGTAGCCGTCCCCGGCGTAGAGCCTCGCAAGAAGCTTGCCAGATTTCTTCACGCACCAGGCGCTGGCGCTGCCTTGGTCGCCGACGATCTCCAGAACCTGGTCGAGCAGGGCCTCGGCGTGCGGCGACACCAGAAGCAGCGTCGCCACCGCGATCGCGCCGCCGGCAACGGCCGGGCGGTCGAGCCTGGCGGCGATATCGGGTCCGATGCGGAAATCCTCGGCATGAATGAGGGCGCCATCCTGGCGCACGCGCCAGCGGTCATGGAAGTTGCCCTGCGTGGCGCGCTCGCCCATAGCCAGGCGACCGAAGACGGCGGCTTCCAGCACCAGCGCCTCGGCGCCGACGGCAAGCTCGACGTCGAGCGTGCGGGCAAAGGCCGCCCGGTCGAAGACGATGGTTTCCTGCGGCAGCCAGGCGATGCGGCCGTTTTCCCCGACCGACAAATTGACCCGCACTTCGGCACGGTCGGATGCCGCCCGGTAGATCTTCTCGCAGGCCTGCGTGGTGATCGATGCCGAAGCGGCCGCGCCGACATCCACGTCCCAGGCGATACGGTCGCCGCCGGTCATCCCGCCGGCGGTGTTGATCAGCACCGCTTCGAGCGGATCGGCCGAGACGGCCGGCATTCTTATCTTGGCGGCGCCGTCCTGATAGAGGCGCCGCAGGCGCGTGCGGCCCTCACGGAGCGCGCAGGAAAGCCGCGCGACGCCCGCAACGCGCTGCGTCGAAATCCCGCCATGTTCGCCCATATCCATGCCTGCACGTTAAGCACTCCGGCGGCTTTGTCGATATGGAGTTCGATATAGCTTGTTGCTTGACAACGTTTCGGTTTCTATAGAGGGAACCACCTTGGTACGGTCATGCTGCGCTTGGCGGGGGTATTAAACGACGACGGCGGCTTGATACCAGGAGAAAAAGGGGCGCTGCTCAGTTGGCGTCGGGAAACGTCGAGATAGTGGGGAAGGAACCGAATGGCCGACCAGCTGGCAACGGATATCATCGCGAAGATCAAGGCTCATGCCGAGCCGGGCGGCGAAGAAATCACCACCACCACCGAATTGACCTCGCTTGGCATCCATTCGCTCGAGCTGACGGAGATTATCTTCGATCTTGAGGAAGAGTATGGCATCGAGATCGAGATGAACACGGTCGACGCCTGGAGCAATCTGAAGAATGTCGGCGACATGGTCGAAGCTGTGCGCGCGCTGATCGCGAAAAAAGCCTGAACTGAATGCGGCAGCGCGTTGTCATCACCGGCATGGGCGGCATTTGCGGGCTCGGCACCAGCGCGCCCGCGATCTGGAACGAGATGCGCGCCGGCCGCTCGGCCATCGGCCAGATCACAAGTCCCCAACTGCATGATTTGAAGGTCAAGGTCGGCTGCGAAATCAAGGCGCTTCCCGATCACGGCATCGACCGCAAGCAGACCGTGTCGATGGACCGCTTCAGCCTGCTGGCGACGATCGCAGCCAGGGAAGCCATGCAGCAGGCCGGCCTGACTTCGAATGAAGCCACCACCTATCGGATGGGCACCGTCGTCGGCGTCGGCGTCTGCGGCTGGGAGGCGATCGAAGAGAGCTATCGTGCCATCCTGGTCGAGGGCAAGAACCGCGCCGGTATCTTCACCGTGCCAAAGGTTATGCCAAGCGCGGCCTCCGGCCACGTCAGCATGAGTCTGGGCCTGCGCGGCCCGGTCTTCGGTGTCACCTCGGCCTGCTCCTCATCCAACCACGCCATCGCCTCGGCCGTCGACCAGATCAGGCTTGGCCGCGCCGACGTGATGGTCGCCGGCGGCACCGATGCGCCGCTGGTCTGGGGCATCCTGAAGGGCTGGGAAGCATTGCGCGTGCTGGCGCCCGACACCTGCCGGCCATTCTCGGCCGACCGCCAGGGACTGTCGCTCGGCGAGGGCGCCGGCATGGCGGTCCTGGAGACGTATGAGCATGCCATGGCGCGCGGCGCCACCATCCTTGCCGAGGTCGCCGGCGCCGGCCTCTCCGCCGACGCCTCCGACATTGTCGCTCCGACCGTCGAAGGGCCGACGGCGGCCATGCGCGCCTGCCTGGCCGATGCCGGCTTCAATCCCGAGGATGTCGACTACCTCAATGCCCATGGCACCGGCACCAAGGCCAACGACCAGATCGAGACGGCAGCGATCAAGCGCGTCTTCGGCGACCATGCCTACAAGCTTTCGGTGTCGTCGACCAAGTCGATGCACGCCCATTGCCTGGGCGCATCGGGTGCGCTGGAGATGATCGCCTGCGTGATGGCGATCCGCGAAGGCATCGTGCCGCCGACGGCCAATTTTCGTGAGGCCGATCCCGATTGCGACCTCGACGTCACGCCGAATGTGCCGCGCGAGCGCAAGGTGCGCGCCGCGATCAGCAACGGTTTCGCGTTCGGCGGCACCAATGCCGTGCTGGCCTTCAAGGCCGTCTGAACGCAAGGCCGGGCGCGCGATCTGCCCCAAGCAGGCCGTTCCGTTGACTGTTCGCGCGCAACGAAACCCTTGCACGCCATTGATCGTGCCGTGCGCCGCGTCTAATCCTTGGCCGACCCGCCAAAACCGCGCCGCTCGGCGCGAATCCTCATTCAGGAGTTTCCATGGCCGACCTGTCCGCCTTTCCGATCGCAACGCGTTGGCCGGCCAAGCGTCCGGATCAGCTCCAGCTCTATTCGGCGACAACGCCGAACGGCGTGAAGATTTCGATCGCCCTGGAGGAACTCGGCCTGCCTTACGAGCCGCATTGGGTCAACATCGGCCAGAACGAAAGCTGGACACCGGAATTCCTGTCGCTCAACCCCAACGGCAAGATACCGGCGATCATCGATCCGAACGGTCCGGACGGCAAGCCGATCGGCCTGTTCGAATCCGGCGCCATCCTGCTCTACCTCGCTGAAAAGACCGGCCTGCTCATGCCCATCGATGCTGCGCGCCGCTACGAGACCATCCAGTGGGTGTTCTTCCAGATGGCCTCGGTCGGGCCGATGTTCGGCCAGGTCGGCTTCTTCCACAAATTCGCCGGTCGCGAGATCGCCGACAAACGCCCTCTGGAGCGCTATCGCGACGAGTCAAAGCGACTGCTCGGCGTGCTCGACGGCAGGCTGAAGGGGCGCAAGTGGATCATGGGCAATGACTACACCATCGCCGACATCTCGCTGCTCGGCTGGGTGCGCAACCTGATCGGATTCTACGAAGCGCGCGAACTCGTCGGCTTCGACGATTTCGCCCATGTGGGAACATGGCTGGAACGCGGCCTGGCGCGGCCGGCGGTGCAGAAAGGCCTGACCATCCCCGCCAAGGGATAGCCGAACCAGCCTCCGAAGCGCGGCTATTTTGCCTTCGCTTTGGCCTTCGAACCGCCTTTGCCCATGACGGAAGCAGCGAGCGACGCAGCACCTCGGGCGGCGACCATGACGGCGCCGGCAGCGACGTTCGCCGTCGCCTTGGCCGTGCGCACCGCACTGCCGCTCAGGGAGTCGCTGGAACTCACGGGCTTCTTCGGCTTTGCTGCTTTTGGCGCGGCTTTCGCTGCGGCCGGCAACGCTTTCTTCGGCGCTGCCTTGCCGAAGGCCGGCTTGGCGTCCTTCGAACGGGCTGTCATCGCCGGGCCGGCGCCGGCCTTGGATTGGGTCGCCTTGCCCTTGGCGGGCGCGGGCTTTCTTGCCTTGATTGCCATTGGACCGAATCCCTCTTCTGGCACAATTGCCGTGTCGGGATAACGGCCTGAAAGTCTTAAGGTTCCCCTTGCGCAATCCGTCGAATCAAGCGGAAAGGCCGATCACCAGATCGGCAGCCCGGCGCCGCGCGAGCACGCGTTCGATGTTGGGCAGGTCGTTGGACGCGATCCAGGCGCGCGCATCTTCGTCGGAGCGGCCATGTCCGTGCCAGCGCTCCATCAGGCGGCGCTCGAGTTCGTTGCGCGGCACGTCGACGAAGATCGAGAAATCGAACAGCGGCGCCAGCCGCGACCACGGCTCTTCGTCGAGCAGCAGATAGTTGCCCTCGACCAGGATGAACTTGGTTTCCGTGGCGACGATCGAGGCGGCGGCGCGCGACAGCTCCATGCTGCGGTCGAAGACCGGGATGGCGATGTCGGGTTCACCGGCACGGATACGCTTCAGCAGGGCCTCAAACCCGGCAAAGTCGAAGGTTTCCGGCGCGCCCTTGCGCGCGCGCAGGCCGCGCCGCTCGAGCACGGCGTCGTCATAGTGGAAGCCGTCCATCGGCACGACTTCCGAAGCACCTTCGGGCAGCAGTTCATGCAGCCTTGCCGACAGCGTCGACTTGCCGGAGCCTGGTGGCCCGGCAATGGCCACGATGAAGCGGTTTGCCTTGCCGGCACGCTTGAAGATGGTGGCGGCGAGATGGGCGATTTCGGACATGAGAGCCTCTCTGGCAGGAGCTTCAAATCCACCATGTTCCGCATGATGATTTCGGCCACATCTTGGCGGCAGTTCACGGAAATTTCAAACCCTACGGCCGCGCAATCCCATCAAGCGGGCGCAGGCTGGCCAATGCGCAGGAAATCGCTGTCGAAGGGAACCTCCCGCGTCGCGCCACCCGTCACCAGTCGTATGCGGCCATCCGCCGTCGTGATCGCCTGTGGCGGCTCGCCGCCGGCCAGCGGAATGGCGCCGATGACATGGCGAAAGGACACGCTTTGGCCTTCGCCCAGTGCAAAGGCGGTCGCGACCCCTTCGCGCTTCAGCCAGTTGTCGCCGATCGAGGCGGCATGGCCGACGGCGGCGCGGCCATCCTCGATGCCGAGCACGCCCAGGTGGCGACCGCTCCACGGCGCGTAGTCGCGCCCGCCATTGCTGAACCACAGCATGGTGATCGGCAGTTCGGCCGGGTTCTTCAGCACCAGCACCAGATCGTCTTCGGCCTCTCGTGCAAGCGCGGTCCAGCCCGGCCCGCCATGATCCGCCTCGACCAGCGTGAGGAAATCCTCGCGGCGGTCGTCCATGCGGTATTCCGTCAGGTCGAGCGTACCGCCGCCGGCGGCGGGGAATTGGCTGAGATCGGCGGATCGTGCCGGATAGGCCAGCAGGAAGCGGCCGCGCGCGGGATCCGGCTCCAGCGGGTCGTCCAGCGTCGCCGCAAACCGCTTCGGCGAAAAGGCCAGCCTGCCGCCGCCCGTCATCGCCGTCATCGGGTGATGCGCGACCGAGATGGCACCATGGCCGCCGGAAAACGCATGCTCCTGGTAGAGGAAGGGATGGCCGTCGCGCAGCGTCAGGATCTTGTCGACGCTGGCACCCATCACCTTGTGCCGCAGGCGGTAGACCGCGCGCCAGCCATCATCCGTCGCGGCACTTTCGGCGATGTCCCAGGCGCTGTTGGCCGGCCAGCCATGCAGCGGCGCCTCCTCGACATCGCTGCGCGAAAACGGCGCGCAGAGAAAATCGCCGGACAGCCGAACCGTACCTTCCGGCAAATTGTCCGGCAGCGTCTCATTCGCATCAACCCAGGGCGCGCGGTGCAGCGGCTTCAACTGCCGTCCGCCACCCTCGACGACCATGCCGGCGATATGGCCGACCGTGAGGTCGAGCGAAACCGAAATGCCTCGGGCCTTGATGGTCTGGATGGTCATCGCGCTCTCACCGATTCTGCAGGCGCAAACTGGCCTGTTCGGCGGCACTTGCGCAAGCACCGCGACAGGCATTTTGCATCAGTTCTCACCCTCCCACATCGCATATGGATTCTTTCGAAGAGGACCCCCACCCTAACCCTCCCCACAAGGGGGAGGGAACGCTGTCGCGTGCCTTAATTGTTCTTTCTTTGGCGCCGAAAAGACAGGCGACTAGCCTGGGTCGGCGCCAACGGAAGTCTCCCTCCCCCTTGTGGGGAGGGGTTAGGGGTGGGGGTCCGTGCCGGGCAGACATCTCAAGAATTCCACGTGCGATAGCCCTCCCCACAAGGGGGAGGGTGAGCGTAGCTACTGCCGCTTGTATTCCCGCACCGGCGACTTGGTGCCGTCGGTGTAGGTGACCTGCACCGACATCGATTTCACGCTGTCGGCGACCTTGAAATAGGGCTGGTAGTCGTAGGGGATGGCGTAAGGGTCCTTCTTGTCGCAACGCGGCATCTTGATCTCCTTGTCGAGCGCCGCGCCGTTCAGGCTGTAGTGCACCTGTTTGATGGCGCAGCGGTAGGACAGCATCTGGGTGAAATAGACCAGCCCGTGATTGCCGCTGGCATCGAAGGCGATCCACGAGGTCCAGAACTGGTCGAGGATCTGCTTGTTGCCCTGCTGGAGTGCCGCCTCCGGGTCGAAGCGGATGTCGAACGGGCCGGTCTCGCGGCCCCTGATGTCGAGATATTTGATGGCGATGATGCCGGCCACGGTGCTGTCGGGCATCTCGAAGCTCGGATTGGCCATCGGCTTGCCGGTCGTCTGGTCGTTCATGGCCAGGAAACCGGTGTCGGTGAACGGACCGCTGTTGCCCATGCGCCAGGAGATGGCGGTCGCCGGCTCGGGCAGCGAGATGGTCATCGACCAGCCCTGGTTGGAGCGCATCGGCGTCAGCGAAGGCACGAAGCGGGCGGGATCGAGCACGTCGCCGAGTGCGGCCAGCCGGCTGCGGCTGCGGTCCAGCCAGTCGGCCAGCTGCGTCTGGTCGACGAAATATGTGAGCAGCCCGCCATCCTTCTCGTAGGACGTGAACTTGGTCAGCGCCTTGGCCTCGTTGCGCTTGTCGGCCAGCGTCTGGGCGCCGAGCCGGTCTTCGGAAAACTCCTGCGCCAACAGGAAATAGGCCGGCGCGAAATCTGGATTGGCTGATATGAAGGCGTTGAGCTTGTCGACGCGCTGGGCGTCGTCGAACTGCTGGATATGCACCAGCTTGATCGACAGCGCCTTGCCCTTGTCGGCAAGCGCGCCGAACACTTCGCGGGCGCCGGCCTTGCCGTCCTGCACCCGAAGCAGCGTGGCAAAGCGCGTATAGGGATCGATGGCGTCGACATCGAAGCCGGCAAAGGCGAGGTAGGAGCGCCGTGCATTGAGCATGTCGCCGGACAGCTCGTAGACACGGGCATTGTGGTAGAACTCGTCCGGCCGCTTCGGCTCGGCGATCGCCCCACCCTGCGCGGCAAGGGCGGCAAAGCCCCTGGCGATGGTGTCGATCGAGGCGGCGATCTGCTGAGTCGTTTCTTGCAGCTTCTCGGTCTGCTTCTTCACCTCGTCGGTGGTCTTCTGCACTTCCGCCGTCTGCTGCGTCTGCTGCTGCTGGGCGTTAGCGATCTCATCGGTCTTCTTGGCCACCGTGTCGGTCGACTGCTTGACCTGTTCGACCGTCTTCTGCGTCTGCGTGACGGTCTGCTCGATCCTGGCCACTTTTTCGGTAACGATGCCCATCGACTGCTGCAGCCCGGCAATGGCCGGCACCAGGCTGGCGATCACCCCGTTCTGGGCGTTGGTCTGCTGCTGCAGGCCGTAGACGCCGCCGGCGACCGCCGCTGCTGTTGTGGCGAAGATCAAGGCCGGCAGCGCTCTGGCCGCCAGCACCAGCCTGAGCACGATGGCAATGGCGATGATGATTGCGGCCACCGCGGCGATCAGCGCGATATAGGCGGCGAACGGCGCCAGCGGATTGAGGATGTCGGATACGGCACCCCCGATAAAGGCGACGCTGCCGGCCCATTTGCCAGTGCGGCTGAGCGATGCCCTGATAAGCGAGGGCGCAGCGCCCCCGGCCCCGATGTTCGTCATGCCAAGCCCCCAAGCCCTGAGATACCACGCCCCTTCCCACGGGAAACGCGGCCCTGGCAAGGAAAGACACGGGAAAACCGGCGTTTTCGGGGCGGCTTCGCAGGCTTGGGTTCCTCGCCCCACGAATGTGGGGGAGAGGTGGCTCGGCGGAGCCGAGACGGAGCGGGGGAACGGCGCCGGCCGTGCCAGGTAAGGTTCCGATACATTTCGTTTGGAGATGGCGCCCGACGAAATCCCCTCTCCGTCCGCTGCGCGGCCACCTCTCCCCACTTCGTGGGACGAGGAACCAGATCGATGCCCTCGACAATCCTGGGACTGTCGGCCATTAACCAAATGGACGCATCACTTGCGTTACGTTAGCTTCGTCTCATCTCAGCAACAGCCGACCCCAGAACAGTCCTGCCCTTGTCCAACCTGCGTCCCCTTCCGCTCATCCAGAGAGTTTTTGCGGCACTCGCCCTGCTGGTGCTGCTTGCCGGCTGCGCCACGACGCCGCCCGACAGCGTGCTGGCCGTACCCGCGCCGGCGCAGAAATATGCGGCCATCGTCGTCGACGCCAGGACCGGCAAGCAGCTGTTCGAGGTCAGCTCGACGGCGCAGCGCTACCCGGCTTCGCTGACCAAGATGATGACGCTCTATCTGCTGTTCGAGGCGCTGGAGTCCGGCCGCGTCAGCAAGCAGACGCAGATCCCGGTGTCGGACCACGCCGCCTCGCAGCCGCCGACCAAGCTGCGCTTCCGGCGCGGCGAAAGCATCGACGTCGATTCGGCGATCCGCGCCATCGTCGTCAAATCGGCTAACGACGTGGCGGTGGCGGTCGGCGAATATCTCGGCGGCTCGGAAGATCAGTTCGCCGCCATGATGACATCCAAAGCCCGCCAGCTCGGCATGACCAGCACCATTTTCCGCAACGCGTCGGGCCTGCCCGACGATGGCCAGATGACGACCGCGCGCGACATGGCGGTGCTCGGCATGGCGCTGCGTCAGCGCTTTCCCCAGCAGTTCCACTATTTCTCCGAAAGCGACTTCATGTTCCGCGGCCGGCTGGTGCGCGGCCACAACGACATGCTCGGCCGCGTGCGCGGCGTCGACGGCATCAAGACCGGCTACATCAGGGCGTCGGGCTTCAACATCGTCACCTCCTACAATGCCGACGGCCGCAATCTGATCGTCGTGGTGATGGGCGCCGACTCAGCCCGCCAGCGCAACGACCATGTCGAAGCGCTGATCCAGCGGAGCCTGTCGCCGACCATGGACGGCGCCAAGACCAGGCTGATGTTCGCCGAGCAGTAGTAGGCCGCGGCGCGATTCGCGTCTGGGCGCACGGTGACGGATAGGAATTTTTTCTTGACTCGGTGAGGGCAGCTAAGCTACTGTTTTGGGTATGGTGCTGAGTCGCGCCAATTGACCACTGGAAACGTGACCCGCCCGCAAGGCGGGTTTTTTGTTGCCCGCCGCCGTGCAGAACCTTGCGCACGTTGGCGGGACGGCACCCCCCTCTGTCCTGCCGGATGTTCGTCGCTCGGAAAGCCAAGCAATTGGCTTTCCGCCCGCTGCGCGGACCGCTCCTCAACCCCCGCAAGGGGGAGATCAGCGGCTTCGGCGCTACGCTCACTCATGTGACGGTGGAAATTGGCGAAAGCCGGGATGACAGCCAATCTCCCTCCTTGCGGGGGAAATGTCCGGCAGGACAGAGGGGGGTGATTGGCGCAAACATCGGGCAAGTTCTTCCCGCTCCGCCTGTGGACGACGAAGTTGGTGAGGCTTCGGCCAATTTCGAACGTCTCCACCCGCCCTGGGGGGCGAGCCGCCGCCAGCCACATCGCCTTCTCCGATCAAAACCACTTGTCCGGCCTGCGAAATCCGTGCCCGGCGCTGGCTATGCGCCGCCACCTCTGTCTATCGTCGCCCAGCATCAGGAGCCCACCATGAGCACCGTCCCCAAAACGCCCGAGCAACCGGCCGACAATCAGAACGACAGTGGCGGCGAGTATTTCGAAGCGCCGATCATCGGCGAGCTGGAGGCCGATCCGGTGTCGGACGAGCACTTCGAGACGCCCGAAGTGCCGGACTCCGAACCATCAGCTCCAGGCCCCCAACGCGGCAAGCCGAAGAAGAAACCGTCGGCGATATCGGGTCGGAAATTCCGCAAGCGCGATCTGGTGCGCATCGACACGCTGCGCCCGAGCCTCGCCGACCGCATCCGCTCGGACCATCCCGACCTGCCGGCCGGCGCCCGCATCAGCCGCGCCGAGCTCGGCCGCTACCGCATGCGTTACATGGAGGAGCTGCTGCAGCAGGAGCACGGCGAATTCTCCGAGCTCGACCGCCAGGTGGTCGAATCGATCGCCAGGCAAGACACGATTTCCGAGAACTCGGAGGAGGAGTTCGAGGAGCACCGGACCTTTGCCGACCGCGTCTCCGACATTATGGCTTCCTTCGGCGGCAGCTGGTGGTTCCTGATCTCGTTCGGCAGCGTGCTGCTGGTGTGGATCGGCATCAACCTGATCGCCGGCATGAGCGCCGCCTTCGATCCCTACCCCTTTATCCTGCTCAACCTGCTGCTCTCCTGCATCGCCGCCATCCAGGCGCCGATCATCATGATGAGCCAGAGGCGCCAGGAATCCAAGGACCGCCTGCGCTCCTTCAACGACTACCGCGTCAACCTCAAGGCCGAGCTCGAAGTGCGCCATCTGCACGAAAAGCTCGACTACCTCATCTCGCGCCAATGGACGCGCCTGGCCGAAATGCAGCAGATGCAGCTGGATGCGATGCACGAACTGACCGGTGCGAAGAAGCCGAAGCGCGCGGTGCGCGGAAGGCGGGCGGTGAAGGTTGGGGCGGGAACCTCATAGGACGTAGCCTGGACGCACCGAGCCAAGTCGCTGCGCCAATCTCCAATTGCCCGTTGAAGCCCGCGCCTGCTTCCGCTAAGAAGCCGTGACTTGCCGGTTCACCGGCTGGTTCGTTTTCCGGATTCCGGAAAGCACCCGTAGCTCAGCTGGATAGAGCGCTGCCCTCCGAAGGCAGAGGTCACAGGTTCGAATCCTGTCGGGTGCGCCATCTCAAACCCTTATAAAGCAAGGGTTTCGAGCGACTGCTTCATTCCTTGAAATGCTCCTCAAAGCAACCAGTCACAATCTGGTCACAAGGAGCAGCGCCGATGGCGTCTCTACGCAAGCGAAACGACAAATGGCAGGCACAGGTCCGCCGCACTGGGCATACACCGATAAGCAAAACCTTCATCAACCGTGCTGACGCGCTGAGATGGGTACGACAGACTGAACAGGAGCTGGACCGGTCAGCGCTGGCTTACGATCCATCCACCTTACAACGTACAACCGTTGCAGACCTACTACGCCGCTACGTGAGTGATGTAACACCGGGCAAGCGCGGCCATGCATCGGAAGCCAAACGCATAGAGGTTTTCCTACGATACGACTGGGGGAAACTGACCCTAGCTCGGATCACGCCGCAGGTATTCACCCGGTACAGAGACAACAGGCTAAGAGAGGTAGAAGCCGGAACGGTTATTCGGGAACTCGGCTTGTTGCGCACCGTGTTTGAGGTCGCACGGCGTGAATGGGACATACCCTTACATGCAAATCCAGTAGCCAGCGTGCGCAAGCCCAAGGCAGTTAGCGGACGTAGCAGGCGGCTTTATGCTGATGAGTTTGCGGCGCTGTTGGCTGCTTGTGCAGATGGCCGGACAGAATGGCTGGAGCCGGGTATCAAGCTTGCGATCGAGACTGGGATGCGTCGTGGCGAGCTTCTAAACATACGCCGTGCGGACCTCGACCTAGCCAATGGCCTGTTGTCGATACCGGAAACAAAGACCGACATTCCGCGCACCATTCCGTTGTCTGAAAACGCAGTGGTCATACTGCGAAGCATGATGGATACGGCAACTAACGACCGACTGTTTCCGGTCTCGGCAAATGCGTTCCGCCTTGCATGGGAAAGGTGCAAGCGCAGAGCCGCAAAGGACAAGCCGGGCATTGTGGATTTGAGATTCCACGACCTCAGGCATGAGGCTGTAAGCCGGTTTTTTGAGCTAGGCTTGAACGTACCAGAGGTCGCAGCCATCAGCGGGCACAAGGACCCAAGAATGCTGTTCCGGTACACGCATCTCAAGCCGGAAGATATCGTTGCTAAACTTAGGAAAGCCAGCCAGCAGGTGGCGGCATGACGAACACAGCACTCGTGATGCCTGACTACGTTGCCCAGTTGGCAAAGCTGGGTTTGTCTCAGCTTGGATTGATCCCATCAGACGAGCATAAGGACGTCATAACCGCGTCACTTCGCTATCAAGACGGGACCCAGCTTTCTCTAATCGTTATGTGCATCGCCCAGAAAGGTTGGCTTCGTGAAAAGCCTATGGTGTCTGTTGCGATAGCGAAGTTGGATGCCAGGATGAGGTCAACCGACATCTACCTGCGGGAGGTGATGCCCGTTCCCTATGGCCCGAGCGATTTGAAGTTCCTACTAGCGCTAAGTGCCAATATCCGCGCCATGGCCTGGACCGTTGCAGCCACTGCCGGAATGGGGGAATGTTTGGAACTACCGAGATCGTCCAGGTGATAGCAGCTTATCCTTGGAAAGCCTTATTTTCGCTTTCCCTCATAAGTGGAAAATCAGAATGGGCCTGTTGGGGCAGCGTAGCTGCTTCATTCCTCCCTATAAGGAACAAAAGGGGCTGCCTTCCGCCCCCGTAAACTCCCTCACTTGTCCCTAAATAATCTTTAAGAGCTAACTGCGGGACTTTCAGATTTGGGCCTGCCGGATTGTGTGCCGGTGGGCCTTTTTTGTTGTCTTAAGAGAAAGGAGCAGATGCTTACACCTTTTACAGAACGAATGAAAAGCTATTGGACGGAAACCCTTGGACTCACTGACTCCAATGCCCTTGAAGAAGGATGGCAACAACTCGCACAAGCCATAAGCGGGTGTGACAGGAACACCTTGCGCTGGCAGGTGATCCAGCAGCCTACCGGATCGGGGAAGACTCAAGCCCTAAAAGTTCTGTGCTCAATACAGGACCAAATACAGCACCCCGGCGTACTGATCGTTACAAAGTTCCGAGAGGAAGCGAACAGGCTGTCAGAGGGGATCAACGAGCTTGCTAGGTGGAAGATGGCTCGACCTTTCCACCAAGAGGCTTCGGCAACTAACGATCAGCTCGCCTTCGCTCCAGTGGTTGTCACCACACATGCCTCCTATCGGCTGGCTCTAAAGGAAATTGCTGATACTGGCTTGAACCACAAGGCAAATAGGTTGCTGAGCTACGAATGTGGCAAACGTGACTGGGTAGTGATCGACGAGGCCTTCGACTGGGCTGATAACTACAGCCTGAGCGCTAGCAATCTGCGGTCAATGTCCGGGGATCTTGCGAGGGCCATGCATGGCGAACTGCGAGCTGCCGCCGAGCAACTATTTACTTTTTCGATCCGGCTCACGGATACAGACCTTGGTCGATCTGATCGAGTGCTGGATGCTGAGTGCTTCGACATCTTAGCAAGCATTGATCTCAGCGGATTGAGGGCAGGCATTGCCGGCACCTCGGACGATGCATTTGCCAAATTAAATGAGCACAGACCGGCTACGAAAAGCGAACCGGCTTCACGCATTGAGAGATCGTCCAAGCCTCAATATCTGGAGCAACTAGATCAGTTGCAAACTATCGCTCGTATTGGCCACGCGTGGACGAGCAGACGCGGTGGACGGACCCAGTTGCACAGCGCCAGATCGCTCATCGGTGTAGATGGAATGCGAGGCGTCATCCTAGACGCCACAGCGGGCATTGATCCCGTATATTCGATCATGAGGCAACATGTTGATGTGCTGGCTCGACCACCCGGAATCCGAACCTACCGGAATGTGACCCTACACGTTTCATACGGCCATAAGGTCGGCAAGGAACATCTTGCGAAACATGCAGGGAAAGAATGGTCGACCGTCTGGGGTGATCTATCAGAGCGACTATCCGGAAAGCGCATTCTCGTGTGTGCCCATAAGGATGCTCGGCCTTCTATCGAACCATACGGACCTAAGGACGGAAGTGTCCAGTTCGATAATTGGGGCAACCTTGATGGCAGAAATGATTGGAATAGCTGCGAGGCTGCCATTCTCTTCGGGCTTCCCTATCTGGACGATATTGAGCCGGCTCAGAGGTTCATTGCTCATCAAGGCCGACAGTCAGACGAATGGTTCTTAGGAAGCCGCAAGTACAAGGACTATGCGGATATACGGACTGCCCTGAGTGATGGCTTCATAGCCAGAAGCGTGGTCCAGGCCATAAACCGCATCCAATGCCGAAACGCGATCGATGCCGATGGCAACTGCAAGCCAACGGACATCTACCTGCTCTTGCCACGCGGAAACACAGGAGCGGCCGTTGTACGGGCAATCCAAGACCAGATGCCCGGCATACGGCTAGCGAGCTGGCCTTCAAAAGCAACCAAGCGGAAGGCTCGCAAAATCCCGACAGAGATCAAATTGGCCGATCACTTCGAGAGTGCTGACCCCGGCTATTACTCAAAATCTGAAATCGTGAACACGCTACGGATCAATCCCTCCAGCTTGGAACGGATCACGGCCAAACTACGCCAGCAACAGTCTGGGCTAGCTAAAAAGCTTGAGGCGTATGGGGTCCATTACCACTCCCAAACTGGACGCGGGAAGGAGGCGTATTTCATCAAACAATAGGAGATTGAATGTCACTACAGAGTGTTGGCACGCCCATCGTGCTGAGCAGAAATGAGGCCGCCATGAGCGGCCTTTCTCGTTTTTATACAGGTCACTCGTGCAGAGAAGGCCATCGCGCTGGACGCTTCGTCAGCAATCGACAGTGCGTCACTTGCAATGCGCAGCAAGCACGTCAACGCGAGCATCTTAGGGGCGTTAGAGACCCGTCGTTTCGGATGTACAGGAACACACTCCGCCGCACCGGAATGGCTCTCAGCGGCCGTGCCAGCCCCGCCTTTGCGCTAGGCTGCGCTCATTCCGAACTGCGTGACTATATCGCGGCACAGTTCCGAATGGGCATGTCTTGGGAGAGCTATCGGCAGTGGGAGGTTGATCACATAGAGCCGCTGGCAAGCGCCAGGGACTTAGATCACCTGATCCAGCTTTGTTACTATACGAACCTACAGCCGCTATGGCGGCGAGAGAACCGAGTGAAGGGCGGGGCCTAGTGCCCCGTCCACGTCCGCGCATCTGTATCTATCTATTCACAAAGCAAATTCGCAACTAAGCCCAATTTTTCCCGTCCCAAGAATGCCACGTGTTAGTCCGTGTTGCCAGTTGCTGTCCTAACGACATCAGGTATATGGAGGCTCTGTGGGATTTCAGGGGACTTGGACATGGCAGATGTGAAACTAGGCGAGCCTTCGGAATGGAGAGTGCGGCATTCGCTAAAATGGATCTCGACCTATCGATTAAGCGTATTTTGAATGACGTGAAATCGGACTTCATATACGCTCCGCATCTTAGCCTGATCTATGCACGGGCTGGTGATGCTCTCAAGGAAGCTGTTTCCGCGGATATAAAGGCCGGCCAATTCACACCGGGTATCCCTATATCTATGGAAGTTCCCAAATCATTCCGGATACCTGTAGAGTCCACAAAGCGCTTAGGCCCGGCATATTCGCGGTCTGGTAGCATATTGCTTCCGAAAGACCGCCTGCTTTACCAGGCACTAGCGGACAGATCGACAGCCGTTATCGGAAAGTCTCTAGATAATGCCCGGTCGTTCAGCCACCAACTGGCGGACGAGGATAGTCCCGCAATGTTTTTGTCGACGAGAAAGTGCTGGAACGACCTTCAATCCTCCCTTTCTGTGAGTGTCAAGGATAAGAGCGTGCAGTACGTTCTCAAACTTGATATTGCTAACTACTTTAGTTCGATTAATCTCCACACATTAATCAACGTCCTAAACGACTCCGGGTTCGAAAAATCATACTCGTCCCGATTAGAGGCCATACTTACAAGCTTCACCGGAGAGCGGAGTTCAAGGGGAATCCTGCAAGGAATATTCCCGTCAGACCTTCTTGGCAATTTCTACATGGCTCCGATAGATCGAATACTTAAGGACATGAAATTGCATTCGGCAAGATATGTAGATGATCTGTACATTTTCGTCGACTCTGTTGAGCACGCGGATCGCATTCTGCGGGACTTGATTCCGGCGTTGAGAAGCTATGATCTCTCGCTAAATGAAAGTAAGTGCAAGATTATACCAAAGACTTTGCTTTATACCATGGAACCCGATTTGGAGTCATTGTTTCAGGCGGCGGTAGATGAGATCGCGGACCAAATCGATGACGAAGACTTTGATGCGGACTATGGGTTCCAGTCAGAATGGGAGTCAGAGGACGAGGAAGATGCAGGCGAAGATGAACAGGAAGAAGTTGAGGAAACACCGATCGAGCTAGCGGCAACGATGTCTCTGTTTGACTCAATGGACGAGTACCCTGGACAGGAAGAGAACGTTGAGAGGTTCTGCCTACCGCTCTTTGCAAAGGCCGGATCGGATCATGCCGTGGAGCACGTTAAAGACGCATTCAAGCGGCGACCGTCGATGGCGCAAATTTATTCGTCATATCTAGCGAAGTTCCTTGAGAACAAGGACCTCAGATCTTTTGTTGTGGGATTGGCAGCCGATGAGGCCCTTGCCGACTGGCAACGCATGTGGCTCATCGCTGCCATGATGCAAGCTTCTGAGCCTACTGATGACGAAGTGAAGATTGCATTAGACATTGCTAAGGACGGAACCCGGCATGACGCGTTGCGTGCTGTGGCTGCATATTATGTGGGCAGGTTTGGCGATCACGCTCGCAGGACCAGTCTTCGGACCCTCTATGCGCAAGTTTCAAACTACGTTCAGGCTGCGATCTATGCATCATCCCGTTTTTGGCCAGGAGTGGAGCGTTCGAATGCAAAGGCAACATGGGCAGGCCACGGGCAACTTCATTCACTGCTGACTATCGCAATGAAGAAGTGACTGATCGGACGTTGGCCAGGGCTTGCACCAGTGGCCCGGTAAGCTTCCCTCGGATTCATGCAGCTTATCTTGGTAGCGCCGTTCATCATCGACTAAGCCCTTCCGTGCGATTAGGCGTGGCCTCCGAAGGCACCAGAACCTGCCCCGCTCGGTCTTTTCGCCTTGCGGTGCTCCTTGCATCGAACATGCTAGCGGCGCTGGGGGAGCGTCGGCGCTGTACACCACCGTATCCAGCTTTGCTATTATTCGAACCTACAGCCGCTCTGGCGGCGGGGAAACCGAAGAAGGGCGGGGGACAGTGCCGTCTTCGTCCGCGCGTCTGTCTTTCACAAGTTGCCTTTCATCCTGTAGGGCAAAGGCCATGTAGGGCGATTGACATCATGCGATTGAGACAGGGGGCGCTCATTCAGTTTGTCCACCTAGGCGCTCAATGCCCGGGCTTTACTTCGCCTCTGTGTCGGTCAAATGTGACAGTGGGCTCTCTGGAATGGGTACGGGTGGCTGACTAAGATGAGCGCAATTCTAGGCTTCTTCAACCAAGGCTGGGTCGGGGTTCTGGTAGGCACCCTCGGCATTGCGGTTGCGATCTACACTATCTTCCGACGCACGAAGGGACGTCTTCTATATCAGCAAACCAGCATACGATTGCTCGACGCTGGTCGAAGCTCTCTGCTGAACAATGTATCTGTGTTGTACGGGGACAAGAAAGTCCCTCGCGTTTCACTGACGCACGTTGCGATCTGGAACAGCGGTAGGTCCGCAGTTCGGTCAACGGATATATCCCAACATGGGCCAATCAAGATCGAATTGAATGGCGATGGAGAGATATTGGAAGCGACTGTAGCTGCATCAAGCATGCCAGACAACGACCCAACTCTAATTGTCAGTGATGATGGTCGGTCGTTTCTATTAAGTTTCTCATTTCTAAATCCTGGTCAAGGCGTTATTACACGAGCTATACATACTGCGGCTAAGGGAAATGCCTTGATCAGTGGCACTCTAATTGATTTACCTAAGATCGAAAATGCAGGACAATTGGGCATGGGTTCACTCCGTGCCTCAGGCGCTAATAAGACTATACTAATTACCAGAAGCAGGACCATCGTTGGCGTTTACCTACTGCTTAGTGGGGCAATATTCATCGTACTGGGGACCTTCTTTAAGGAAGATATGGCTGCAGTGGACCAGAAGCTGTCAGCCCTCTCACAATCCTACGGTTGGCTGATGGGTATCGCCTTGGGCGTACCTATGATTCTGGGCTCGCTCCTGCTACTCGTTTCTGGACGCTCGCCTCCCAATGTGCTTATCGCCAAATTGTCGAGTCCCGCAGAAGCTCCTGGAAGCGAGACGACATAGGGACCTGACGAGATCAGCGTGCTTCGCTTCACCCTCTTTCTTCAAGCGTACAAGCCCAGCAGTTGAACCTGGATCAGGAAAACGACGAATTTTTTCGTGAGGGTATCAATAAATGACCAAGTCGGCTGTCCCCCCGTGCCATCGCTTTTCGATAGTCGGTCGGTCACAACCAGGTCACCTTCTGTCACAAATTCGGGCCTTACGACCTTGACGAGGTATACGAACCGGGGGTAGCTCTGTTCCGTCAACCGGTTGTAGCGAATGAGTTATTTCTGGGATGCAAGCAGTTCTATGTTTGGTTGCCACCGCTAGTTAGCTGCCCTCCGAAGGCAGAGGTCACAGGTTCGAATCCTGTCGGGTGCGCCACAGACGAGGAGAATCTGCAGCTTGCCTCGATGCAGGATCGCAGCATCTCATGGCTCGCAGCATAAACCCACGTCCCTCTACGTTAACCGTCTGATGGATCTTTGATAAGCGCCAATCGATAGACCGCGAGCGCTGCCGCAATCATTAGAAGAAACGAGTAAATCAGAAGCAGGCAGTGTGCGGGTGCAGTCTTATATTTAAGGCAGATGCTGAAATCTTATGTTTGCGTGGCATTTCGTCCCCCCATTTTAGTTTCTGGCGCAGCGTAGTAGTGGCCGAGCCAAATCAAATACAAAGCTCAGCGCAATGCTTATGTGACGGCCTATTCGCTGCGATAGGAAATCTATCGACACACTTCCACCTAGCCGTACATAGCAGCCGATATGACCACTCCGCCAGAGGCCTTCAGGTCATCGCAAATGCAATATTTCCGCGCCGAAGACCGAGGCCCCCCCCACGGCCGCAGATCCGCGCGCTCCTCAGCGCGAATTTGCTTATTGCGCATTGCAAAAGCGACCACACCGGTTAATTTCCCCCCAAGGATGAGATGCATAGTCAATGTTCGCCTAGACTGGCTACTGCAAGCGGTAACGGTCGGAGTGAGAATTGTCTTATTGTGACGCAGAGGATGATCGGGCAAGGCCCGAGCAGAGAGCAACAAGACGATTCGAATGGCTGGAAAATATGACGACCTGACTCGCGAGCAGCTGGTTCGGATTCTGCAAAAACGTGATCGCGAGCGCCGGTACGGTCTAGTGTGGGAACGCGACGACATCGAAGCCGATCTGGCCGTCGATGAGAACTTCGTCGTCGCGACCTTGGACAAAGAACTGAGCGAACGCCCAGCTCCGTGGGAAAATCTGGTTATCGAGGGTGACAACTACGACGCCTTGCGCTGGCTTCGCATGGCCTATGCCGGCCGCGTGAAGTGCATCTACATCGACCCGCCCTACAATACCGGCAACAAGGACTGGGTCTATAACGACCACTATGTGGATGCCAATGATCGCTACCGGCACTCAACTTGGCTCGAATTCCTATATCGCCGGCTTACGCTAGCGCGCGACCTGCTCACCGAAGATGGTGTGCTGCTCGTGTCGATCAACGACGACAACCGCGCCAAGCTTGAAATGCTGATGGACGAGGCGTTGCCCGGGATGCGGGTGGGGAGTTTTACTTGGCGGACTCGAATTGGTGGGAACGAGGGCGGCGAGCATTTCTTCACTTCTAACCATGAACCCATTTTGGTTTATGCCAACTCGGCTTTCAAATTTGGAGGGACCGAAAAAACCTATGCAATGTAAAGTATTTTGACGAGAAGAAGGATGATTTCTATCGTCTGAGTGATCTTACCGTTGCTGTTTCGTATGATAACCCTAGGGCTGGCTTAGCTTACTATCCGATCAGGGACCCAAACACCGATATATGGTATCCCTGCAATCCAAATCGCGTATGGGCCTTTACCTCTCGTGAGCGAGCAACAACAAAATCAAAAGTAAAAACAAAATATATGGAGGAGTGGATTGCTCTAGGACAAATCTACTTCCCAGATGATCAGCGCGTCGAGCAGTGGAATTCGATAGAGGAACTTAGAAGGGCTATGGAGATTGGCGATGTGCCGATGAGCGGTCGATCCCCTCTGCTACGTCCCGGGCTGCCTGATCTTGAGTTCTGGGTCGGGCGAAAGGTTGGGTTCGGTGTTCCCTCATTTAAGCGCTACAAAAAGGAACTGAAACGAGCATCCCAGCCAATTTCCTCTTGGATTGTGCCTCAAAAGGAAAAGGCGACAGTGACTGAAGAGCTGACCAATCTTATTGTGGGTACTAATAGCGAGGGTGCGAAGGCTGTTAAGGACATATTTGGCCAGAAGATATTTGATTATACTAAGCCCGTATCGCTGATCCGCGAACTGATCCGCCAGTCCACCGGTCCCGCCGATTTGGTGCTAGATTTTTTTGCAGGTTCGGCCACGACCGGCCAGGCGGTGATGGAACTGAACGCCGAGGATGGCGGCGACCGACGTTTCATCCTGGTTTCCTCCACCGAAAAGACTGAGGAAGAGCCCGACAAGAACCTCGCCCGCGACGTAACCTCCGAGCGTATCCGTCGCTTGAACCGACTGGAGGAGGGTAAACATACCGAGCTTTCCGCCGGCTTTGCCTATCTGCGCATGCGCGAGGTTGAATTCGAAGACCTCGACTATGACGTCGAACCGCAGGAAATGTGGTCGGCGGTCGAGGCCATGCACGGCCTGCCGCTGACCGTGTTTGACGCGGACGCACCGTTCAATGCGCATGAAAGCGACGAATCGACGTTGGTTTTTGCCGACAAGCCGGATCAGGCTTTGCGCGTCTTCCTTGAGCTGCAGCCTGCGGGGCGGCCCGTATTTGTTTACGCGTGGACACCTGGCGCCATCCGCGAATGGGATCTTCCTGATACGATCGAGTTGCGCGCGGTGCGCGAAGTTCTAAAACAAAGATTCCAGCAATGAGCGCCGAGCCTGCAAGAAGGGCTGGCGACACGCTGCATACCCTCGCAGGCTACCAGTCGAAGGCGCGCGACGCGCTTCGCGACACGGTCAGGCGCATTGCCGGGTTGCAGGTCGAAAATCCAGTGCAGCGCGAGATAATCGCACGTGAGCTTGGCGTGGTCTTGTTGCAGGCGCCTACCGCCGCCGGCAAGACTTTGATCCTTGGCCGGACCCTGGAAAGCCTGCGCGGCGCGGTGCTTGGCAAATTCGCCTGGTTTTGGTTCACCCCGTTTGTCGGCTTGGTCGAGCAGACCAAGGACGCGTTGTCAGCGCAATGCCCGTCGCTGCGCCTGCGTGAGGTTGCCAAGGATAGGACAGCGGAAAGCACTCGCGACGGCGATGTTTTTGTGCAGACCTGGGCGACCGTCGCTGCCAACAATGCCGACGCGCGAAAGGTGCGCCGACGGGCCGAGGATTCCGGCTCGATTGACGATTTGATCAGCGAACTGCGCGACAAGGGCTTTTCTATCGGCGTGGTTATTGACGAGGCGCATGTGAATTTCGGCACCTCAGCCCACGCCGCAGCCGAATTCTATCTGAATGTGCTGAAACCTGACGCGACAATTCTCGCCACCGCGACGCCGAATGACGAAAAGCTGGAGTCCTTTGAGAAAGAGGCGGGCATACGTGTTGAAAGCCGGGTGGTCGTCGACCGTCAGGCGGTGGTCGACGCGGGACTGAACAAGATCGGCCTTGTGTTGGGCATTGTGACGTTTGGTGAGGAAGACAGCAAGCTGGTCGATCCTGAACAGGCCGCGTTCGCCGCCGGCTGGGCGCGCCACAAGAAGATTAGGAACGAACTGTCCGATCGTGGTATCGCCGTTACGCCCCTGATGCTGGTTCAGGTCGAAGACCAGAAGACGGGCCAGGCTGACCCTGTCGGACGCGTGCGCGAAAAGCTTGTACAGCTTGGCGTGCCTGCCGCCGCGATCAAGTCGCACACGTCAGGCAAGCCGGACCCTGACTTCCATGCCTTCGCCCATGATCCCGATGTAGAGGTGTTGATTTTCAAGGTGGCTGTCGCGACCGGTTTTGACGCGCCGCGCGCCTGGACGCTGGTTTCCGTGCGACCAAACCGCGGCGTTCAATTCGGCTTACAGATAGTAGGGCGCATTATGCGTGTGCATCCTGCAGTGCGGCATTTGCACAAGACGGTTCCCCTGCTTGACAACGGCTTTGTGGTGCTGACCGACCCGGAATTGCAGGGCGGCCTTGATGCGGCGGTGGCTGAATTGAAGGCCGTGCGAGAGTCCATCGACACGATCACCGACCACTTGAACGTCGTGCAGTTCGGCAGCGGCGCGCCGGTATTGCAGGACATCCAGGCGATACGTGGGGAAGGACTGTACTCAAGCGAGGAGCGAACTCAGCGCATCGACCAACTGGTGGAACAGGGTGTGCTGTTTCCCTCGGCGCGCAACGAACCCCCCGAATTTCAGGAGCGGCTGCTCAAAGCTGTCGACGCGGGCGTGGCGGGCGACTTGTTCGGCGATCTGCCGATCCAGCAGCAGCAAGTAAAAAGTGGAGGTAGCCCGGCGCGGAGTCGCGCGACGCTCTATCGACTGCGCATCGACCTGGGTCTGCCCGAAACGATGAAACGAGAAGAATTGCCGGCTATCCAGGCAGCCGGCGCCGACTTCGCTGAGATAGTTGGCCGTGAATTCGTAAAACGTATTCCCATCGCCGACTACCTGCTGGAACGCGGAAAAGCCGGCGAACTGCGACTGCGCGAGTTGTTCCAGAACCGCAGCGAGCTGTCGGAGCGGCTGAATGTGCCGATCTCTGCTGCTCGCGTTGATGATTTGGCTCAGGCAGCCTTCCAGTTTAACGATCAAATCGATCCGCGCGACCTGAAGCGCTCGATCTTGCGGGCGCTGGAGCGCGCTGCGGATGAAAGAGCCGTGCCGACCGACGAGCGCATGCTCAGGCGCGGCGTGGCGCTCGCTGCGCTGGAGCAACAGCAAGCGATGCGTGACGCCGTGCGTGCGGCGCAACGTCTGCGCATGACGGTTGAAGACGGAGATCGGATCCCCTTGAACTTAGTTGACGTTGAGGGATTGCAGCGTGCCGAAAAAGCCGCACATGGCATCTTTCCCTCTGGCATGAATCGCCCGGAAAGCGCATTTGCCCGGCTGCTCGACAAGGACAGCAGCGGCACAATTTTATGGTGGCTGCGCTGCACAGAAAACACCAAATGGGCGCCAAAACTGGTGCTGCCCGACGGCAGCAACTTTTTCCCCGATTTTGCTGTGGGCGTGGCGCGCCGCTCGAAACCCGATGGTATCGCGCTGATCGAAGTCAAGGATGACGGTGAAACGGGACGCTTGCAGTCTGATCGCAACACGATCAAGGCGCGAGTCGACCATTCGACCTATGGCAAGGTGTTCTGGGGAACGGTTCATGGCGAGGATTTGCCGGTACGTCTTTTGTTTGACGACAGGGTGAACCGGTTTGTGTCGACTGGCGCGTTTGATCTGGCCAGCCTAGTTTACGATTAAGCGAGAATGTCAGCGCGCGTTTCGATGGGACTGATGCCAACACGCACAGTTTGGCCGCTTCGGACCAAGGGCGCCTATCCCACTCCCCTCACCCCCCTTACACTCTCCCTTTCCACCAGCGGGCATTCCAGCTTGGTGATCGGATAGCGCCCCCGTCCAGGGGGCGCCGGGGCCTCCAGCTGCTCGATCGCCCATTGGCCCATCGCCATGTGCGGCAGGATCGAGGTGGTCAGCGGCGGGAAGAGGTGGCGGGCGATTTCCTCGTCGTCGTAGCCGACCACGGAAATATCCCCGGGAATGTGCAGGCCGGCTTCCTTCAGCGCTTCGTAGCAGCCGATCGCGGTGCGGTCGTTCTGGCAGAAGATGGCGGTCGGGCGCTCTTTTAGCGCCAAGAGCTTGACGGTCGCGGCGTAGCCGGCGCTGGCCGACCAGTCGCCCTCGACCACCAGCTCCGGGTCGAACGGAATGTCGGCGGTGGCGAGCGCGCGGCGGTAGCCCTTCAGCCGGTCTTGTGCCGCCTGCATCCACGGCTCGCCGGTGATGGTGGCGATGCGGCGGTGGCCGTGGCTGATCAAATGGCGGGTCGAGCTCTGGCCGCCGGCGATCTCGCTCGGCACCACGGCAGGGAAGGCATAGTCCGCCGTGTAGCAATTGAGCAGGATCACCGGGATGTCGAGGCCGTAGAGGTAATCGGGCGCCGTGATCTCGCGGGTGAAGATGGTCATGTAGATCAGCGCCGAAATGCCCCGCTTGGTCAGCGCTGAAATGGCGCGCGGCTCCATGACGGAATCGCCCAGCGTCTGCGCTACCAGAAGCACGTTGCCGGCATTCCATGAGGCCTGCCGCGCGCCCTCGATGGCGACCACGGCTTCCGGGCTGGTGGCGAGCTGGTCGACGGCAAAGCCGATCACCCCGTCGAGTCCTTCGAAGGCGGGCCCCTCGAAGGCAGGCAAAGCCGGGTGAAGTGCCTCGAAAGCGGGCGCGGTGTAGCCAAGCGTCCGCGCGGCCTCGATCACCCGTTCGCGGGTCTGCTGCGACAGCTTGATCCCCGGCGAATTGTTGAGCACGAAGGAAACGGTCGCCTGCGAGCAGCCGGCCGCCCTGGCGATATCGATCATGGTGACGCGGCCCTTGGCGCCCTTGGCCGGCGCCTTGCGCCGCCTCGCCGTGTCGCTGGCCCGATCCGTCGTCTCGCTCATGGCAAATCCCAGTCTGGCGGGCCGGTCAGGCCGGCAAGATGGCTGACGCCGTCGATTTATAGAGATATCGTCAAGGTCGTTTATAACTATTAGTATGCCGGAGGTCCATCCGCCATGGATCTCCATACAAGCCAAGACTCAAATGACAAAAGGGTTGGGCGGCGGGCCAGCGATGGCCACGGCTCGGCGTTTGACACGCCGCGCAACCGCCGGCATTGGCTCGGAACTAATACTGTTTACTAATACAAAAATGCGCTGTACCGTCAATCCGTCGCGTCCGGCCGGTGGGTTCGGGGCGGCGGGAGAGTACGAAAAATGGCCCGGTGGCGAGCGGATACTACCTCCGCGAGCCTTGTCTCGGATATGTGATATGTCAGACAAATCGGACTATTTACGAACGAAGGATGAGTCTCTAAGGTCCATGATCGTGGCTGGAACGACGCCATTCTTCGGTGCCGGGAACCCCTTTGAGGAGGAGGGCGTCCACGCTGCAAACGGCAAATCAGGTCAGTGCAAGATCGGCCGGTCCAACGACTGAGCCAAACGGGAGGTTGAACATGAAATCCTTGATACGCAATGCATCCGTAGCCGCGGCCGCGCTGCTGCTTGGCCTGTCGGCCACGGCAATCGCGCGCGCCCAAGACAAGCCGACGCTGGCCTTCGTCGTCAACGGCGCTTCCGATTTCTGGAAGGCCGCCGAAGCCGGCGTCAAGAAGGCGCAGGGCGAACTGCCCGACTATACGCTCGAACTCAAATATCCCGAGCAGTCCTCGGTCGCCATCCAGCAGCGGCTGATGGACGATCTGGTCACCGCCGGCGTCAAGGGCATCATGGTCTCGGCCGTCGATCCCAAGACCTCGACCGATGGGTTGAACAAGATCGCTTCGGAAACCGCGCTGTTCACCACCGACTCTGACGCACCGCAGACCAAGCGCGTCGCCTATATCGGCTCGTCCAACGTCGATGCCGGCAAGCAGGCGGCCGAAATCGCCAAGAAGGCGATGCCCAATGGCGGCAAATGCCTCGGCTTCGTCGGCCTGCTCGGCGCCGACAATGCCAAGGAGCGCATCCAGGGCATGAAGGACGGCCTGGCCGGCACCAAGATCGAGCTGATCGACGTGCGCGGCGACGACATCGACCAGGCGCGCGCCAAGAAGAACGTCGAGGACGCGCTGGTCGCCAGCCCCGACGTCACCTGCATGGTCGGCTTCTACTCCTACAACACGCCGCGCATCTATGAAGCGCTGCGCGACGCCGGCAAGCTCGGCTCGATCACCGTCGTCGGCTTCGATGACGATCCGATCACGCTGGGCGGCGTCAAGGAAGGCACCGTTGCCGCAACCGTCGTGCAGCAGCCCTTCGAATGGGCCTATCAGGGCATGAAGCTGATGGCTGCCTATCTCAAGGGCGACAAGTCGGGCATCCCGGAAGGCAACCTCATCATCATCCCGACCAAGATCATCGGCAAGGATGACGTCGACGCCTACGCCGCCAACCTGAAGGCGATGGCCGGAAAATAAGACTTGAAGCAGTTCAGCCGGCTCAACGTCGCTTGGGCCGGCTGCTCGCATTGACGAACCGCACGCGGATCGTCAGTCTGCCAAAAAGTCGGCCCGCCAATCGCTGTCAGGCATGATGAATTATTCCGACACATCCATCGCAGCAACGACGCCGTTCCTCAGCCTCGAGAACGTGCGCAAGACCTATCCGGGCGTCGTCGCGCTCGACGGCTTCTCCATGGAGGTCAGGCCGGGCGAGGTCATCGGCCTCGTCGGTGAAAACGGCGCCGGCAAATCGACCTTGATGAAGATTCTCGGCGGCGTCACCAAGCCGGACAGCGGCACGATCACCGTCGACGGCACCGCGCATGACAGGCTCTCCGTCGAAGGCAGCCTGGGTTCGGGCATCGCCTTCGTCCACCAGGAACTCAACCTGTTCGAAAATCTCGATGTCGCCGCCAACATTTTCTTCGGCCGCGAGCCGTTGCGCGCCGGGCCGCTCAAGCTCGTCGACCGCGCCAAGCTGCGCACCATGGTGGCGCCGCTTTTGAAGCGCGTCGGCGCCAATTTTTCCGCCGACACGCCGGTCGCGACCCTGTCGCTGGCCCAGCAGCAGATGGTCGAGATCGCCAAGGCGCTGTCGATCGAGGCAAGGCTGGTCATCCTCGACGAGCCGACATCGAGCCTGCCGCTCGCCGAAACCGACAAATTGCTCGACGTCATCAAGGCGCTGAAGGCCGACGGCATCAGCGTCATCTTCATTTCGCACCGCCTGCACGAGGTCGAGCGCGTCGCCGACCGCGTCGTCGTGCTGCGCGACGGCATGCTGGCCGGCACCTTGCCGAAAAGCGACATCGGCCACGACCAGATGGTCAAGCTGATGATCGGCCGCATGCTGAAGGAGCGCGAGAAAGCCTCGGAGGCGGCGCGTGCGCCCGGCGCCGTAGCGCTTGCGGCCAAGGCCATCCGTACGCCTGCCTATCCCGGCCGCCCGGTCGATCTCGACGTCAGGCGCGGCGAAATCCTCGGCCTTGCCGGCCTTGTCGGCTCCGGCCGCACCGAACTGGCGCGGGTGTTCTTCGGCATTGACTCGAAGCTCGGCGGCGCGCTCGAGCTCGACGGCAAGCCGCTTGCGCTGGCTTCCGCGGCCGACGCTGTCGCGCATGGCATCTTCCTGGTGCCGGAAGACCGCAAGCTCACCGGCATCCTGCTCGACCTGTCGATCGCGCAGAACATTTCGCTGCCCAATCTGCCTGCGCATGCGCGCCGCTCCCTGGTGTCCTCAAGCGCCGAGACCGCCACCGCCGAGAAGCAAAAGAAAGATCTCGGCATCAAGGCGCCTTCGGTGCAGACGCGCACCGGCACGCTGTCGGGCGGCAACCAGCAGAAGGTCGTGCTCGGCAAATGGCTGGCCATGAACCCCAAGGTGATGATCCTCGACGAGCCGACGCGCGGCATCGACATCGGCGCCAAGGCGGAAATCTACGGGCTGATGCGCGCATTGGCCGATGCCGGCGTCGCCGTGCTGATGATCTCGTCGGACATGGAAGAGGTGATCGGCGTGTCCGACCGCATCGCCGTCATGCATGAGGGCCAGATCTCGGGCATTCTCGACAAGGACCGGTTCAGCCAGGAAAACGTCCTGCTGCTGGCGGTGGGCAAGCAGCCGAAATAGTTTTTGTTGCCACGGGTTCCGGTCCGGAACCTTCCAGGGCGGGCATTGGGGAGAAGACGATGAGCAAGAAAGATCTCGGCCTGCTGATCCTGATCCTGGTGGTCGGGGCGATCGTTGCGATCATCAATCCGCGCTTCCTGCTTCCGATCAACCTCGCCAACACCTCGAACCTGATCGGCCTGTTCGGCATCCTGTCGATCGGCCAGGCCTTCGTCATCATCACCGGCGGCATCGAATTGTCGGTCGGCTCGGTGGTCGCGCTGCTCGGAACGCTATTCATCGACTTTATCGCCGTGCGTGGCATGGGATGGCCGGTTGCCTTCGTGCTCATCCTGGTGCTTGGCGCCATCATCGGCCTGGCACATGGCTGGCTGATCACAAGGCTCAAGCTGCAGCCCTTCGTCGTCACCCTGTGCGGCCTTTTGATCTACCGCGGCGTCGCCCGCTTCTACACTGGCGACGGCACGGCGGGTTTTGCGTTCGGCCAGAATTTCCCCGACCTCGAATTCCTCACCGCCGGGCGCTCTTATGGCGTGCCGAACAGTTTCATCGCGCTGATCGTTATTTCGATCGTCATGTGGGTGGTGCTGCACCGCTCGGTGTTCGGCCGCTATCTCTACGCCATCGGCAAGAACGAGGAGGCGGCGAAATATTCCGGCATCCGCACCGGCCGCGTCGTCATCGCCGCCTACGTCATCTGCGGCGTGCTGACGGCGCTGTCGGCGATCTATTTCGCCATGTACACGCGCTCGATCTCGCCGGCCAGCCACGGCCAGTTCTACGAACTCTACGCCATCGCCGCCGCCGTGCTCGGCGGCTTCTCGCTGCGCGGCGGCGAGGGCTCGCTGATCGGCGTCATCCTCGGCACGGTGCTGCTGCAGGAACTGCAGAACCTGGTCAATCTGCTCGGCATCCCGTCCTCGCTCAACTTCGCGGTGATGGGCGGCGTCATCCTCATCGGCGTGCTGGTCGACCAGCAATGGGGCGTGTTCCGGGAACGGCGGCTGATGGTCGACGCCACGCGCAAGAGCGCTTCCGGCGCCGCGGAATAATCGCCTTGCCAAGACGCGCCGCGCGTTTGTCGGCGCCTGGCGGCATGAATGAAATGGTTGCGGCCTTGCCGCCCTTCTGCGATTGCGGGACGTCTCCACATCATGCCGGATGTCGGTGGCGGACGAGTGGCAAGCCATGAGAGCGAAACCTGAACTGTTGATGTTGAGGGCGGGGGCGCTTGAAGCCGAACTGGCGCCGCAAATCGGCGGCAGCGTGAGCGCGCTGCGCTGGCGCGGCATCGATCTCCTGCGCCGGCTTTCGGACGGGGATCGCGATACCGGCAATGTGCTTGGCGTGGCCATGTTTCCAATGACACCCTACGCCAATCGCATCGCCGGAAATGCCTTCATGTTCGGAGGGAAACGCTGGCAGGTCCAGCCGAACAATCTCCCCGAAACAATCAATGTGCATGGCAGCGGCTGGAAGCATCCCTGGACTGTCATCGACGCGACCGCCGACAGCGCCGGATTGTCACTCGAAATTACCGCCGGTCCCGAGCCTTATTCCTATCGCGCGACGCAGGTTTTCGAAGCTTCCGATGAAAGCCTCGCGGTCCGAATGACGATCACCAACACCGGGCCGGTTTCGATGCCGTTCGGGTTCGGACTGCATCCCTGGTTCGACCGCGACCCGGACGTGACGCTGCGGTTCAACGCCACGCGGTTCTATCTGGAAGAACCGCAAGGCATTGCCGGCGATCCGATCACGCTTGCCCCCGAGCTCGACTTCGCCGATGGCCGGCCTTTGCCGGGCGGCTGGCGCAACAATGATTATGGCGGCTGGAGCGGCGAGGCCGAGATCCGCTTCCCGACACGCGGCGTCGGGCTGCGCATCAAGGCCGATCCGATGTTCAAGCACCTGATGCTTTATGCCGATCCTGCGAAACCGTATTTCTGCGTCGAGCCGCAGACCAATGCCTCCGGCGCCTTCCACCGCGACGGATGGAACGATCCGGACGAGGGCATCATCGTGCTTGCCCCGAGCGAAAGCATCGCCGGCACCGTCTCGTTCATGCCCTTTCGCGCTTGAAGGCTAGCCTAAATCAAGCCCGACATGTCGGAAAACGCCATCGCGTTGCGTAGCACTTCGGCGAAGCGCTCGCCGGCGGCTTCGCGCGGGCCGCTGTTGTCGATCGAGGTGACGCCAGGTCCCGACAGGCTCACATTGGCGCTGCGCGCCAGCCGCGCCAGCACTTCGCCGCGCGACTCGCGGCCGCGCATCGCCAGACGCTCGGCCAGCACTTCAGGCGAGGCGGTGATCTCGACGATGGCCAGATTGGCATAGCGTTCGCGCAAGGAGGGGATGATCGCGCGCGACACATTGGCGACAGCGACACGGCCATTGGCAACGGACCAGTCGACATCGGCAGGGATGCCGTAGCGCAAGCCGTGCGCTTCCCAGGAGACGGCGAAGGCGCCATCGGCTTCGGCCTCGACGAAGGCGGCATCGGCCAGCGTGTCGTGGTCCTCGCTGGCGACATCGCTCGGCCTGGTGATGACGCGGCGGACGAACTCCAGCCTTGTCTCATCGGCAAAGCGGGCGCGGGCGTAGCCGATCACTGTGTCCTTGCCGGCGCCGCTTGGGCCGACGACGGCGACGAAAACGCCATCGCGGATCGGAAACGTCTCGGCCGACAATTCCCGCTCGATCGATGCCGACACCATCATGCGACCCGGCTTCCCTGCCGCCACACGGTGCGCACCACCGGGACATGGTCGTCGACGCGCACGCGCACCAGGTCGGCGCGGCGGCCCTGTTCGATGACGCCGCGGTCGGTCAGGCCAATCGCATCGGCCGGGTTCTTTGAGACCATGGCGACGGCCTGCGGCAGGGAAATGCCTTCGACGACATCGCCGAGGAAGAACGCCGACTGAATCAGGCTGAAGGGAATGTAGTCGGACGACAAGATGTCGAGCAAGCCGTCGCCGGCCAGCGTACGGGCCGAGACATTGCCCGAATGCGAGGCGCCGCGCATGACGTTGGGCGCGCCCATCAGCACGCCCATCCCGGCCTCTTTCGAGGCCTTGGCGGCCTCTTCCGTGGTCGGGAATTCGGCGACGCGCACGCCCTGTTCGATCGCCTCGTCGACATGGCCTGATGTGGCGTCGTCGTGGCTGGCCAGCACGATGCCGCGCTCCTGGCAGGCGGCTGATATCACCGCCCGGTTCGGCGCTGAATTGCGCGCCGATTCGGCCATCCGCTTTTCGCAGAACAGCTTGAAATCGCGATCGGTCAGCTTCAGCTTGCGCTGGTAATAGTAGGCATAGGTCTCGAGATTGACGAACTGGCGCTGGCCTGGCGCATGGTCCATCAGCGATGCCAGCTTGACCCGCTCGTCGCCATCGAAATTGGCGAAAGCCCTGAGGCAGTCCGGTGCCGAAACCTCGCAGCGCAGGTGGATGAAATGGTCGGCGCGCAGACGGTCCTGCTTCACACTGTCCTCGATCGCGTCGGCCAGCTTGCGGATGTCGGCCGATGTCAGGTCGGCGTCTTCGTCCATGCCGACGCGCAAGGCGTCGAGCACGGTGGTGATGCCGGCGGTCGCCACCTGCGCGTCATGGGCGAGCACGGCGGCGATCGGATTCCAGCGCACCTTGGGCCGCGGCGCGTAGTGGCCTTCGAGATGGTCGGTGTGCAATTCGACCAGCCCGGGAATGACATAGTCGCCGCCCATATCCTCGCCGATGCGGCTGATGCCGGATTCGATGCCGGCGATAAAGCCGTCGCGCAGCACCAGCGAACCCTCGACGATCTCGTCGGCAAGCACGATGCGGGCATTGTGGAGAACAGTCTCGGCGGTCATTTCAGGCAGTCCTTCAGGCGGTTTTTCTGGCCGGGCGGCGCCCGAGCGCGTGATGCGAGAGCACCATGAACGGTGCACCCGGTTCGGTTTCGACAAACAAGGTCAGCGCATCCACCAGCACCTTCTGTTGCAGCACTTCCGCGAACAGGCTGTCGATCGCTGCGCGCAAACGAGGGCTTTCCTGTGACCCCGCCCGGCCGGACAGCGTCATGTGGAAGCGAAAGGTTTCGAAGACATAGGGGTAACCCCATTGGCAGAGATTGCGGAACTCGGCCGGCTTCAGCGAATCCGGGCTGCGCCGCTCGATTTCCGCCTCGCTCAGCGGTGCGCGAAACCGGTCGAAATCGCGCACCACGTCATCGGCGAACCGGTTGAGCGCAGGCACTGGCCCTTCCGGCACCAGTGCGAAGAAGCCGTCGATCTGGCTCACGACGAGACGCGGGATGGTCACCGCCGGCGTCGCCTCGGCGAATTGGTCGAGTGCGGCGCGCAGCGAGGCTTCCGTCTCGGTGGCAGCCAGGCGGAAGGGGGCTTTCAGCGTTGCGTGAAAGCCATAACGGCGCGCCGAAGCGGTGTGGAAAGCGACTTCCGCCGCCGACAGGTCTGCCACCGCTTCGACCGGCCTCGTCGCGGCGCCAAACGGGTCGCGGCCGAGCCAGTCGGCGGCGATCCGCGCCAGTGGCTCGTCCTGCCGGGGGGTGAAATAGAGGGCGTAGCGCATGGAAAGTCCTTGTCAGCTTCGCTGCCATAGGTGATTTCCATGACGAATTGACGAAGCCTTGCTGGCTTTCAGGTAACAAAACGCTGCGGCGGGGTCATTAGCCGACGATTTTTTCGTGCTGGACCAGGGAGCGAGTGCTCACGCAGCGACCGGTCAGGCCTTCATCAGCCATTCATGCTCAGGCGCATTGTGGAATTTCCACGTCCGCTTCGGTCCGGCCATGACGTTGAGATAATAGAGGTCATAGCCGTGGCAGGCGGCGCAGGGGTGATAACCCCCGGGCACCAGCACGACATCGCCATCCTCGATCGCCATGGCTTCGTCGAGCGCGCGATGGCCGTTCTTGTCGGCATCGGTGTAGACGCGCTGGAAGGCAAAGCCCTGCGGCGGGTTGAGACGGTGATAGTAGGTTTCCTCAAGATAGGATTCGGCGGGCAGATTGTCCTGGTCGTGCTTGTGCGGCGGATAGCTCGACGTGTGGCCGCCGGGCGTGATCACCTCGACCACCAGCAGCGAATCGGCCGGCTTGCCCTCCGGCAATATGTTGGTGACGTAGCGCGTGTTGGTGCCCTTGCCGCGCACCTCCTGGCCGAGATCGTCCGGTGCGATCATCCGCACCGGCAGGCCGCCGCCAAGGCCCGGCGCCGAGCAGACGGCAAGTTCCAGCTCGGTATCCGCCGTCACCGACCAGTCGGAGCCTTGCGGAATGTAGACCGACCACGGCTTGCCCTCGAAGGGCGACATGCGCTCGCCGAGCAGGCCGAGATCCTTGCCGCCGGCTGAAGCCTTGCCCTTGCCGGTAACGAACACCAGGCAGACTTCGCGATCGTCGGTTTTTCCGGACGCGCTCTCGCCCGGCTTCAGCCGATGCAGGTCGAAACCGACATAGGTCCAGCCGGCGCTTTTCGGCGTCACATGGGCGACGCGGCCAAGGCCCTTGTCGGCTTTGACGAGCAGCTTCGACATTTCTTGTCTCCTATTCCAGTGGCCTGACGGTTGCAGGCCTGTAAAGCCAAGTCGTTTGTTTGAAAGGACCATCGCAAACGTTCGGAAATTGGCCGGCGCCCTTCCAACTTCGTCATCCTAGGGCGAAGCTCCGTCGCGGAGACCCTAGGATCCATGCCGTTGCCTCGGCCGAAGGGCACAGCGGAGCGGAATCTGCACCGTCACACCAGCTTCAAAGTCATGGCATGGATTCTAGGGTCTGCGCCGCGTCGCTGCGCTCCTTGCTCCGCCCTAGGATGACGAAGTTAGAAGCACTGCAAGCCAATCGCCAACGCATGCGATCAGTCACTCCTTCGGTTCGGCCTCGGCCTTCGCCTCGTCGGCCGGCTTATAGAGATAAAAAAACTGCCAGACGGCGTAGCCGGCGAAGCCGAGCGCGATCATGCCCCAGAACGGCGTGCCGGTGGCGAACTCGATGATCGACCAGATGACGCAGACCGCGACGATGGCGACACGCCGCCACAAAGGCCGGAAGAAGGGGTGTTCGGAATCTTTCATCGGGCCAATCTACAGCAATCGGCCTCGCCGGGAACCCGTCGCACCAGCCATTGAGAAACTAGACATTTGGAAAGCCTTGCGTCTCGACCGTATAGCCGGCGGCGGTCATGACGCGCATCAATTCCTTGTAGCCAACCTGCGCCATCCTGAGTGGCGGGTTCTTCTTCGGGTCCTGCTCCGCCTCGACCACGAACCAGCCCTCATAGCCATGGTCGGCGAAGCGCTGCACGATGGCGCCGAAATCCAGCGAGCCGTCGCCCGGCACCGTGAAGGCGCCGAGCGCCACCGCGTCGAGGAAGGATTGCTTCGAGCGGTCGAGCCTGTCGATCACCTCCATGCGAACGTCCTTCACATGCACATGGCTGATGCGGGTGTGATGGTTGTCGATGGCACGCAGCACGTCGCCGCCGGCGAATGCCAGATGTCCGGCATCGAGCAGCAGCGGAATGCCGGCTCCGGAATAGCGCATGAAGGCATCGAGTTCCGGCTCGGTCTCGACCACCGCCGCCATGTGGTGATGATAGGACAGCGGCATGCCCTGTTCGGCGCACCATTCGCCAAATTCGGTCAGGCGCTTGGCGTAGGCCTTCATCTCGTCATCCGACAGCTTAGTTTTGGTGGCGAGCGGCTTCGAGCGGTCGCCCTGGATCGAGCGGCCGACCTCGCCATAGACGATGCAAGGCGCATTCACCGCCTTGAACAGGTCGATCATCGGCTGGATGCGATCCTTGTTGTCGGCCATCTCCCCATCGACCAGCGTGCCCGAGAACCAGCCGCCGCACAGCGTGATGTCGGCGGCCTTCAGGATCGGCAGCATGATTTCGGGGTCATTGGGAAAACGCCGGCCCATCTCCATGCCGGTGAAGCCGGCCGACCGTGATTGGCGCAGGCATTCTTCCAGCGACACGTCATCGCTGAGTTCCGCAAGATCGTCGTTCCACCACGCAATGGGGGACATGCCCAGTTTGGCTTTCAAGTAGTCACTCCGGTTCTTGTTCACCCTCCCCCTTGTGGGCAGGGTCGCTGCGAAGCAGCGGGGTGGGGGTGGCGCCGGACCCCCACCCGGACCTTCGGTCCGACCTCCCCACAAGGGGGAGGTAGGGGTGGCAGCGCCTTATCAATCGCCGACGGTCTGCATCTTGCGCTTCTCGTCATACGCCTTGCGCGCCGCGTTGACCTGCGGCCGCACAGACACTTCCGGCACCGCCACATCCCACCAGTGGCCGCCGGCATCCGTGGAAACCAGCGGGTCGGTGTCGATGATGAGCACCGTGGTGCGCGGATTCTTCTTGGCTTGTGCCAGCGCGTTTTCCAGCCCGGCGATCGACGGCACTTTCTCGGCGATCGCCCCCATGCTCGCCGCATGCGCGGCAAAGTCGATATCGGGCAGCACCTCGTGGCGCGAGTCCTTGAGGAGGTTGTTGAAGTTGGCGCCGCCGGTCGCCATCTGCAGCCGGTTGATGCAGCCATAGCCTCTGTTGTCGAGCAGCACGATGGTGAGCTTGAGGCCGAGCATCACCGAGGTGGCGATCTCCGAATTCATCATCAGGTAGGAGCCGTCGCCGATCATGACGACGATCTCCTCGCCCGGCTTCGCCATCTTGGCTCCGAGCCCGCCGGCAATCTCGTAGCCCATGGTCGAGAAGCCATATTCGCCATGATACGATCCGGGCGCGCCCGCCTGCCAAAGTTTGTGCAATTCGCCCGGCAGGCCGCCGGAGGCATTCAGCAGCGTCACACCGGAGCCCATGGCGCGCTGCACGGCGCCGATCACCTGCGCGTCGGACGGGTAGGCGGCATTGGTCGACGCCGTCACCTTGGCCGCCTCGGCCTGCCAGGCCTTCTTGCCGGTGGCCGCATTGTCGGTCCAGGTGGAAGGTGCCTTCCAGCCGTTCAGGGCAGCACCGAGTTCCGCCAGGCCCTCGGCCGCATCGGCCACCAATGGCAGCGCGCGGTGCTTGCCGGCGTCGAAGGGCTGCACGTTGAGCCCGATGATGGTCTTGCCGGAATTCTTGAACAGCGCCCACGAACCGGTGGTGAAATCCTGCAGGCGCGTGCCGATGGCGAGCACGACATCGGCTTCCTCAGCCAGCCGGTTGGCGGCAGAGGTGCCGGTGACGCCGACCGCCGCCATGTTGAGCGGATGATCGTCCGGCAGCGAGGATTTGCCGCCTTGCGTCTCGCAGACCGGGATGCCGGCGCCCTCGGCGAACTTGGCCAGTTCGTCCGAAGCCTGCGAATAGAGGACACCGCCGCCGGCGATGATCAACGGTTTTTTCGCACCCTTGAGCGCGCCGACTGCAGCGGCAAGCTCATGGCGGTCAGGGCGCGGCCGGCGCTGGTGCCAGACCCGCTCGGCAAAGAAACTCTCGGGATAATCACAGGCCTCGGCCTGGACGTCCTGGCACAGCGACAGCGTCACCGGCCCGCATTCGGCCGGATCGGTCAGCACTTGCATGGCGCGGCTGAGCGCAGGAATGATCTGCTCCGGCCGGGTGATGCGGTCGAAATAGCGCGAAACCGGACGGAAGCAGTCGTTGACCGTCGCCGTGCCGTCTGAGAAATCCTCGGCCTGCTGCAGCACCGGATCTGGGATGCGGTTGGCGAAGACGTCGCCCGGCAAAAACAGGACGGGCAACCTGTTTACATGGGCGAGCGCCGCCGCCGTCACCATGTTGAGCGCGCCGGGGCCGATCGAAGAGGTCGCGGCCATGAAGCGGCGGCGGAAATTGGCCTTGGCGTAGGCGATCGCCGCATGCGCCATCGCCTGTTCATTGTGGGCGCGGAAGGTCGGCAATTCGTCGCGCAGCTGATAGAGCGCCTCGCCGATGCCGGCGACATTGCCGTGGCCGAAGATCGCCCATACGCCGCCGAAGATGGGGACTTTGCTACCGTCGATCTCGGTCATCTGGCGCGACAGGAAGCGGGTCAGCGCCTGCGCCATCGTCAGGCGGATTGTCTTGCTCATGGTGGTTTCCTCCGCAGTCCTTGTGCCGGGCTTTCTTATGCCGCCTTACGGCCGCGCGCGGCAAGCCACGCATCCGTCAACTGTTCGAAGCGTGACGCCATGTCGGCGATCGCCTCGTCATCCGACATCTTGCCGGCCAGCCATTGTTCGGCCGCATGGACGAAGATGGTGCGGCCGACGGCAAAGCCCTTGACGATGGGTGCCTTGGCGGTGGCGGCGAAGGCCGCTTCCAACTCGTCCTGCGGCGCCTCCAGGCCAAGCAGCACGACGCCGCGGCACCACGGGTCGTGCTTCAGGATGACGGCCTCGATCTTCGCCCAGGCGCCGCTCGAGCCCTGCGGCTCGAGCTTCCACCAGTCCGGCTTGATGCCGAGCGCATAGAGTTCCTCCAACGCGCGCGGGATCGTCGTGTCGTCGAGCTTGCCATGCTTGCCGGCAATGATCTCGACCAGCAATTCGCGGCCGACCTTGCGCGCGGCTTCGAACAGCGCGCGCAGCTTCTGCTGCTGTTCGTCCTTCAGCGCCGCCGGATCGTCGGGATGGTAGAAGCACAGGCACTTGATGCAGTGATCGACCGGCCACTCCACCAGCTGCGAGCCGATGTCCTGCGAGAATTCGAAGCGCAGCGGCCGCGAACCCGGCAACTCCACCGGCCGCCCGAGCCAGGCGAAGGAATGCCTAGCGAATTCGAACATCGCCTTGCGGCCGTGTTTCTCGTCGATCAGCATACCGTAGCCGTCGCGGCCGGCGGCGACCTTCGCCGCGGCCTTGACCGCCAGCACCTTGAATTCTTCGATCCGCGCCGGATCGGCACCGGCCTTCGCCGCCACATCCTCTAGCTGGATGCGATGGTCGCAGGCGAGCGCCATCAGCGAGGCGACGTCACGCCGGCGCGTCGTCGCCCAATGGATGTGGTTGATCGCCTCGTCCTTGCGCAACGCCAGATGCTTGCTGCCGTGTTTGAGGAAGAACCGCAGTTCTTCGAAGGTCGGATATTCCGGCGCGCAGAGCAGCCGCGACACGGCGAAGGCGCCGCAGGCGTTGGCCCAGGTCGCCGCTGTCGCATGATCTTCGCCACCCAGCCAGCCGCGCAGGAAACCGGACATGAAGGCGTCGCCGGCGCCGAGCACATTGAATATCTCGATCGGAAATCCCTTGCCGACGACACCGTCCTCGAGATCGTCGCTGATCGGTCCGTCATAGACGATGCAGCCCATGGCGCCGCGCTTCAGGACGATGGTGGCGGACGACAGCGAGCGGATCGTCTTCAAGGCGCTCAGGCAATCGTCGGCGCCCGACGCGATCATGATCTCTTCCTCGGTACCGACGATGAGGTCGCAGTCGGGCAGCACCGTCTTCAACTGTGCCGAGACCCGGTCCGATTTCACATAGCGCTCGAACCCTTCGGCATGGCCGGCAAGGCCCCACAGGTTCGGCCGGTAGTCGATGTCGAACACCACCTTGCCGCCCTTGGCCTTCATGATGCGGATCGCCTTGCGCTGCGCGGCATCGCTGTTGGGCCTGGAAAAATGCGTGCCGGTGACGACGATCGAGCGCGCCGAGGCGATGAAGGCCTCGTCGATGTCTTCCGGCGCCAGCGCCATGTCGGCGCAGTCCGAGCGGTAGAAGATCATCGGCGAAACGCCTTCGTCCTCGACCGACAGCAGCACCAAAGCGGTCAGCCGCTCCTTGTCGGTCTTCAGGCCGTCGACATTGACGCCTTCACGCGTCAGCTGCTCGCGGATGAAGCGGCCCATCTGCTCGTCGCCGACGCGGGTGAGCAGCGCCGAGCGCAGGCCGAGCCTGGCGGTGCCGACAGAGATATTGGCCGGGCAACCGCCGACCGACTTGGCGAAGGAGGTGATGTCCTCCAGCCGCGAGCCGATCTGCTGCCCATAAAGGTCTACGGAAGCGCGACCGATGGTGATGACGTCGAGCGGCGCGTATTCAGCGTCCACGGCTTCGCTCATTGGAACCTCCCGTCGGCCTTGTTGTGTTGGGGTACACGCGCGAGCGGCAGCGTGGCGCCGGGAATATGAAATAATAATTCCAATCCATAGTCAATATGGAATGAGCGTTCCTTCAGCAAAAAGGTACCTTTTCGGCGGTGGATCAGGCCTTGCGCTTGCGGCCCGTGTCGCGTCGCTTCTCGCCGACGCCGACGGTCAGCGCCATGGCCAGCGCCATTGTCGCCGACAGCGAGCGGAAGCCGGCGAAATCGGCCTCGGCAACCTCGAACCAGACCTTGGCGAACTGGGCGAGCGGGGAAAACGAGCTGTCGGTGATGGCGACGATCGGCACGCCCTGTTCCGAAATGCTGCGCGCCTCCTCGATGGTGGCAGGCGCATAGGGCGAGAAGGAGATGGCGATGACGGCATCCGCCGGCGTCGCGAAGCCGATCATCTCGGCATTCAGCCCGGCCGCCGACTCGATCAGCTGGTTGCGGATCTTCAGCTTGCCCAGCGCATAGGCGATGTAGGACGCCACCGGATAGGAGCGGCGCTTGGCCAGCACATAGATGGTTTCCGCCTTTGCCAGCAGGGAAATAGCGTCTTCCAGATGCGCATCGTCCAGCGTGCGCGAAATGTCGTTGAGCGAGGTGCTGGCCGCGGCGACGAAGCCGTCGAAGATCGACCGATGGCCGGCGCCGCCCTCTGCCTTGGCGCGCAACGCCTGCAGCCTTTCGTCATAGGAGGAGTTGCGCTCGCGCAGCCGCTCGCGAAACACCTGCTGCAGGCTGGTGAAACCGTCGAAGCCAAGCTGCTGGGCAAATCGGATCAGGGTTGAAGGCTGCACGCCGGCCGAAGCGGCGATGCTGGCGGCGGTGCCGAAGGCGATGTCGTCGGGATTGTCGAGCGCATGGGCAGCGATCTGGGCGATGCGCTTCGGCAGGCTTTCGCGCCGCTCCAGGATGGTGGTGCGCAGCGTCTCGAAATCGCGAGGTACCCGTTCGTCCATCGTCGCTGTGTCCAAGCTCATGCGTGAAGCGTCCCTCTCTGCATCATCATAGCGAGCCTGCGCAAGAACGCCATAAAAAATGAGGCAGACATTCCATTTCGGATGAAAATGGACTAATTCATCCACGTAACGCTTCAGGCAGTGGAGAAACGGAAAATGGTCGGCGTCGGTCTCATCGGTACGGGTTTCATGGGCAAGTGTCACGCCATAGCATGGAGTGCCGTCAGCGCCGTCTTTCCCGACGTTGCCAAGCCACGGCTGGTCCATCTCGGCGAGGTCAATGAAGAGCTCGCCCGGCGCAAGGCGGGCGAGTTCGGTTTCGCCAAGGCGTCCGGCGACTGGCGTGCCGTAGTCAACGATCCCGAAGTCGATATCGTCTCGCTGACCACGCCCAACCAGTTCCATCCGGAAATGGCCATCGCCATCCTCGAAGCAGGCAAGCATCTGTGGTGCGAAAAGCCGATGGCGCCGAGCTTTGCCGAGGCCGAGGCGATGGCTGCGGCGGCGAGCAAGTCCGGCAAGGTCGCGGCGCTCGGCTACAACTACATCCAGAGCCCGGCCATCCGCCACATCGGCGCTTTGCTGGAAGAGAAGATCATCGGCGAGGTCAACCATCTGCGCATCGAGATGGACGAGGACTTCATGGCCGATCCCGAGGCGCTGTTCTTCTGGAAGCACGAGGCGGCCTCCGGTTATGGCGCGCTCGACGATTTCGCCGTGCATCCGCTGTCGCTGGTCTCAGCCCTGTTCGGCCGCGTCGCCAGCGTCATCTGCGACATGGCCAAACCCTATGCCGATCGCAAGCTGGCCAGCGGCGGCCGTCGCGTGGTCGAAACCTACGACATCGCCAGCGTGCTGATGCATCTGGAAAATGGCATTGCCGGCACGCTGCTGGTCAACCGCTCGGCCTGGGGCCGCAAGGGCCGCATCGCCATCCAGATCTTCGGCTCGAAGGGGTCGATCTTGTTCGACCAGGAGCGGATGAATGAAATCCAGCTCTATGTCACCGCCGATCGACCGACCGAGCAGGGCTACCGCACCATCCTGGTGGCGCCCCACCACAAGCCCTATGACCTCTTCGTGCCGGCGCCGGGCCATGGCCTCGGCTTCAACGATCTCAAGATCATCGAATGCCACGAATTGCTGACGCGGCTTGAAGGCAGGCCGGCGCGGCTCATCGAGTTTGCCGAAGGGCTGGAGATCGAGCGCACGGTTCACGCGATGGCGCGTTCGTTCGAGGAGAAGCGCTGGGTCGATGTGCGATAGAGCCATGTAGTTCGTCGAGACGGGGAAGGTTACCGACTCTCGGCAGACAAGATTTCACCATTCATTTGGTGACCCGTCGCAGACATTCGCGATTGGCCGACGCCTCCCTGACGCTTCGTCATCCTATGGCGGAGCAAGGAGCGAAGCGACGCGGCGCAGACCATAGGATCCATGCCGCGACTCCAACGCATCACAACGGTGCAGAATTCTGCTCCGCTGCATTCCTCGACAAAGGTCGCGGCATGGATCCCGGGGTCTGCGCCGCGTCGCTTCGCTCCTTGCTTCGCCCCAGGATGACGAAGCAACGGGCGTTTCGACCAATCCCCAAGGCGTGCGACCTGCCAAGGTAAGCACCACGCCAAGTATCTGCGGTCACCTCAGACGGCCGCAGCGTTCGTCTCCCAGCCGTTGACCCAGACCTGCCGCAAGCGGTCGCCTTCGCCCTTGAACCGCAGCCCCGTCGCCTGGCAATCCTCGATCCGGTCGCTGCGGAAATTGCGGATCGCCTGGCGCAGCTCGCACCAGGCGACGATGTTGGCGGTTTCGGCGTAGTAGATGAGCGCGATCGGGCGGATGAGGCGCTCGGAGGCGCGGCCCATTTCGTCTCGATAGGAGAGGTAGAGCTTCTCCTCGTCACGGATGGCGCGTCGCACCAGCGCCAGGTCGATCGCGCCGGTAGAAGGCGCGGCGAAACCCCAGGCATGCAGCGCATTGGCGTCGAATACCTGGCGCAAGGGTGATGGCACCGCGCCGGCGATCTTGGCGCTGACGCGCTTGGCCGCTTGCTTGAGCTCGCTGTCGCCCGTGCGCTCCAACAGCGCCAGCGACAAGACGATCGCCTCCATCTCCTCGATCGAGAACATCAGCGGCGGCAGGTCGAAGCCGGGGCGCAGGATGTAGCCGATGCCGCGTCCGCCCTCGATCGGCACGCGCATCGCCTGCAGCGCTGCGATGTCGCGATAGATCGAGCGCACCGTCACTTCCAGCCGCTCGGCAATCGTCGCCGCCGTCACCGGCTGCCGCGCCAGCCGCACGATCTGGATGATCTCGAACAGGCGTGACGCCTTGCGCATTTTTTCCCCCGGGCTGCGAGCCCAACTGACACAGCATTGTCAGTTGGGCTGATCTATAGGAGCGCCTATCGAATTGAAAATCAACAGGTTCCGCTGCGGTTTGGCGGAGCGAGGCGGCAGGCAACTGACATGGATTATGCGGAAAATCTCTGGCTTTTCTTTATCCTGCTGTTCGGCATCATCGCCGTTCCAGGCATGGACATGCTCTTCGTGCTCGCCAATGCACTGACCGGCGGACGCGACAGGGGTCTCGCCGCGACTGGCGGCATCATGGTCGGCGGCATGGTGCACACGCTGAACGGCGCCATCGGCGTCGGCCTGCTGATGCATTTCGTGCCGATCCTGTTCAAGCCGCTTCTGCTTGCCGGCGCCGCCTACATGGCCTTTATCGGCATCACGCTGATGCGCAGTTCCATCACTGTCGGTCAGGAGGGGCCTGCCGGCAGCCGTTCCGCATGGAAGGCCTTTCGCCAGGGTTTTGTGACCTGCCTGATCAACCCGAAGGCATACCTGTTCGTGCTTGCCGTCTATCCGCAGTTCCTGAAACCGGACTACGGTCCGATCTGGATGCAGGCGACGATCATGGGACTGCTGACCGTGGTGACGCAGGCTGCGATCTATGGCGGACTGGCGATCACGGCCGGCCGCAGCCGCAATCTTCTGATCGCCAATCCGAGGGCGACCATTTTTGCCGGCCGGGCGGCCGGACTGCTGCTCTTTGCCGTGTCGGTGTTCACGGCATGGGAGGGGTTAAGGGCGGCGTAGGGATTTCCTGCGAAGAGGACCCACCCCCCCACCCCCTAACCCCTCCCCACAAGGGGGAGGGGGACTCCAGTCGGCGCTGACAACGGCAAACTGCCGACGTTTTCAGGCGTCAAAGGTTCGAGTAGGAGTGCGCGGCAGCGTTCCCTCCCCCTTGTGGGGAGGGTTAGGGTGGGGGTCCTTCTTCGCAAGTATCCATATGCGATTGCCCTCCCTCTTGTGGGCGGGGTTAGGGGTGGGGGTCCGTGCCGGGCAAAGGCCGGCAATAGTGGCTCAAGCGGCTCCCTGCCGGTTGTCGATCATGGCGCGGCGTGCCGAGCGGCGCCACTCGACGGCGCCGGCAAGGCCGTGCAGCACGGTCTCGGTAGTCGCCCAGTCGATGCAGCCATCTGTGATGCTCTGGCCATAGACCAGCGGCTTGCCCGGCACCACGTCCTGGCGACCGGCGACGAGATTGCTCTCGATCATCAGGCCGATGATGCGCTCGTCGCCCGCCGCGACCTGGCCGGCGACATCGGCCGCGACCTTGGGCTGGTTCTCGGGCTTCTTGGCCGAATTGGCGTGGCTGACATCGATCATCAGCCTGGGCGCAACGCCGATACGAGCGAGTTCCACAGCGGCGGCTTCGACGCTCGCCGCATCATAGTTGGGCTGAACGCCGCCGCGCAGGATAACATGGCAATCCTCATTGCCCGTGGTCGTGGCGATGCCGCTGCGCCCGCCCTTGGTCACCGCCATGAAATGATGCGGCTGGGCGGCGGATTTCACCGCCTCGGCGGCTATGCGAAGATTGCCGTCGGTGCCGTTCTTGAAACCGACCGGGCAGGAGAGGCCCGAGGCGAGTTCGCGATGGATCTGGCTCTCGGTCGTGCGCGCGCCGATCGCGCCCCAGGCAACCAGGTCGGCAATGTATTGCGGCGTGGTCATGTCGAGGAACTCGGTCGCTGCCGGGAGGCCGAGATTGTTGACGGCCGACAGCACGTTGCGTGCCATCCGCAGCCCCTTGTCGATGTTGAAGCTGCCGTCGAGGTCGGGATCGTTGATCAGGCCTTTCCAGCCGACCGTCGTGCGCGGTTTCTCGAAATAGACCCGCATGACGATCTCCAGCCGGTCCGAGAGGCTCTCGCGCAGCGCTGCCAGGCGGCTGGCATAGTCGACGGCCGCGACCGGATCGTGGATCGAACACGGGCCGACAATGACGAGCAGCCGGTCGTCGGTGCCGTTCAAGATGGCATGGGTTGCGTTGCGAGACGCGCTGACGGTGCGCGTCGCGGTCAAAGTGCGCGGGATCTCCCGCATCACCTCGTCCGGCGTACTCAGTTCTCGGATTTCCTTGACCCGGAGGTCGTCTGTGGTGGTCAACACGGCTTTCTGCTCCTGTCGAGAGCATGATGCCGAAAAGTGTGAAGCGGTTTTCGGACGACATCATGCTCCTCTTTGATTTAGAGGGAACCTGCCGGCTGAAAACAAAAAAGCCGCCAGGTATGGCGGCTGTTCGGATCTTGTTGCTGCAATCTTCAGATCGAGCGCAATCCTCCCGCCGCCAGCGAGCTCCTAAAGTACCAATACGTGGCGGTCAGGTTGATCATGAGGCTCATATAGTCGAAGCGGAGGTGCTTGTCACGTGGGTGGTGGCAGCCAAATTCAGGATGGCCGAACCTTCGCGATTTCGTCATCCCAGGGCAAAGCAGGAGCGAAGCTCCGTCGCGGAGACCCTGGGATCCATGCCGGGACGTCAACCAAGAGTGCAGCGGAACAGAATTCTGCACCGTCGCGGCGCATTGGAGTCGCGGCATGGATCCTCGGGTCTGCGCCGCGTCGCTACGCTCCTTGCTCCGCCCGTGGATGACGAAGTGATGGGCGTTCCCGCTAGACTCGCCGATCCTATTCCGGCGAAGCCCCCGCAATGCTCTGGTCATAGTCGACCAGCGATCCGGTCATGACGCCCGACTGCGGGCTGACCATGTAGCTGATCAACCGTGCTAGCTGGTCCGGCTTCACCAACTGGCCCATCGGCTGCGCCGCTTCGGCCTTTGCCAGCCAGTCGTCCGGCGCATCGTGCCATTTCTTCTGCACGATGTCCTCGCCCTCTGTGTCCATCCAGCCGGGCAGCACCGCGTTGCAGCGGATGCGGTTGTGGCGATAGGCATTGGCGACGTTCTTGGTCAGCGTCATCAGCGCCCCCTTGCTGGTCGAATAGGGCGTCAGGAACGACTGGCCGGTATGCGCCGACATCGACAGCACGTTGACGATCGAGCCTGGTGCCTTCTTTTCCAGGAGATGCCCCACCACGCCTTGCATCAGGAAAAACGGCCCGCGCACATTGGTGTCGAAGATGGTGTCGAACAGCTCTTCGCTGGTTTCGACCAGCGAACCGCGCGCCGATGTCGCGGCGGCGTTGACCAGCGCGTTGATGGCGCCGAAATGCGAGATCGCGCTGGCAACGGCGCGCTTGCAGTCGGCCACTTTAGAGACGTCGGCGCTGATGAAGATCGCGTCGACGCCCGCTTTCTTGAAATGGGCGACTGCCTTGTCGCCCTTTTCCTGCGAGCGGCCGATGAGCGCCAGCGCCCGGCAGCCCTCGTCGGCCAGCGCCTCGGCGACGGCAAAGCCGATGCCCTGGGCGCCACCGGTGACGATGGCGCGCGTCTGTGAATTGCGATCGGCTGATACGCTCATCGCTGTGCTCCTGTGGTTTCTTTCCAAGGGTTCTTACTTGTCGAGACGGACGGTCTTGCCGGTCGTTGCTGATTTCAGCGCCGCATCGGCCAGCTTCAGCGCCACCAGCCCATCCGCGCCGCTCGGCGACGCTTTCTTGCCCGAGGTCGCGGCTGTGATGAACGCGGCGATCTCAATGGCGTAGGCGTCGAGGTAGCGGGTCATGAAGAAGTCGTGCAGCGGCGGGCGCGTATAGCCCTTCTCGTTGGCCAGTTCGATCGACACCGGCCGCTGGTTCTCGGCCGCGATCATACCCTTCGAACCATGCACCTCGATGCGCTGGTCGTAGCCATAGGTGGCGCGGCGCGAGTTGGAGATGACGGCCTGCTTGCCGGAAGCGGTTTCCAGGATGACGCTGACGCTATCGAAATCGCCGGCAGCACCGATCTTCTTGTCGACCAGCACCGAGGCATGGGCGCTGACCGCCACGACCTCTTCGCCGAGCAGGAAGCGCGCCATGTCGAAATCATGGATGGTCATGTCGCGAAAAATGCCGCCCGAGCGCTTGATGTAGTCGATCGGCGGCGCGCCGGGATCGCGCGAGGTGATGGTGACCATCTCGACGGTGCCGATGGCGCCGTCGTCGATCGCCTTGCGCACGGCGGCGAAATGCGGATCGAAGCGCCTGTTGAAGCCGACCATCAGCGTCGCCTTGGTCTTCTCGACCACGGCCAGGCACTTCTCGACGCGCTTGACGTTGAGGTCGATCGGCTTCTCGCAGAAGATCGCCTTGCCGGCCCTGGCGAAGCGCTCGATCAGATCGGCATGGGTGTCGGTCGGCGTGCAGATGACGACGGCGTCGATATCCCCGGCTTTCTCGATGTCTTCGATGCTGCGCACCTCGGCGCCATAGGCGCTCGCCAGCTCTTTGGCGGCCTTCTCGAACGCATCGGCAACGGCAACCAGTTTGGCCTGCGGATTGGAGCCGACGGCGCGGGCGTGGACCTTGCCGATGCGGCCGGCACCGAGGAGAGCGAAGCGAACGGTCATGGGTATTTCCTCTGGGGGGATGGGTTAGAGAGAGTTGTGTCCGCACCTTCTCTGAGGAAGGGGCAAGATTGCTTCAAGCACGCATATCGTCCTTAAAACAGGGTGATCGTCCTGTTTTAGGCTGCGAGTTCCGCCTCCCCGGTCTTGGCGCCGGTGATGTAGGAGACGATATCGTTTCCGTCGGTGTTCTCCTTGCGCAGATTGGCGACGATGCGGCCGCGCCGGAACACGACGATACGGTCGCAGAGATCGAACACCTGGCGCATATTGTGGCTGATCAGGATCAGCGGCTCGCCATTGTCCTTGAGCGTACGGACGATGTTTTCGACCTGCGCGGTCTCCTGCACGCCAAGGGCAGCCGTTGGCTCGTCCATGATGATCAGCTTGGAAGCGAAGGTTGCCGTCCGGGCGATCGCCACGCACTGGCGCTGGCCGCCCGACATGTGGCGGATGGTGTTGGACAGATTGGGGATCTTCACCGCCGTGCGGACGAGCGCCGCCTCGGTCGCTTTGCGCATGTATTTGCGGTCGAGGATCGAGAACGGGCCGAGGTTGAACAAAACCTTCTCGCGGCCGAGGAACAGGTTCGAAGGCACGTCGAGATCGTCGGCCAGCGCCAGGTTCTGGAACACGGTCTCAATGCCGGCCGTACGGGCCTCGATCGGCCCGGCAAAATTCACTTCCATGCCGTCGAACCAGATCTGGCCGCTTGTGCGCTGCTCGACGCCGGTGATCTGGCGCACGAAGGTCGATTTGCCGGCGCCGTTGTCGCCCATGATGGCGACATGCTCGCCCTTGCGCAGCTCGAAATTCGCGCCTTCCAGCGCATGCACGCCGCCATAGCGCTTGGTCAGGTTTTCGGTCTTCAGGACGATGTCTGACATGGTCATGCCCTCATTGCCCGCAGGCGTTGGCGCCACTGGTCGAGAACCACCGCACCGACGATGATCACGCCCTTGACCATCTCCTGGTAGTAGGCGTCGAGGCGCAGGAAGGTGAAGCCGGAGATGATGACGCCGAAGATCAGCGAGCCGATAACCGTGCCGATGATCGAGCCGCGCCCGCCCGACAGGGAGACGCCGCCGATGACCGCCATGGCGATGGCGTCGAGCTCGTACATCACGCCCATGCCGGACTGCGCGGTCAGGTTCTTGGAGCTCAGCACCACGGCGGCGAGCGCTGCGAGAATGCCGGCGATGACGTAGACCAGGATCTTGTGGTTGGCGATCTTGATGCCGGACATGCGCGCGGCATCTTCGTTGGAGCCGATCGCATAACAGTGCTTGCCGTACCTGGTGTAGGTCATGATCAGCTGGAACAGGATGGCCAGCGACAGGAAGATGACGACGGGCATCAGGCCTTTGCCGATGCCGGCGAAACTCTCGGTGGGAAACGAGATCGGCTGGCCCTTGGACCACCATTTGGCGATACCGCGCGCGGTCACCATCATGCCGAGCGTGGCGATGAACGGCGGAATGCGCGTGTAGGCGATCAGCGCGCCATTGACCAGGCCGGCAAACAGGCCGCAGGCGATCGCCACCAGCAGCGGCACGATGACAGGCAGGTCCGTCCAGCCTTGCGCCAAAAACATCGCCTTGGGATTGGGGTTGCCGTTGACCGTCGCCACCTGGGCGAAGCTCATGGCGATCATGGCGGTCGCGCCGACGATCGAGCCCGAGGACAGGTCGATGCCGCCGGTGATGATCACTTGCGTCACTCCGATGGCGATGATGCCGACGATCGACACCTGCAGGATGATGATCTGCAGGCGCGCTTCGTTGAAGATGCCGCCGACGTCGCTGCGGGTGTTGAACAGGAAGCTGTCGCCGAGAAAGACGCGGCCGATCAGTTCGAAGATGACGACGAGAATGACCAGCGCCAGGAAAACATTGAACTCGGCCGGCCATGTGCGCTTCCTCGCATCATAACCGACGCCGCCGACGCCATGAGATGTCTGTGCCACGTATCCTGTCCTCCATCAGCCGCGGTCGCCCTCGCGCCGTGCCGGCGCCGAGGGAGAGAGAGGGGAGCGGCGCTGTCGCGATCGAGAGCGCCGCTCCGTATCGAACCGCTGGCGGCTCAGTTCTTCTTCAGGAACTTGTCGATGTTGGCCGGCGTCACCAGCTGGAAGGGCACGTAGACCTTGTGCTCGACCTTCTCGCCCTTGGAGAGCTTGAGCGCCGCATCGAGAGCGCCGGCGCCCTGGCCGGCGGCGTCCTGGAACACGGTTACATCGAGGTCGCCCGCCTGCATGGCTGCCAGCGCATCCTGGGTGGCATCGACGCCGCCGACGACAACCGCCTTCATGTCGATGTTGCCGGCCTTCATCGCCTGGATGGCGCCGATGGCGCTTTCGTCATTGTTGGCGATGACGCCGTCGAACGGCTTGCCGGTCGACAGCCAGTTGGTCATCAGGTTCTGCGCCTCGTCGCGGTTCCAGTTCGACGTCTGCTTGTCGATGATCTTGATGAAGCTGCAATCCGGCGTCGCGATCACATCGTCGATGTCCTTGGTGCGCTGCACGGCGGCCTGGTTGGAAAGCTCGCCCATGATCACATAGACATTGGCTTCCTTCTTGCCGGCTTCCTTGAACAGGCGGCAGACTTCCTTGGTCTCGAGCGTGCCGGAATCGGCTTCGTTCGAGGCGACGAAGGCCTGGTTGTCGGGCAGCGTGTCGACATTGACGGGCTCGCGGTTGACATAGACCAGCGGGATCTTGGCGGCCGCCGCGGCATCCGACATCGCCTGCGTGGCCGAAGTGTCGACCGGGTTGACGATGATGGCATCGACGCCCGAGGCGGCGAAGTTCTTGATCTGGTCAAGCTGCTTGGCAACGTCGTTCTGCGCGTCCTCGACCTGCAGCTCCACGCCGCTCATGCCCTTGGCCTGCTCGATCATGCCGTTGCGCAGCACGGTCAGGAAGTTGTCGTCGAACTTGGCCATCGACACGCCAACCTTGGCGGCCAACGCGGATGAGCTCATCAGCGCCGCGAAGGCGACGCCCAAAATCAATTTCTTCATTGTGTTTCTCCTCCACATATTGGTGTCCGGTTTCACCGATTTATCCGGAATCCCCGATCTCCCCGGGGAATCTCTCCCTGATATCTTTTCTATTCCGGGTGACGCTTGCCTCCTGGCTGGAACGTCAAGCCCCTGTTTGAAACAGATGTTCCGGAACGAAAGAACCAAAATACACAGATGATGAAATATTTATTCCATTTCACATCGGGGCGTCAAGGGCGATTCCGCGGCCTGCCGGCCGATTTACGCATCGCTCTGATGGATTCTATCATTTGCCTCGGCGGCCTTGCGCGGCGGCGGGCTAGATGTTTTCCGGCAGGTAGATGTCAAAGGGCAGGAAGGTCTGGCCCGGAGCGTTGGCGGCGCCGGTTTCGATGGCATGCGCCATCAGGTCGACAAGCTCACGGCACAAAGCGGCGAGCGGGGTCGAGATCACCATGGTGAGGATGTTGTCGGCGAGTGCCGCGCGCGACTCGGCGTTGATCTCGTTGCAGACGACCACCGGCATGGTCGCGGGCTTCGCTGCCCGCAGCGCCGAGACCGCGCCCTCCATGCCGCCGCCGGCGACGTAGCAGCCGGCAAGATCCGGATAACGCGCCAGAAGATCGATCATCGCGTCATGGGTGACCTGGTTGGCTTCCAGATTGACGAGCGTTTCAAGCACGCTGAACTCCGGCGCATGCTCGCGAAAGAAGGAGCGAAAGCCGATCTCGCGCAACTCATGGCCGTGGAAGCGGTGGCTGCCGACGAAGAGGGCGACCTTGCCGGGCCGCTTGGCTGCTTTGGAGATCATCCATGCGGCGGTGCGCCCGACCTTGCGGTTGTCGAGGCCGATATAGCCCTCCCGGATGCCGGCGGCAAAGTCGGACAGCACCGAAAAGACCGGCTGCCCTCTCGCCTTCAAGGTTTCCACGACCGCTGTCAGGGTCGGATGGTCCGGGCCGACAACGGCGATGGCCCTCGATTTCGCCGCCAGCCTGCGCATCTGGGAGGCGATCTCGTCGGGAGCCAGGGAACTGGCGAAATCGATGGTCGCAACGCCGCGGAAGCGTTGCGATTGCGAGATGGCCAGTTCAAGTTCCCGCGCGAAGTCGCCGTAGAAGGCATCATTGCCCCGCAGCAGCAGGAAGCCCAGCCGGTACTCCGGCAATTCCTGGCGCATGCGCTGCTTGATCAGGCCGGCGGCGTGGTAGCCGATATCGGTAGCGGTCTCGTAGACGCGGCGCGCTGTCTCTTCGCGCACCGGCAGCCGGTTGTTCAGCACGCGGTCGACGGTGGCGACACTGACGCCCGAGATGCGCGCCAGATCTGATATTGTCGGCCGCTTCACCATGCTTGCCTCGTCGGATTTGCTTGAGCCTTCGTACATCATCCTGATGGGAAATGATAGAAACTATCTTTGTGATGTTGAGTCTATCATCGGTCGGCGTTACTTTGATGCTCGAAACCAAGGGATTTCACGGCATCGCTCTGGCGGATGCCTTTGCCGAGGGAGGCAATCATGTCCACTGCGCCGTCCCGGCGTGACTACAGCCTGATCGGCCGCGACGCCAGGCTCGCCGTCGAGACCGGCCTGTCGGCCGCCGAGTGGTATCACACCGACATACCGCGCAAGCAGATGAAGGAGCTGATGCAGCGCTCCGACGGGCCGGCGATCCGCGATACGGCGATCTGGTTCGCCGCGCTGATCGTCAGCGGCGCCGGCGGCGCCTGGTTCTGGGGCAGTTGGTGGTGCGTGCCGTTCTTCTTCGTCTATGGCGTCCTCTACGGCTCCTCGACGGATTCGCGCTGGCACGAATGCGGTCATGGCACCGCCTTCCGGACGCAGTGGATGAACGATGCGGTCTATCAGATCGCCTGCTTCATGATCATGCGCAATCCGGTGACCTGGCGCTGGAGCCACACGCGCCACCACACCGACACCGTCATCGTCGGCCGCGACCCGGAAATCTCGGTCATGCGGCCGCCTGATCTGGTTCGCGCCATGTTGGGCTTCGTCGGCGTGCTCGACGCCTGGCATGCGATGTCAGACATGCTGCGCAACGCCGCCGGCGCCGTCAGCGCCGCCGAAAAGACCTTCATTCCCGAACAGGAACAGCCCAAGGCGATCCGCGTCGCCCGCATCTGGACGGCGATCTATGCCGCCACCGTAGGGCTGGCGCTCTACACCGGTTCGTTCCTGCCGCTGATGCTGGTCGGCCTGCCCAGGCTCTATGGCGCCTGGCACCATGTCATGGTCGGGCTGCTGCAGCATGGCGGCCTGGCCGATAACGTCACCGACCACAGGCTGAACAGCCGCACCGTCTACATGAACCCGATCAGCCGCTTCATCTACTGGAACATGAACTACCATGTCGAGCATCACATGTTCCCGATGGTGCCGTACCATGCGCTGCCGAGGCTGCACGAACTGATCAAGCACGATCTGCCGGAACCGACACCGTCGATCTTGGCCGGCTATCGCGAGATGATACCGGTCTTCCTGCGCCAGCTGCGCAACGAGGACTATTTCCTCAAACGCGAGCTGCCGCCGACCGCACGGCCATATCGCGAAGAATTCCACAACGACACTATCGTCGCCGCGGCGGAATGATCGTGCTTCCATCCGATCTGGACTGTTTATTTTAACGCAATTCCGGGCGGAAAACCGCTGCGCACTTTTTCTGGATTGCTTTTAGGGAGGACTTGAATGAGCGACTGGGTCGAGGCCTGCGCCACCGGCGACATAGACGAGGAGGATGTGATGCGCTTCGACCATGGCGGCCGCACCTTCGCCATCTATCGCAGCCCCGACGACGAGTTCTTCGCCACCGACGGCCTCTGCACGCATGAAAAGGTGCACCTGGCCGATGGGCTGGTGATGGACGACATCATCGAATGCCCCAAGCACAATGGCCGCTTCAACTACAAGACGGGTGACGCCCGCGGCGCCCCGGTCTGCGTCAATCTCAAGACCTATCCGGTCAAGGTCGATGCCGGCAAAGTCCTGATCCAGATCGGATGACTGACATGGCGGGGGGGATGCTCATCATCGGCGCCGGCGAATGCGGCGGGCGGGCGGCATTGGCGCTGCGCGACCTCGATTATCGGGGGCCGGTGACGCTGGTCGGCGACGAGCCGCATCTGCCCTACGAGCGCCCGCCTCTGTCCAAGGAGGCGATGGCCAGCGATGCGCCCGAGATCAAGGCGATCGCCAGCGACGCCATTCTGGCCGAGAAATCGATCCGGCATATACATTCCGTCCAGGCCGTGGCGATCGATCGCGCGGCGCATGCGGTGCGCCTGTCGGACGGATCGGTCCTGCCTTACGACAAGCTCCTGCTGGCAACCGGTTCGACGCCGCGCAAGCTGCCGATGCCGGGACTGGGTCCGCGCTGCGTCTATCTCCGCACCTTTGCCGATGCGCTCGCCATTCGTGCGCATCTCACCGCCGGCAACCGCATCGCCATCATCGGCGGCGGTTTCATCGGTCTCGAACTCGCGGCCGCGGCCCGCAAGCTAGGCGCTGCGGTCACCGTTATCGAGGCGCAGCCGCGCATCCTGATGCGCGGCGTGCCGGCCGAGATCGCCGAAATTATCCACGATGCACACATCGCCGAGGGCGTTGATATTCTGTGCGGGGACGGCATCGCGTCCATCGCCGACGACGGCAACAAGGTGCGCATAGCGCTTGCCGGCGGCCGGGAAATCGTCGCCGACCTCGCGATCATCGGCATCGGCGCCGTGCCGGTGACCGGGCTTGCGGCCGAAGCTGGGCTGGCGATCGACAACGGCATTGCCGTCGATGCCGAGCTGCGCAGCAGCGATCCCGACATCTTTGCCGCCGGCGATTGCTGCTCGTTTCCGCTCGCCGTCTATGGCGGCCGCCGCGTACGGCTGGAAGCCTGGCGCAACGCCCAGGAGCAGGGCGCGCTGGCGGCGAGGAATATGCTGGGTGCCGGCGAGGCGCATGCGGCGGTGCCATGGTTCTGGTCGGATCAATATGGTCTGTCCCTGCAGATTGCCGGGCTGTCCGACGAAGGCAGCAGCACCGTGCGCCGCGACCTCGGCGACGGCGCTTTCATCCTCTTCCATCTGGCCCAGGACGGCAGGCTGGTGGCGGCCAGCGGCATCGGCCCCGGCAACGCGGTCGCCCGCGACATCAGGCTGGCTGAAATGCTGATCGGCAAGCGCGCGAAGCCGGCGCCGGAAGCACTGGGATCGCAGGACGTCAAGCTGAAGTCGCTGCTGGCGGCTTGAGCCTGCTCTGCCCCTTGTGGGAAGGGTAATCGCATATGGAATTCCTGAGATGTCTGCCCGGCACCGACCCCCACCCCTAACCCCTCCCCACAAGGGGAAGGGAGACTTCCGTCGGCGCCGACCTAGGCTAGTCGCCTGACTTTTCGGCGCCAAAGAAGAATAAAAGGCACGCGACAGCGTTCCCTCCCCCTTGTGGGGAGGGTTAGGTTGGGGGTCCTTCTTCGCAAGAGTCCATATGCGATACCCTCCCCACAAGCGGGAGGTAGAGGCCTGAGCTCAAACCCGCTAAAACAGCGCCTTCAGCTCCGCCAATTTGTCATTCACCAGCCAGCCATAGTAATTCTCTTCCGGCAGCTTTTCCGGCTCGCCGGCGGCGCGGCGCCTGTCGTTCTCAGCTTTCAAGGCATCGGCGCGCTGCTCCGGATTGCCGACATTGTAGAGCGTGGCGGTCAGCCCGGGATTGCCCGAAATGTCGAAGCCGGCAATGCTTTTGTAGGCATCGATCGATTTCCGGATCGTCGCGGCGACGTAGGGCAGCGTCAGGTCGGGATCCATGATGGTCTTGTAGACCGAATTGGGATCGCCGACGTCGAGCCTGGGCAGGCCGGAAACCTTGTGCACCAGATCGCTCATCTGTAGGGCGGTCAGCGGATTGAGCTGGCCGAGGCCGAAGGTCTGGCCGGCATAATAGGGCTGGAAGAAGGTGGCGCCGAAACGGTCGTCGGGAAAGTTCGTCCCGCCGACGCTCTTGCCGCGAAACGAACGGTTCCACACCTGTTCGCGGCATTCCCACAGATCGTAGCTGTCGGACATCCCTGCGCATTTCTTGAATTCCGGCCGCTGCACGAAATCGGTGATGTCCTCGCCGTCATAGGCGAAGGACAGCTTGCTGGAGAGATAGGAGATCGCCTTGACGTAGTAGGTCTGCAGCCGGTCATAGGCATCGACATTGTAGGTGTGCTCGCCGACGATGGCGCCGACGATGTGCAAGGGATCGATGCCGTAGGTGGCGGCTGCCTTCTTGATCTTGCCGCGCAGATCGGCGTCGTTCTGCAGCAGGGCGTAGACCTTGCGGTACTTCGCCTGGAAGCTGGTGTTGGTCGCTTGCGTGCGCCGGCTGGAGGCGCCCGGAATATCGGGCTGCACGGCATTGCGATTTCCCGGCGGCACCAATGTCGCTGCCTCGGCGGCGAACAGCGTCGCCGCCAGCGTCAAGCCGAGAATAACCAGAATCAGTTTTTTCATGCACCCGCCGCCCAAGCAATTCCAGGAAAAGTGTGAAACGGTTTTCCGGAATTGCGTCAAACCAAGAGATCGAGAATTGCCGCGCAAACTAGGTAAAGCTCTTGGTCGAGTCGAGAGCGCCCCTTCACCCGGCACTACGAAAGCTGCCAGATGATACCATCTGGCCACACATGATTTTGCTGGCCGGAAAATGTTGCCTGGACCGGCGCCGGAACGTTCCGGCGCCGTCGTTCAAAGGATGAACCGCGACAGGTCGGTATTCCTGGACAGGTCGCCGACATGCTTTTCCACATAGGCGGCGTCGATGGTGACGCTGGTTCCGTTGCGGTCGGGCGCGTCGTAGGAGATTTCGTCCAGCACCCGTTCCATCACTGTCTGCAGTCGTCTTGCGCCGATGTTCTCGACGCTGGCGTTGAGGTCGACGGCAATGCCGGCCAGCGAATCGATCGCGTCGTCGGTGAAGGTCAGGTCGACGCCCTCGGTCTTCATCAGAGCGATATACTGCTTGATCAGGCTGGCCTCTGTCTCGGTCAGGATACGGACGAAATCGTCCTTCTCCAGCGCCCGCAGCTCGACCCGGATCGGCAGGCGGCCCTGCAATTCCGGCAACAGGTCTGACGGCTTGGACACGTGGAACGCACCCGAGGCGATGAACAGGATGTGGTCGGTCTTCAGAGGTCCGTATTTGGTCGCCACCGTGGTGCCTTCGATCAGCGGCAGCAGGTCGCGCTGCACGCCTTCGCGGGAAACGCCGGCGCCCATGCCGCCTTCACGCGACGCGATCTTGTCGATCTCGTCGAGGAAGACGATGCCGTCATTCTCCGTCGCATCGAGCGCCCGGCGCACCACCTCGTCCTGGTCGAGCAGCTTGTCGGACTCGTCGTTGACCAGCAGGTCGTAGGATTCCTTCACCGTCGTCTTGCGCATCTTGGTCTTCTTGCCGCCCATCGCCTTCGACAGCATGTCGTTGATGTTCAGCACGCCGATATTGGCGCCCGGCATACCGGGGATTTCGAAGCCGGGCATGCCGCCAGCGCCGGTGTCGGCAACCTCGACCTCGATCTCCTTGTCGTCGAGTTCGCCGTCGCGCAGCTTCTTGCGGAAACTATCGCGGGTGGCCGGGCTCGCCGTCTTGCCGACCAGCGCTTCCAGCACACGTTCCTCGGCGTTGACGTGGGCGCGCGCCTTGACGTCTTCGCGCATCTTCTCGCGCACCAGGCCGATGGCGATCTCGACCAGGTCTCGGATGATCTGCTCGACATCGCGGCCGACATAGCCAACCTCGGTGAACTTGGTTGCCTCGACCTTGACGAAAGGCGCACCGGCGAGCCGCGCCAGGCGGCGCGAGATTTCCGTCTTGCCGACGCCGGTCGGCCCGATCATCAGGATGTTCTTCGGCATCACCTCTTCGCGCATCTGGCCTTCCAGCTGCTGGCGGCGCCAGCGGTTGCGCAAGGCGATGGCCACGGCGCGCTTGGCGTCCTTCTGGCCGATGATGAAACGGTCGAGTTCCGAAACGATTTCGCGGGGAGAAAATGTGCTCATATCACTAGATTCCACTTTGCCACTGCTTGATGGCCTCGAACGGATGCAGCAGCATGATCACGTTGAGTGTCAGATTGTCCCGGATGAGATAGCCGGTACCGAGTTCGAAGATGATGGCAAGGCTGACGATCACCCATATAGGTAGCCTTCGCGCCATCACAAATCCCAGCACCATGGCCAGTGTGTCGGACACCGAATTGATGATGCTGTCGCCGTAATAGTCGAGCGAGATGGTGCCGGCGCGGTAGCGCTCGATGATGAATGGGCTGTTTTCGAGCAGCTCCCAGCCGCCTTCGATGAAGACGGCGAACGCCAGCCTCAAGCCGATCGGCGAACGCGGGAACAGGAACCGCGCCAGCGCATAGAACAGGAAGCCGTGGATGATGTGCGAGAACGTATACCAGTCCGAAATGTGCTGGGAATTTTCCGAACTCTGCACGACGCCATGCCAGAGCTTGACGTAGCCGCAGGTGCAGATCGGCGTTCGCCCCATGCCGTAGAGCGCCCCGGCCTGGAAGATGATCAGGGCGAGGACGAGCAGAAGCCCCATCCGCCAGCTGTCTTCATAGGCCGAATAGCTGCTCTCCGTGGCCGGTGTCGTCATCGGTTCATTCCCCCTCGTTTCGCGTCGCCGTCTCGATCATCATAAAGCCTTGTCACGCCTTCAGCGGCGGTAGCCGGCGGATCACGGCAGCCGGCAAGGTGGGTTTGACCACAATCCGCCGGATACGCTGCCAGCCAGCCCCGAACAGAATAATCAGCGCGCCAACAACGACCAGGATCAAGGCAAAAGGCGGGATACCCGTCGAATCGGAGGCGGAATTCACCAGATAATAGATGCCCAGCGAGCCGAAGTAAGCCAATGTAGGAACCAGAAGCGAACGGCGGTCTATGGCCAGCGCGACATAGAGGAAGCCAAGGATCAGGACCGTCAGCATGATGGTTGCATTGGCGTCCGGCGCGATATGTCCGAATACGACGTTCTGGCCGGTCGCCATGATAAAGAGCGGATGCACCAGCATGGGCGCCGAGACGACATGCAGCCAGAAAGCGCAATCGGACCAGATCTTGCGTCGATCCCTGTCGTAAATGTCAAAAGCTACACCCGTTGCGAACACGATCAGGCCGCAGATCAGCGGCATGTAAAGTGCCGCTCGGAGCAATTCGGGAACATCCTCAATACGCGGCGGCGCAATCGCACCCGCTGTCACGCTGTCATACAGGATTATCGCCGTTTGCAGGAAGGCAAGCAGTGTAAAGGCGATGGCGATAGCCCCGGCAATGATGGGGACGCGAAAGCGCCAGAAATAGATCGCCGCCGCAATTATTCCTCCGCCCAGGAACAGATATCCGGCCTGGGACGCCGTCTGGCGCAACGCCAATAGCTGCCAGATGGTCTCCGGCTTGCGTATGCCGAAGCTGGCCTCCACTTGTAGCGCCAGAGCGGCCAGAATGGCGGCCATGAAAATCAGGGCAAGCACGGACGACGATAATTTCATCCGGTGCTGACGCGTGACAATTTCGGCGAGCCCCCAGGCGAAAACCGCGAGGATGCCGGCGATCCAGAATGTCTGGCCTGGAAGCAAGGTGGTCAGGACAAAGAAGAAGCCGGCGCTGAGCAGAACGGTTCCGACGGTGACGAACAGGTCGTTGCCGCCGCCGACCAGCCGCAGGTTTTCCTCGTCACCCTCGTCATCGGCGCGCCTGGCCTCGGGGGCGAGAGCGACCGCACGTTCCATGGCCTCCAACTGATCGCGAAGGGTCTGCGAGATCAAACCTTTCGCGATTGCCTTGTCGAGGGTTTCGGCGCTGATCAATTGGGCTCCTGCGTCGCGTCGCGCGCCATCATCAAGGCCGGCCCGTACTCCGATGTTCTGGTGTCAAAAGCAACAAAGCCGGCCTTTTCGTAGGCGCGGATGGCCCTGATATTGCCCGGGTCGGGGTCGATGATGACGCGCGGCACGCCTTCCTCGAACAGCTGTTCGACGAACTGGCGCACGATTGCCGAGCCATGGCCACGCCCGACCAGCTCCGGCACGCCGATCGACACGTCGATGCCGAGCGTGCCGAACGGCTGGTCGGCATAGGGGTGGTCGTCTTCCAGGTGCGGATCGTAGCTTTGCAGATAGGCGATCGGCTTGCCGTCGAGCTCGACGATCAGCGGCTCAACGGAAATGCTACCGATGTGCTCGCGAATGCCGGCGATTTCCGTCTCCGGATCGTCCCACCACTCTGCAACATGCGGCTCGGCGAGCCAGCCGGCGATCATCGGCAGGTCTTTTTCCGTCACCGGCCGAAAATCGTAGCTATCTTCTTGTTCGGCCATGATCTCTGGACGAACGGAACCGTTCGTCCGAGAAAACCGGTTTCCACTTTTCGGGGTCATGGCCGGCCTTTTCAGCCGACATCGAGCGTTTCGACGACGAAATTGTTGTTGGTGTAGACGCAGATATCGGACGCGATCTGCATCGCCTTGCGGGCGATCTCCTCGGCATCCTTGTCGCTGTCCATCAGCGCGCGGGCCGCCGCCAGCGCGTAATTGCCCCCCGAACCGATGGCCATGACGCCGAATTCGGGTTCGAGCACGTCGCCGGTGCCGGTCAGCGCCAGCGAGACCGACTTGTCGGCCACCAGCATCATCGCCTCGAGCCGGCGCAGATAGCGGTCGGTGCGCCAGTCCTTGGCGAGTTCGACGCAGGCGCGCGTCAGCTGGTCTGGATATTGTTCGAGCTTGGCCTCGAGCCGTTCCAGCAGCGTGAAGGCGTCGGCGGTGGCACCGGCGAACCCGGCGATCACATTGCCGCCCTTGCCGATGCGGCGCACCTTCTTGGCGTTGCCCTTCATGATGGTCTGGCCAAGGCTGACCTGGCCGTCGCCGGCGATCACCACCTTGTTGCCCTTGCGCACCGTCACGATGGTCGTGGCGTGCATGGTCAGTTCATTGGACATTTCCTGGCTCCGAGCAGCGCCATCCCGATAAGGCGATCGGCGCGGTACGAGTAACTTTGATCGGCCATATGTATGCATGGGGCCGGTGATTGCAAATCGCCTCCGCGGCAAGGCCGATTCCGCTCCCAGAGGTAACTGGCAATCGCTGGACCATGCTGCTAGAAGGCTTTCGTTTTCAAGCCTGCGAGCGCTTGAAGCCTCTGAGCCGGTCACGATGTGAACCTCTGCGACAAGGATAGAGTGATGCCGCCCCGTTCCGCCGAAGCAAGCCGCAAGACCAAGGAAACCGACATCTCCGTGTCGGTCCATGTCGACGGCTCCGGCAAGTCGGATATCGCCACGGGGGTCGGCTTCTTCGACCATATGCTGGACCAGCTCTCGCGCCATTCCCTGATCGACATGACGGTCAGGGCCAAGGGCGACCTGCATATCGACGATCACCACACGGTCGAGGATACCGGCATCGCGCTCGGCCAGGCGCTGGCCAAGGCACTGGGCGAGCGGCGCGGCATCATGCGTTATGCCTCGATCGACCTTGCCATGGACGAGACGCTGACGCGCGCCGCGATCGACGTGTCCGGCCGTCCGTTCCTGGTCTGGAACGTTTCCTTCTCATCGCCGAAGATCGGCACCTTCGACACCGAGCTGGTGCGCGAGTTCTTCCAGGCGCTGGCGCAGAATGCCGGCATCACGCTGCATGTCACCAATCACTACGGCGCCAACAACCACCACATCGCCGAGACCTGCTTCAAGGCGGTGGCGCGCGCGCTGCGCGTTGCTCTCGAACGCGATCCGCGCCAGCCGGATGCGGTTCCCTCCACCAAGGGATCGTTGAAGGGATAAGGCCATGGCCACCTATGTCGTGATGGAACCGCCAGGCCGCAGCGAGAAGGCCGATGCAACGGCCTTTGTCCGCGATGGCTTCACCTGGCTGGGTCTGCTCGTGCCGCCGCTATGGTTCGCCTGGCATAGGCTGTGGATCGAGGCAGCGCTTGCCTTCGTCGTCATGGGCCTGCTTTCGATGCTGGGCCAGAAGCTCGGCCTTGGTCTGGCCGGCTCGCTGCTGTCGTTGTTGGTTTCGCTCTATGTCGGACTGGAAGGGCAAGGCCTGCGCATCGCGGCACTTCGCCGGCGCGGTTGGCACGAATGGGGCGCGGTCGAAGCCGGTTGGCTCGACGACGCCGACACACGCTATGCGCTGGAAGCGGAAGCGCTTGCCGATGAGGTTGTGCCGGCGCCGCGCATGGTCCCCGATGCTGCCCTGGCGCGGCCAGCGCAGCCGGGCATGGCGCTGGGGCTGACCCACATTCCGGGAAGAAGCTGACATGCGGGTTGCGATCATCGACTACGGCTCGGGCAATTTGCGCTCGGCCACCAAGGCTTTCGAGCGCGCCGCGCTGGAAGCCGGCATATCGGCCGATATCGACCTGACCGCAGATGCCGAGCGGGTGCGCACGGCCGATCGCATTGTCCTGCCCGGCGTCGGCGCCTATGCCGACTGCGCGGCCGGCCTGCAGGCCGTCGAAGGCATGTGGGAAGCCGTCGAAGAGGTCGCGATCGTCAAGGGCCGGCCGTTCCTGGGCATCTGCGTCGGCATGCAGCTGATGTCCGAGCGCGGCCTGGAAAAGACAATCACCAACGGCTTCGGCTGGATATCGGGCGACGTGAAGGAGATCATGCCTTCCGATCCGGCGCTGAAGATCCCGCAGATCGGCTGGAACACGATCGAGCTCAAGCGCCAGCATCCGCTGTTTGCCGGCATACCGACTGGCGCAAGCGGGCTGCATGCCTATTTCGTGCATTCCTATCATCTCGATGCGCGCAAGGCGGACGAGGTTCTGGCGGTTGCCGACTATGGCGGCCCGGTGACGGCGGCTGTCGCCCGCGACAATCTCGTCGGCACGCAGTTCCACCCGGAAAAGAGCCAGGCGCTCGGCCTGACGCTGATCACCAATTTCCTGCGTTGGAGGCCCTGAAAACCGATGAGCAAGAAGGGCTACTGGATGGCGATGGTCGAGGTGACCGATCCGGAAAACTATCCGCTATACATTGCCGCCAACAAAGCGGCTTTCGACAAATATGGCGCAAAATTCCTGACCCGCGGCGGTCAGTCGTCGAGCCCGGAAGGGCCATCGGGCAATCGCCATGTCATCATCGAGTTCGAGAGCTACGCGGTCGCACTCGCCTGCTTCCATTCGCCCGAATACCAGGCGGCGCTGAAGTTCCGACGCCTCTATTCGACGTCGCATTTCGCCATTGTGGAAGGCGCCTGAACGGATGATCCTTTTCCCCGCCATCGACCTCAAGGACGGCCAGTGCGTGCGCCTCAGGCACGGTGACATGGCCACCGCGACCATCTACAACGACGATCCTGCCGCTCAGGCGCGAGCCTTCGAGCAACAGGGCTTCGAATGGCTGCATGTCGTCGACCTCAACGGCGCCTTCCAGGGCCAGAGCGTCAACAGTGCGGCGGTCGGCGCCATCCTCAAGGCGACGAAGAACCCGGTGCAGCTCGGCGGCGGCATCCGCACGCTGGCGCAGATCGAGGACTGGCTCGATCGCGGGCTGGCCCGCGTCATCCTGGGCACGGTGGCGGTGCGTGACCCGGACCTGGTCAAGCAGGCCTGCAAGGCGTTTCCGGGCAAGGTCGCCGTCGGCATCGACGCCAAGGGCGGCAAGGTCGCCGTCGAGGGCTGGGCCGAGGCGTCGAGCCTTGGCGTCATCGAACTGGCGAGGAAATTCGAGGGCGCCGGCGTCGCCGCCATCATCTACACCGACATCGACCGCGACGGCGTTTTGACCGGCATCAATTGGGACGCCACCATCGACCTCGCCGATGCCGTGTCGATCCCGGTGATCGCTTCCGGCGGCCTCGCCTCGATCGCCGACATCGTGCGCATGACCATGCCCGATGCGCAAAAGCTCGAAGGCGCGATCTCCGGGCGCGCGCTCTATGACGGTCGCATTGATCCGGCCGAGGCGCTGGCGATCCTGCAGGGCCGGCCAGCGGCGGAGACGCAGACGTGAAAATCTCCATTATCCTGGCGTCCTATGACAGCGGCCATTACCATGGCGGCATGGGCCAGGGTCCGGACGCGCTGGTCTCAGGCGGGCTCGTCGACGCCCTGACGATGGCCGGCCACGATGTGATGGTCGAGGATATCGGCAAGGTTGGAGATGCCCAGGAGCGCGAAATCGCCACCGGCTTTGCCGTCTGCAACGCGGTTGCGAGCGAGGTTCGCCTTGCCCGTGACGCCGGTCGGTTTCCCATCGTCCTTGCGGGAAACTGCCTGACCAGCGCCGGCGCGGTCGCCGGTGAGGACGCCGATGCGATCATCTGGGCCGACCAGCATGGCGACCTGAACACGCCCGAGACATCCACATATGGCTTTCTCGACGGCATGGCGCTGGCGACGGTGCTTGGCCTGTGCTGGCGGCCGATGGCGTCGGCCATTCCCGGCTTCAGGCCGATCGATCCGTCGCGTTGCGTGCTCGTCAACGCGCGCGATCTCGATCCGGACGAGAAACGGCTGCTGGAGACATTGCCGATCGTGCGGACGGAATGCTCCGGGGTGGCCCAGGCGGCCGAAAGACTGAAGATAGCCGGCGCCAGACGCGTGCACATGCATCTCGACATGGACGTGCACGATCCCCGGGAGCTGCAGGCCAACCGCTATATCACTTCGGGCGGCCCGAGCCCGGAACAGCTGCGCGACGCCACTTGCGCCATGGCGCTTGCGGTGCCGGTCGTCGGCATCACCGTCTCCGCCTACGACCCGGCCTTCGACGCCCAAGCCGATGTTCCGCCGCTGGTTGGCCAGTTGCTGAACGATCTCATCGCCACGATAGAGGGCCGCTGATGCTGAAAGCCCGTGTCATCCCCTGTCTCGACGTCAAGAACGGCCGTGTCGTCAAGGGCGTCAACTTCGTCGATCTCGTCGACGCCGGCGATCCGGTCGAGGCGGCCAAGGCCTATGACGCGGCCGGCGCCGACGAACTCTGCTTCCTCGACATCACCGCTTCGTCGGACAATCGCGAAACCATCTTCGACGTCATCGCACGCACCGCCGAACAATGTTTCATGCCGCTGACCGTCGGGGGCGGCGTGCGCCAGGTCGCCGATATCAGGAAGCTGCTCTTGGCCGGCGCCGACAAGGTGTCGATCAACACGGCCGCGGTGAAGAACCCGGATTTCGTTGCCGAGGCCGCCGACAAGTTCGGCAACCAGTGCATCGTCGTCGCCATCGACGCCAAGAAGGTGTCGGGCACCAGTGAGACCGACCGCTGGGAGATCTTCACCCATGGCGGCCGCGAAAAGACCGGCATCGATGCGGTCGAGTTCGCCCGGAAAATGGTCGATCGCGGCGCCGGCGAGATCCTGCTGACCTCGATGGATCGCGACGGCACCAAGGCCGGCTACGACATCGCGCTGACCCGCGCGATATCAGACGCCGTGCGCGCGCCGGTGATCGCTTCCGGCGGTGTCGGCACGCTCGACCACATGGTCGAAGGCATTCGCGACGGCCATGCCGGCGCGGTGCTGGCCGCGTCCATCTTCCATTTCGGCACCTACACGATAGCGCAGGCCAAGGCGCATATGGCCGCCGCGGGGCTGCCGATGCGGCTGGACTCTGTGAATAATCGGCCCTAAAGCATGATCCCGAAAAGTGGGAACCGGTTTTCGGAAAAGATCATGCTTAAACAAGCAGATAGATGGCGCCATGGCTGAGTTTTCGCTTTCCGATCTGGAAAAAATCGTTGGGGAACGCGCCCATTCCGGCGACCCGGACTCGTGGACGGCAAAACTGTTCGCGCGCGGCATCGACAAGGCGGCGCAGAAGCTCGGCGAGGAGGCGGTCGAGACGGTGATTGCCGCCGTCAAGGGCGACAAACCGGCCATCGTTTCGGAAAGTGCCGATCTTATATATCATTGGCTCGTCGTTCTCGGCCTCTCCGGGGTTCCGCTGAGCGACGTGCTTACGGAACTCGAAGGCCGCACCCGGCGTTCGGGCATCGCCGAGAAGGCGTCACGGCCCAAGGGCTGACCGCGAGGAGGGCAGGTATCTCGATGGATCAGCTCGCGCCAACCGAGAAATATTCCCCCTTTCGTTTCTTCTCCGCCGATCAATGGTCGCAATTCCGTGCCGACACGCCGCTGACGCTGAGCGCGGACGAATTCCGCCGCCTGCGCTCGCTCAACGATCCGGTCGATCTCGAAGAGGTCACGCGCATCTATCTGTCGCTGTCGCGGCTTTTGTCCGCGCATGTCGAAGCGAGCCAGCTGCTGTTTCGGCAACGCCAGGCCTTCTTCAACGCGGTCGACGTGGTCAAGACGCCCTTCATCATCGGCATCGCCGGTTCGGTCGCCGTCGGCAAATCGACCACCGCACGCGTGCTGAAGGAACTGCTGGCGCGCTGGCCGTCGAGCCCCAAGGTCGATCTCATCACCACCGACGGCTTCCTGCTGCCCAACGAGGTCCTGCGCCGCGAGAACCTGATGGAGCGCAAGGGGTTCCCCGACAGCTACGATGTGGGCGCACTGCTGCGCTTCCTGTCGGGCATCAAGTCGGCGCTGCCCGATGTCCGCGCGCCTGTCTATTCGCACCTGACCTATGACGTCATTCCTGGCGAGTTCGTCACCATCGACCGGCCCGACATATTGATCTTCGAAGGCATCAATGTCCTGCAGCCCGGCAAGCTGCCGCAGGACGGCAAGATCGTCCCTTTCCTGTCGGACTTCTTCGACTTCGCCATCTACATCGATGCCGACGAAAAGCTGATCCACAACTGGTACATTTCCCGCTTCATGCGGCTGCGTGAGACCGCCTTCCGCAACCCGGACTCCTTCTTTCACCGCTATTCGCAGCTGTCGGAGGGTTCGGCGCGCGCCATCGCCGAAGGCCTGTGGACCAACATCAATTTGAAGAATCTGCGCGAGAACATTCTGCCGACGCGAGCGCGCGCCGACCTCATCCTGCGCAAGGGCGCCGACCACCTGATCGAGGAAGTGGCGCTCAGGAAGCTGTGACGGCCGGCTCCGTCACCCGTCGTAATGTCAGATTGATCCGCCCACCGTTTTTCAGCAGTGCCGAGGTCGAGGGATAGATCCGATCGACGCCGTGAAAGCACAGCCGCCCCTCGCCGCCGAGCACCACGACGTCACCGCTTTGCAGCCTGAACGACCGGGTCGCCCCGTCACGCGTCGTCTGGCCGACCCTGAACAGGCAATCGTCGCCCAGTGAGACGGAGACGACCGGCGCCGAAAAATCAGCCTCGTCGCGGTCCTGATGCAGCCCCATTTTTGCATCCGGCGTGTAGAAATTGATCAGGCACGCTTCCGGTGGATTGGGATAGCCCGATACCTGCCGCCACAGCTCGAGCAGCGCCTCCGGGATTGGCGGCCATGGTGAGCCTGTCGCGGGATGCGTCGGCTGGTAGCGGTAGCCCTGTTCCTTGTCGGTGACCCAGCCGAGCGGGCCGCAATTGGTCATGCGCACGCTCATCTCCTTACCGGTGCGCGGCATCGCAGGCACGAACAGCGGCGCTTGCTGCACGATGCTTCGCACCTCATCGACCAGCGTCTCCTGGACACTGCGTGACAGGTAAGCCGGCATGTGGCGGACACCTTTGGGCAGAACGAGCACGGATTCGGTCACCTCCCGGATGGTTCGGAACCGTAAAATGTCACGATCAAAAGAAAACGGCGACCCGAAAGCCGCCGTTCTAACTCTTTGTTTGGCACAATTCCGGACGGAAAACCGTTTCACACTTTTCCTGGAATTGCTTTTCGCAAATTGGCATCGCCTTGATCAGGCGAGATCTGGGATGCGCAGCACCTGGCCCGGATAGATCTTGTCGGGATGGGTCAGCATCGGCTTGTTGGCCTCGAATATGACCGTGTTCTTGACGCCTTGGCCCTTGCCGTAGCTTTTCTCGGCGATCTTCCAGAGATTGTCGCCCTTCTTCACCGTGTAAAAGGTGGGCTCCTTGGCCGGGGCGGCGGCCGTGCCAGACGCTGGCGCGACCTGCAATTCGTCCGCCTGCACCTTGGAGACGCCGAGCGTGTTGCCGACGGCGATGACTGCCTTTTCGAAGATCGATTGATCCTTGACCACGCCCTTCAGCACCGCCGTGTCACCCTTGACGACGACCTCGACGCCATCGGTGCCGAGTTTGTGCGAATCGAGCTCCTTCTTGAGCGTGTCGGCCGTGGGTGCGGCTTCTTCGTCGCCGCCGATGCCCAGTTTCTTGCCGACGCTCTTGACGAAATCGAACATGCCCATCCTTGGGTCTCCCTTGCTAATGGCAATGGTTGAACCTTGCATCTGCGGCCCAAAATGGGAAGTCGTTTTGTGCGCGTGATTGGTGTGGTGCTTAATCGTTCTCCACCCGGCCGCGCAGCTTCTTGATCGTGCCGCGCCCGGCCTTGCTCTTCAGCCGCCGCTCCACGGCGCCCTTCGATGGCCGTGTCTTCTTGCGCGGCGGCGGTGGCGGTTCGGCGGCCTTGGCGACCAATGCCGTCAGCCGTGCCCGCGCATCCGCCCGGTTCTGTTCCTGGGTGCGGAAGCGGCCTGCCTCGATGACGATGACACCGTCCTTGGTGGCACGCTGGCCGGCAAGTTTGATCGTCCGCTCGCGCACGCGCTCCGACAGACCCGTTGCGTTGGCCGCGTCGAAGCGCAGCTGCACCGCCGTCGCCACCTTGTTGACGTTCTGGCCGCCGGGGCCGGACGAGCGGATGAAATCCTCGTGCAGGTCGCCCGGATGGATAACCGCATCGCCTGATATGATGATGTTGTCGTCGCTCGCCATGCCGCAGTCATGGCGCGGCGGATCGAAAAAGAAAAGGCCCGATCGAACCGGGCCTTTCAACGAAAGCTGAACCCTGTGGCGCGATTACTCCGCCGCTTCCTGCATGCGCGGCGCGGCGCCCAGCACCACGGCGTCGACATGGCTTTCGAATTTCTCGAAATTGACGGCGAACATGCCGACCAGCCTTGCCGCCTGCCGGTCATAGCCGGCCTTGTCGGCCCAGGTCGCCCGGGGGTCCAGAATCATCGGGTCGAGAATGCCGCTGTCGACGCCCGGGACAGCCACCGGCACCTCGAAACCGAAATGAGGGTCGGTGCGGAACTCGGCCGTCTTCAGCGAGCCGTCAAGTGCGGCGGCAAGCAAGGCGCGCGTCGCCTTGATCGGCATGCGCTTGCCGGTGCCGTAGGCGCCGCCGGTCCAGCCGGTATTGACCAGCCAGCAATCGGCGCCGTGGCCTGCAATCAGCTCGCGCAGCAGATTGCCGTATTCAGAGGGATGGCGCGGCATGAACGGCGCACCGAAACAGGTCGAAAACGTCGCTTCTGGCTCGGTTACCCCCTTTTCGGTTCCGGCGACCTTGGCGGTGTAGCCGGAGAGGAAGTGATACATCGCCTGCGCCGGGGTCAGCCGCGCGATCGGCGGCATCACGCCGAAGGCGTCGGCGGTCAGCATGATGATGTTGTTGGGATGGTTGGCGCGGCCGGTCTTGCTGGCATTGGGGATGAAGTCCAGCGGGTACGCGCAGCGTGTGTTTTCGGTCAGCCTTCCGTCGTTGAAATCCGGCACGCCATCGGCGTCGAGCACGACATTTTCCAGCACCGTGCCGAAGCGCTGCGTGGTGGCGAAGATTTCCGGCTCGGCTTCCGCCGACAGCTTGATCGTCTTGGCGTAGCAGCCGCCTTCGAAATTGAAGATGCCGTGCGGTCCCCAGCCATGCTCGTCGTCGCCGATCAACGTGCGCGAGGGATCGGCCGAGAGCGTCGTCTTGCCGGTGCCCGACAGGCCGAAGAAGATGGCGGCGTCGCCGGCCGCACCCTCATTGGCCGAGCAATGCATCGGCATCACGCCTTTCGCCGGCAGGAGATAGTTGAGCATGGTGAACACCGACTTCTTCATCTCGCCGGCATAGGAGGTGCCGCCGATCAGCACGATCTTGCGCGAAAGATCGACGGCGATCACCGTTTCGGTGCGGCTGCCGTGACGGAGGGGATCGGCGCGGAAGGACGGCAGGTCGATGATCGTCATCTCGGGCACGAACTGCTCGAGTTCGGTGGCACCGGGACGAATGAGCAGATTGCGGATGAACAGCGAGTGCCAGGCAAATTCGGTGATCACCCTGGTCGGCAGCCTCGACTCCGCATCGGCGCCGCCGACCAGATCCTGGACGTATAGATCCTTGTCCGCGGCATGCGCCTGGAAATCGGCGAGCAGCGTGTCGAACTGGGCCGGCGAGATCGCCTTGTTGTTCTCCCACCAGACATGTGGTTCGGTGTCACCGTTGCGGACGACGAACTTGTCCTTGGGCGAGCGGCCGGTGTGCTGGCCGGTCTCGGCGACCAGCGCGCCATGGGCGGTTAAGCGGGCCTCGCCGCGCCGGATCGATTCCTCATAAAGGGCAGCCGCACCGAAATTATAGCGCACCACGCCGGTGGTTTTCAGGCCGATATGATCGATCGCGCAGGCGGAATTGCGTTTGCCGACTTCCGACATCGAGTGTCCCTCTTGGATTTGCCGCATCTTTGCCGGCACGTTTCCAGCACGCCCACTACGCGGGCTGAGATGGTCAGAACCAGAAAAGGCAAATGATATCAAATCATTAATCGATTTAAATATTTTGAAAGTTGTTTAAATCGTTTATATGTGCAAAAAGTTTCGCGGTTGCCCAAAGGATTGGCGATGTACGTTCGTCCAACCCATGTCGAGGTAGGATTGTGGCCGCCGGCATGCCGCGCGTGACAGCGGACAAGGCCTATGCCACATTTTGTACCTAATTTGTCCTGCAAAAGCCCCTTCTCTACGACAGAAGGGACAGCTCATGAGGGAGCCGCTTGAAATGGCAACAATCGCGCTTGTCGATGACGACCGCAACATTCTGACATCGGTGTCGATCGCCTTGGAATCCGAGGGGTATCGCGTCGAGACCTACACGGATGGTGCGTCGGCGCTGGAAGGCCTGGCGGCACGCCCGCCGAACCTTGCCATCCTCGACATCAAGATGCCGCGCATGGACGGCATGGAACTGCTGCGCCGGATGCGCCAGAAGTCCGACCTGCCGGTGATCTTCCTGACCTCCAAGGACGATGAGATCGACGAGTTGTTCGGTCTCAAGATGGGCGCCGACGACTTCATCCGCAAACCCTTCTCGCAGCGCCTGCTGGTCGAGCGCGTGCGCGCCGTGCTGCGCCGCGCCAGTGCCCGCGAGGCTGCCGCCAAGACGCCAAGCCAGCAGGCCCGCTCGCTCGAGCGCGGCCAGCTCGTCATGGACCAGGAGCGCCACACTTGCACCTGGAAAGGCGAGCCGGTGACGCTCACCGTCACCGAGTTCCTGATCCTGCATTCGCTGGCGCAGCGTCCAGGCGTCGTAAAAAGCCGTGATGCGCTGATGGATTCGGCCTATGATGAACAGGTCTATGTCGACGACCGCACCATCGACAGCCACATCAAGCGGCTGCGCAAGAAGTTCAAGGCCGTCGACGACGACTTCGAGATGATCGAAACCCTTTACGGAGTCGGATACCGGTTCCGCGAAGCGTAAGTAGCAGGGCCTGCTATTCGATGGCAGTGGAAGCACAGCGAACAAGACCGGCGGGCGCCTCCAGGCGGCCGTCGCGGATCATGCCGTCCTTCGTCTCGAAGATCACGGTGCCGATGCGCCGCTTCCTTGGTCATCATATCTTTTCCAGCCTGACGCGGCGTATCCTGTTCCTCAACCTTGCCGGCCTCGCCGTCCTGGTGACCGGCATCCTCTATCTCAACACCTTCCGCGACGGACTGATCGACGCCCGCGTCGAAAGCCTGATGACCCAGGGCGAGATCATCGCCGGCGCCATTGCCGCGTCGGCGACCGTCGAGACGGATTCGATCAGCATCGACCCGGAAAAGCTGCTTGAGCTGCAGGCCGGCGAAAGCCTGGGACCCGGCTCCGACCAGCTCGACAATCTCGACTTCCCGATCAACCCGGAGCGGGTCGCGCCGGTGCTGAGAAGGCTGATCTCGCCGACCAGGACCCGCGCACGCATCTATGACCGCGACGCCAATCTGCTGCTCGATTCGCGCCACCTCTATTCGCGCGGCCAGATCCTGCGCTACGATCTGCCGCCGGTTGAAGAGGAAGAGCCCGATCTTGTCGAGCGCATCCAGAAATTCGTCTTCGACTTCTTCCGCAACACCGAGCTGCCGGTCTATCACGAGCAGCCGGGCGGCAATGGCGCCGCTTTCCCGGAAGTGGTCAAGGCTCTCACCGGCAGCCCGTCGACCATCGTGCGCGTCAGCGAGCAGGGCGAGCAGATCGTTTCGGTGGCGGTGCCGATCCAGCGCTTTCGTGCCGTCCTCGGCGTGCTGATGCTGTCGACCGAAGGCGGCGACATCGACAAGATCGTCGCCGCCGAGCGCAAGGCGATCCTGCGCGTCTTCGGTATCGCGGCCCTTGTCACCGCCATCCTGTCGATGCTGCTTGCCTCCACCATCGCCAATCCGCTGCGCCGGCTGTCGGCGGCGGCGGTGCGGGTGCGGCGCGGCGTCAAGAGCCGTGAAGAGATCCCCGATTTTTCCGACCGTCAGGACGAGATCGGCAATCTGTCGATCGCCATACGCGACATGACCAACGCGCTCTACGCCCGCATCGAGGCGATCGAAAGCTTCGCGGCCGATGTCTCGCACGAGTTGAAGAACCCGCTGACGTCGCTGCGCAGCGCGGTGGAAACCTTGCCGCTGGCCAAGAACGACGATTCGCGCGGCCGGCTGATGGATATCATCCAGCACGATGTCAGGCGGCTGGACCGGCTCATCACCGATATTTCCGACGCATCGCGCCTGGACGCGGAGCTCGCGCGTGAAGATGCCGGGACGGTCGACCTGAAGAAATTCATCACCGATCTCGTCGCCGTTTCGCGCGAGGCGACGCGTAACAAGAAGGCGGTCGAGATCGAGTTCAAGGCCGCCAAACTGCCGCAGGGCGTCAAAGGCTACGTCGTCGTCGGGCATGATCTGCGCATCGGCCAGGTCATCACCAATTTGATAGAGAACGCCCGCTCCTTCGTCCCCGAGGATCATGGCCACATCAGCCTGTCGCTGGCGCGTGCCGGCAAGTTCAACATCGTCACCGTCGACGACAATGGCCCCGGCATCCGCGCCGACAACATCGACCGCATCTTCGAGCGCTTCTACACGGATCGGCCGGCCGGCGAGGCATTCGGCCAGAATTCGGGCCTTGGCCTGTCGATATCCAGGCAAATCGTCGAGGCCCATGGCGGCACGCTGACCGCCGAGAACATCCCCGGCACCAAACCCGGCGAGATCAAGGGCGCACGCTTTGTGGTGACATTGCCGGCCGAAGGCTGAGAGCATGAATTCCAACCACGCTTGGTCCAGCCGTGCAGCCTGAAAACATTCACGCGACAATGGTTTTGATCGGCGAGCGCGGCATTCTCGTCACCGGAGCATCCGGCTCGGGCAAGACGACGCTGGCACTGGCGCTCATCGACCATTGTCGCCATCGCGGCCTGTTCTCGCGGCTCGTTGGCGACGATCAGCTCTTCGTCGAGGCGCATGCCGGGCGGCTGCTGTGCCGCGCTCCCGCCGCCATAGAAGGCCTCGCCGAGGTGCCGGGGCTCGGCCCCCGACCTCTGCCATTCGAGCCGGCAGGCCTCGTCGACCTCCATGTCCGCCTGGTGCCGGCCGGCGAAGCGGTGCGCTTCCAGGAGGATACCGCAAGCAGCATTGCGGGCTGTCTGGTGCCGCGGGTCGACGTGGTCGAACGCAATGTCCCAGCGGTCTTGCCGGTCGTGATGGCGCGGCTGTCGATCGCGCCTTTTCTATGATCCGTTCCGGGTTTTTTGCTGCAATGCGTCAAAATGGCATGTGCCTGCGCAATTTTGGGCTTGTCAACGGGCCGTGCGTCGACAAGATAGCGCTCCCGCCGCCTGGATTGGCTGGCGAGCATAAAATGCGCCTGTGAAGCGGCGATGACGGGAGCCACCAAAGAATGATCGGACTCGTGCTTGTAACGCACGGTCAACTGGCCACCGAGTTCCGACATGCCGTCGAACATGTCGTCGGGCCACAAGACAATTTCGAAACCGTGGCGATCGGTGCCGACGACGATATGGAGCAGCGTCGCCGCGACATCGTCGACGCTGTTGCCCGTGTCGATACCGGGGCGGGCGTCATCGTGCTGACCGACATGTTCGGCGGCACGCCCTCCAACCTTGCCATTTCGGTGATGGAATCCGGCCGCACCGAGGTGATCGCCGGCATGAACCTGCCGATGCTGATCAAGCTCTCCTCGATCCGCAAGGGCGACAATATGGCCGCCGCGCTCGATGAGGCTCAGGCCGCCGGTCGCAAATACATCAACGTCGCCAGCCAGCTCCTGAGCAGCAAATGAACGCCCTGTCGCCGGAAAAAGATCAGATTGTCCGGGACTTTCCCATCATCAACCAGCGTGGCCTTCATGCCCGCGCTTCGGCGAAGTTCGTCCAGCTGGCCAGCGGCTTCGATGCCTCGGTGCATGTCGAGAAGGATGGCGTCAAGGTCGGCGGCACCTCGATCATGGGCCTGATGATGCTGGCGGCAAGCCCCGGCTATTCGATCCGCGTCACCGCCAGCGGGCCGGAGGCCCGGCAGGTCATCGACGCCCTGGAGCAGCTGGTGGCGTCCCGCTTTGGCGAGGAATGCTGAGTGCAGATGCGCGCCTGAGAGACATGCAGGGATAAAGATTTCTTTATATCCCATTGTCGACCCTGCTCCGATCTGCTAGTCAGGCCGGCAATTCGCGCCCTTCGACGCGCCGACCGGCGCGGGCGTGTCCGCAACAAATTCGCAAGCACAACATTCGCATCGGAGTACTGCCATGACGGGTAGCAAGGACTATGTGGTCGCCGACATCTCGCTTGCCGGCTGGGGCCGCAAGGAACTCGAGATCGCCGAAACCGAAATGCCGGGCCTGATGGCCTGCCGTGAGGAATTCGGTCCCAAGCAGCCGCTCAAGGGCGCGCGCATCACCGGTTCGCTGCACATGACGATCCAGACGGCGGTGCTGATCGAGACGCTGAAGGAGTTGGGCGCCGATATCCGCTGGGCCTCCTGCAACATCTTCTCGACCCAGGACCATGCGGCCGCGGCCATCGCCGAAGCCGGCATCCCGGTGTTCGCCGTCAAGGGCGAGTCGCTCGAGGAGTATTGGGACTACACCGACAAGATCTTCCAGTGGGCCGATGGCGGCCTCTCCAACATGATCCTCGATGATGGCGGCGACGCCACCATGTACATCCTGATCGGCGCCCGCGCCGAGGCCGGCGAGGATGTGCTGTCCAATCCGCAGAGCGAGGAAGAGGAATACTTCTACGCCCAGGTCAAGAAGCGCCTGAAGGCTTCGCCCGGCTTCTTCACCAAGCAGAAGGCGGCGATCCGCGGTGTCACCGAAGAGACGACCACCGGCGTCAACCGGCTCTACCAACTGCAGAAGAAGGGCCTGCTGCCCTTCCCCGCCATCAACGTCAACGACTCGGTCACCAAGTCGAAGTTCGACAACAAATATGGCTGCAAGGAATCGCTGGTCGACGGCATCCGCCGCGGCACCGACACGATGATGGCCGGCAAGGTCGCTGTCGTGTGCGGTTATGGCGACGTCGGCAAGGGCTCGTCGGCCTCGCTCAAGGGCGCCGGCGCCCGCGTCAAGGTCACCGAGGTCGATCCGATATGCGCCCTGCAGGCGGCGATGGACGGTTTTGAAGTCGTCACGCTGGAAGATGCGGCCCCCACCGCCGACATCGTCATCACCACCACCGGCAACAAGGATGTCGTCACCCTCGACCATATGCGCTCGATGAAGGACATGGTCATCGTCGGCAACATCGGCCATTTCGACAATGAGATCCAGGTCGCCGCGCTGCGCAATTTGAAATGGACAAACGTTAAGCCGCAGGTCGACATGATCACCTTCGCGGACGGCAAGCGGATGATCCTTTTGTCGGAAGGGCGGCTGCTCAATCTCGGCAACGCCACCGGCCACCCGAGCTTCGTCATGTCGGCATCCTTCACCAACCAGGTGCTGGCCCAGATCGAGCTCTACACCAAGCCCGGCCAGTACGAGAACCAGGTCTATGTCCTGCCCAAGCATCTCGACGAAAAGGTCGCGCGCCTGCATCTCGACAAGCTCGGCGCCCGCTTGACCGAACTGTCGGGTGAACAAGCCGCCTATATCGGCGTCACGCCGCAGGGTCCGTTCAAGCCGGAACACTACCGCTATTAACCAAAGCTAAAATTGCTACCAGATATTGAGGCCGGGCGATTGACTTTTCGCCCGGCCATATTTTTGCGCGCCATCAGCCTTCACGGCGATTCGGCGAGGGGTTATTGTCAGGTGATTCGGCGATGCTTCCAGCCCGAGAGGGTCAAGAGAGGCACGCATCAGGGCGGTCTTGCATTCAGGCGGCGGAGAGGACCAAGACATGCCGGGGCAACACCCGCACAGAGCGGGACGGGCCGTTTCCGGCGGCCATGACGATTCGGGGATTGCTGGCTCCGCCCTGGAAGGCGGGAGCCTGTCCTGGCGCGCCCGCGCGTCGACATTTCTTGCCACCTCCGCGCTCACGGTCCCCTTGGCTGGCGCCGTCGCGCATGCCGAAACCGCTGCTGCCAGCGTGGCTGGACTGTCGCTGAGCGCCATCGAGGTCATGCAGCTTGCCGTGTTCGTCGGCGTGACTGGTGCCGCGCTGATATCGGCCATCGTTCTCATCCGCGAAAGAGCCCGCACCTCGGCGGAGAATGTCGAACTCAGGAGCCGCCTCGCCGACATCAACGCGGCGCTCCGCCGCTCCGAGGCGCTGCTCAATCTGCGCGACCAGCGCGTCGTCGTCTGGGCCGCGGAAAACAAGAAGCCCGAGCTCATCGGCACATTGCCCGTCGAAAGCGGCGCTCCCGAGGATAGGGCCGCTTTTCTTGCTTTCGGCCGCTGGCTGATGCCGCGTTCGGCGGCGGCACTCGAACATGCCGTCGCGGGATTGCGCGAAAGGGCCAAACCCTTCGACCTCGTCATCGAATCGCAGGCCGGCGCGCCGCTCGAAGTGCATGGCCGCAAGAGTGCCGCGCATGTGCTCGTGCGTTTCGTCTCGCTCTCGGAGACGCAGCGCAGCCAGGCCAGGCTGAAGATCGAGAACCAGCGGCTGGCCGCCGACCACGACACGATGATCGGCCTGCTCGACGCGATGAACATGCCGGCATGGCTCCGCGGCGAGGATGGCGGGCTGAAGTGGGTCAACCGCGCCTATGCCGATGCCGTCGAAGCCGAAAATGCCGAAGCCGCGGTTCGGGAGAAAAGGGAGTTCCTCGGCGGTCAGGCGCGCGATGCTATTGCCGCCCAGCACAAGACGCATCCGGTTTTCGAGCAGTCGCTGTCCACCGTGATCGAAGGTGACCGCCGTGTGTTCGCGGTCACCGATTTCGCCGGCAGCGATGGCTCGGCCGGCCTTGCCTGCGACACCAGCGCCATTGAGGCCGTTCGCGGCGAATACGAACGGACGGTGCGAAGCCACGCCGACACGCTCGACCAGCTCAACACGGCGGTCGCCATTTTCGACATCGACGAGAAGCTGCGGTTCTTCAATCAGGCCTTCCAGAAGCTTTGGGGGCTGGACGCCGGCTTCCTGCACAGCGCACCCGACAATGCCTTGCTGCTCGACCGGCTGCGCAGCGAAGGCAAGATCGCCGAACAGCCTGAATGGCGCCGCTGGAAGGAAGGCCTGCTCGGCGCCTATCGCGCCGTCGAATCCCAGGAACATTGGTGGCATCTGCCGGATGGCAAGACCATTCGCGTCGTCGCCAATCCGCAGCCCAAGGGCGGCGTGACCTGGGTGTTCGAGAACCTGACCGAGAAGATGGACCTCGAAAGCCGCTACCAGACAGCGGTGCGGGTTCAGGGCGAGACGCTCGACAATCTTGCCGAAGGCGTGGCGGTGTTCGGACCCGACGGCAGGCTCCGGCTGTCGAATCCTGCCTTTGCCACTCTCTGGGGATTGAGCGGTGAAGCGGCCAAGCCCAGCGTCCATGTGTCGGCGATACGTGACCTCTGCGACCGGCAGGCCGCGGACAGCCCCTGGCCCAGCTTCGTTGCCGCCATCACCGGCTTTGACGACGAGCGCCGCGACCGCCACGGACAGACCGAGCTCAACAACGGCAATGTGCTGAGTTACGCCATGATCCCGCTGCCCAACGGGCAGGTGATGATGACCTTCGTCGACGTTACCGACAGCGTCCATGTCGAGCGGGCGCTGAAGGACAAGAACGAGGCGCTGCAAAAATCCGACCAGCTCAAGAATGAATTCGTCCAGCACGTCTCCTATGAACTGCGCTCGCCGCTGACCAACATCATCGGCTTCACCGAACTCCTGTCGCAGCCCACGACCGGTCCGCTGTCGCAGAAGCAGCGCGAATATGTCGAGCATGTCAGCTCGTCCTCCTCGGTCCTGCTCACCATCGTCAACGATATCCTCGACCTGGCGACGGTGGACGCCGGCATCATGCAGCTCGACATTTCCGAGGTGCAGGTCGATCGCACCATCGCCGCTGCGGCCGAGTTGGTGGCCGACCGGCTGGAAGAGCATTCGATCAGTCTCCAGGTGGACGCCGTTGCGGCGCCGAAGACGTTCCATGGCGATGAGGTCCGCGTCCGCCAGATCCTCTACAATCTGCTCAGCAACGCCGCCAATTACGCCCCGGAAGCCAGCATCATCCGGCTCACTTGCCGCCATCTGGCGGATGGGGTGGAATTCTCGGTTCATGACGACGGCCCCGGCATGCCGCCGGATGTGCTTGATTCGGTGTTCCGCCGTTTCGAGCCGCGCGCCAATGGCGGCCGCCGGCGCGGCGCCGGCCTCGGCCTGTCGATCGTCAAGAGCTTCGTCGAGCTGCATGGCGGCAGCGTTCGCATCGAAACCGGCAAGGACAAGGGCACGACCGTCATCTGCACCTTTCCAGACATGCCGGGCATCCGCGCCGCGGCCGAGTAGCGCGTTCGATGACCGGACTGGTGCTGGAGCGATTACTCGCCGACGAGACCCACACAGCGCGGCTGGGCGAAGATCTGGCGCTGTCGCTGCGCCCGGGCGACGTGATTGCCCTCAAGGGCGATCTGGGCGCCGGCAAGTCGACGCTGGCGCGGGCCTTGATCAGGACCCTGGCCGACGATGCCGGCCTCGACGTTCCGAGTCCGACCTTCACATTGGTGCAGAGCTACGACACCCGCATTCCGGTCCATCATTTCGATCTCTACCGCCTGTCCTCGGCGGACGAGCTCGATGAGCTTGGGTTCGACGAAGCCCTGGCGCAGGGTGCTGCTTTGGTCGAATGGCCGGAACGGGCGGAAGCCCATCTGCCGAAAACCACGATCCTGATAGAGCTCGTCCAGCATGGCGACGGCCGGCTGGCGCGATTGTCAGGGCAGGGTGATGCCTTCGATCGGGCGGCACGGTCGCTGGCCATGCGCGACTTTCTCGTGAACGCCGGCTGGGGGGAAGCGCAGCGCCGCCATTTCATCGGCGATGCCTCGGCCCGCTCCTATGAGATCGTTTCGCTGCCGGACCGAAAGCCGCAAGTGCTGATGAACTCACCACGGCTGGTGCTCGGCCCGCCGGTTCGCGACGGCAAGCCCTATGCAGAGATCGCGCACACCGCCCAGTCGGTCTCCGCCTTCGTAGCCATCGACCGCGCCTTGAAAGCGGGTGGGGTCAGCGTTCCGGAAATCCATGCCGAGGACCAGGAGCAGGGATTTTTGCTGCTCGAACATCTCGGTTCCGAGGGGTTTCTCGGCGGCGATGGCCAGCCGGTGGCCGAGCGCTACATGGCGGCGGCCGAGCTGCTGGCCATGATGCATGGCAGGACCTGGCCGCAGCGCCTGGAAACAGGACACGGCGGCTTCCACGATGTGCCGCCTTTCGACCGCGATGCCATGATGATCGAAGCCGATCTGCTGGTCGACTGGTATGTACCGGCGATATCGGGCGACCCGGCAAGTGACAGCTTGCGCGCCGGTTACCACAAGCAATGGAACGCGCTCCTCGACCGGCTGCAAGGCCGCGAGTACACGCTGATGCTGCGCGATTTCCATTCACCCAACATCATCTGGCGCGGTGATCGTTCCGGCCATGACCGGCTGGGCATCGTCGATTTCCAGGATGCGCTGATCGGCCCGTCCGCCTATGACGTCGCTTCGCTTGCCATGGACGCTCGTGTTACGATGTCGCCCGAGCTCGAGAGAGCGGCGCTCGACGCCTATGTCGCCGCGCGCCACGCAGCCGGTGCTTTCGACGAAGCAAGCTTCCTCGAAACCTACGCCGTCATGGCGGCGCAGCGGAATTCCAAGATCCTCGGCATCTTCGTCCGTCTCGAAAAGCGCGACGGCAAGCCCTATTATCTGAAACACCTGCCGCGCATCCGCGATTATCTGCGCCGGGCCTTGTCTCATCCGGCGCTGGCAAGCCTGCGCGAGTTCTACGACGCCCACGGTTTGCTGGAGGAGCGAGCGCTGTGACAGCAGGACCCGACACCGCCATCGTACTCGCAGCCGGGCTTGGCAAACGCATGCGGCCGATTACCGACACCATCCCCAAGCCGCTGGTCAGGATAGCCGGCAAGACGTTGCTCGACTGGAGCCTCGACAGCCTGGCCGCCGCCGGCGTCGGCAAGGCGGTCGTCAACGTCCACTACTTTCCCGAACAGATCGTCGCCCATGTCACTGCCCGCCGCGCGCCAAACATCGTCATTTCCGACGAGAGCGAACAACTGCTCGATTCCGCCGGCGGCATCGTCAAGGCGTTGCGGGAACTGGGCGATCAGCCCTTCTACATCCTCAACGCCGACACGTTCTGGATCGATGACGGTCCTCTCAATCTCCAGCGCCTCGCCCTTGCATGGGACGCGGCGAAAATGGATATTCTGCTGATGCTGGCGGATCTCCAACAGGCGACCGGACACTGCGGCAGCACCGATTTCCTGGTGGCGCCGGATGGCGGCTTGCGGCGTTCGAAAGGCGACCCGGCGGGGCTGATCTATGCCGGGGCGGCGATCGTCCATCCGCGCCTGTTCGAGGGTGCACCGGCCGGGCCGCACTCGCTCAACGCCTATTTCGATTCCGCCATCGCGGCCGGCCGCCTGTTCGGCATGCCGATGCATGGCCACTGGATCACCGTCGGCACGCCCGATGCCGTACCGCTCGCGGAAGCGGCGGTCGCCGGTGCGCTCATCGAGTCGCAATGAGCGGCTCCAGCCGCGTTTTCTCGATCCCGCCCGGAGCGCCGTTTCTGCCGACGCTTGCCGAGGCGCTGCTTGCCGGCCGTCTTGTCCCGGGGTTTCGATTTGACGGCGACCCGCTCGCTTTGGCCGATGTCACCATCTATGTGCCGACACGCCGTGCTGCGCGCGCTCTGCGGGGTGTCTTCGTCGACAGCCTGGCGGCACGCGGCGGCGGCGGCTCGGCGATCCTGCCGGTCATCCGGCCACTGGGCGAGTTCGACGAGGATGAGGCCGCATTCGAGACGGAGGCATCGGCGGCCATCGATCTCGCGCCGCCGATTTCGGCAACCGAACGCCTGTTGCTGCTGACGCCGCTGGTTCGGGCCTGGAAACGCCGGCTGCCGGCGCATGTCGCCGCCCTTTTCGCCGAGGAGATCGTCATCCCGGCTTCCACCGCCGACGCAATCTGGCTGGCGCGCGATCTCGCCCGGCTGATGGACGAGATCGAGACGGAAGGCACCGACTGGGCCAAGCTCACAGATCTGGTGACCGGCAATCTTGCCGGATGGTGGCAGGTGACGCTCGAATTCCTCGGCATCGTCACCGAAGCCTGGCCGAAATTCCTCGCGGAAAGCGACCGCTCCAATCCGGCCGCGCATCGCAGTGCGCTGATCCGCGCCGAGGCGGCGCGGCTGCTGCGCAATCCGCCCGCCGGCCCCGTTATCGCCGCGGGCTCGACCGGCTCGATACCCGCCACGGCCGAACTGCTTGCCGCCATCGCCGGCCTGCCCGGCGGCGCCATCGTGCTGCCCGGCCTCGACCGTACGCTGGACGAAGCGTCGTTCCAGGCAATCGCCGCGCCAGGCGCGCGTCCAGCCGTGCTCGGCCACCCGCAATATGGCCTGGCCAGATTGATCGCCAAGGTCGGCGGGCTGCGCGGTGACGTCGACGAGCTCGGCGTGGCCGAGCCGCGTCTGGCGCTCCGCGCCGCTCTTGTCGGCGAAGCGCTGCGGCCGGCCGAGACCACCGAACTCTGGGCCGAGACACGTGCGGGCTTCCCGGCCTCCGATATGGCCGGCGCCTTCGCCGGGGTGACCTTGCTCGAAGCTGCAAGCGAACGTGATGAAGCCGTCGCCATCGCCGTCGCGCTCAAGCGCGCGGTTGAACAGCCCGGCCAAAGGGCGGCTCTCGTCACCGGCGACCGCGCGCTGGCGCGGCGCGTCTCGATCGAGCTCCAGCGCTTCGGCGTCGCGGCCGACGATTCCGGTGGCACGCCGCTCGCCAACACCCCCGCGGCCAGCCTGCTCAGGCTGGCGCTCGAGGCATTATTCAGGCCAGGCGATCCGGTCGGCCTGCTGTCGCTGCTCAAGCATCCGCTGCTTGGCCTTGGCCTCGAACGGGCCGATGTGCGCCACGCGGCGGAACTGGTCGAGCTGGTGGCGCTGCGCGGCGGCACCGGCCGCCCCGACATCGTTTCGCTGCCGGAACTGTTTGAGGCCCGCCTCACCGGCCTGGGCGGCGGCAGCCGGCAGCCCTTCTGGTTTTCCCGGCTGACCGTGCGCTCCATCGAAACCGCCCGGAATTTGCTTGAACGTCTCAAGCAGGCGCTGGCGCCGCTCGCAGCCTTCCGCGGCCGGGACGATGCCGACCTTGCCGCGCTTGTCAGGGCCAGTGTCGCCATCCTCGAAAATCTCGGCCGCACCGTCGATGGCGGCCTTGCCGAACTCTATGCCGGTGACGCCGGCGAGAAGCTTGCCGAACTGCTGCGCGGGCTGGTCGCGGCTTCGGCTTCGCTATCCTTCGCGGCGACCGAGTGGCCCGATATCATGGCGGCGCTGATCGCGCCTGAAACGGTCAAGCCGGCACACGGCACCGACCGGAACATCGCCATCTGGGGCGCGCTGGAAGCGCGCTTGCAGACTGTCGATACGCTGGTCATCGGCGGGCTCAACGAGGGCGTGTGGCCGCGCAAGCCAGAGAGCGACCGCTTCATGTCGCGGCTGATGAAGACCGGCATCGACCTCGAACCGCCGGAACGGCGCATCGGCCTTGCCGCGCATGATTTCCAGATGGCCATGGGGGCTGGGAAGGTCGTGCTGTCCCGCTCGGCGCGTGCCGGCGACGCACCCGCCGTGCCATCACGCTGGCTGCAGCGGCTGTTGACCTTCATCGGCAACGATCAGGCAGCAGAGTTGCGCCGGCGTGGCGACGAACTGCTCGCCTGGGCGCGCGCGCTGGATACAGGCCCAAGGCAGGATTTCGCGCCACGGCCGCAGCCGAAGCCGCCCTTGTCGGTGCGCCCGACGCATTTCTCGGTCACCGAGATCGAGACCCTGCGCCGTGACCCCTACGCCGTCTATGCAAGACGCATCCTCGGCCTGATGCCGCTCGGTCCGGTCATTCGCGATCCTGGTGCGGCCGAGCGCGGCACGCTGTTTCACGCCATCCTGCACCTGTTCTCAGGCAGCGTCGCCGATCCGCGCGCGCCCGATGCGCTTGCCGGCCTTATCGCCGCCGGTCACGCCTGCTTTGCCGAAGCCGCCCTTCCTGCCGATGTCGAGGCGGTGTGGTGGCCACGTTTCGAGAAACTCGCCGCAAACATCATCGAGTGGGAGCGCACGCGCGCCGATGCGGTGACAAGGCGCCATGCCGAGGAGCGCGCCGGAAAGACCGTCGTCGGCCAGTCCGGCGTGACGCTGTCCGGCTACGCCGACCGCGTCGATCTGCTGGCCGGCGGCATGGCCGACATACTGGATTACAAGACGGGGTCCTCGCCGTCCAAGGCGCAGGCGCACACACTGCTTGCGCCGCAACTGGCGTTGGAGGGCGCGCTGCTCAGGCGCGGCGCCTTCAAGGATCTGGGCGCGCGCGAGCCCTCTCAACTGGCCTTCATCAGGCTGAAGCCGAATGGCGAGGTGTTCGAGGAATCCATCCTCGAACACAATCGCCAGCCGCGGACCGCGACCGATCTTGCCGAAGAGGCCTGGGCGCGGCTGGAAAAGCTGTTGATCCACTATGCCGATCCTGCGACGGGTTATCTGTCGCGCGCGCTGCCGTTCCGCGAAGGCGAGACCGATGGCGACTACGACCATCTTGCCCGCGTGCTCGAATGGTCGGCAGGCGGCGATGCCGGTGACGAGGGAGGGGAGGCATGAAAAAGGCCTATCCGATCCCCAGCGACACCGCGACCAGCCAGGCCCGCGCCGCCGATCCCGGCAATTCCGCCTGGGTGTCGGCGAATGCCGGATCCGGCAAGACCCATGTGCTGGCCCAGCGCGTCATCCGGCTGCTGCTGCGCGGCACCGATCCGTCAAAGATACTGTGCCTGACCTATACGCGTGCCGCCGCCGCCAACATGTCGAACCGGGTGTTCTCGACGCTGTCGGAGTGGACGACGCTTGGTGACGCGGACCTTGCGGCAAAGGTCGAGGCGCTGGAGGGCCGCCGGCCCGATCTCGAGACCATGCGCCGGGCGCGGCGCCTGTTTGCTGAGGCGCTTGAAACGCCTGGCGGGCTGAAGATCCAGACCATCCACGCCTTCTGCGAATCGGTGCTGCACCAGTTCCCGCTGGAAGCCAATATCCCGGCCCATTTCGAGATGCTCGACGGCCAGATGGAGGCATCGCTTTTTGCCGCGGCGCGCCGCGAGATGATTTCGGGCACATCCGCCGGTGACAGGGATCTGGCCGAGGCTTTTGCCGCCATTCTCGATCGGGGCGGCGAAGCCGGGCTAGACGCCTTGCTGGGTGAGATCGTGCGCAAGCGCGACGGCTTGCGCAATTTCATCGACGCCGTCGGGCGTGACGGCACGCGCTTCCAGGCCCTGTTCGACGAATTCCATTTCCACCCAGGCCAGACGGCCGAGGGCATAGCCGCTTCGGTATGGCCGTTGCCGGGTTTCCTGCCCGACTATTTTGCCGGCTTCGCCCACGCAGCCGAGGCCACCGACGCCAGATCGGTGCTGAACAACATCTTGCCCTATGCGCGGCAGGCTTTCGCCGAGGGCGATCCCATTCGGCGCCTGCAACTGCTCGCGCGAGCCTTCCTCAAGACGGATGGCGACGCCTACGACCCGGCAAAGGCCTTCAAGAAGGCCCTGGTCGACCGGCTGCCGGATCTGGCGGAGCGCTATCTCTCGGCCGCCAACGCCATCGTCGAAACCACCGACCGGCTGGCCCTGTTCCGGATGCTGGAGGGCACAGCTGCCGCGCTGACCATCGCCGACTGGCTGATCGCCCGCTACGAAATGCTGAAGCGCAGCCGCGGCTTTCTCGATTTCAACGACCTGATCACCCGCACCGTCAACCTGCTGGCGCGACCAGACGCCGGCCCCTGGGTGCAGTACAAGCTCGACCAAGGCATCGACCATATCCTGCTCGACGAGGCGCAGGACACCAGTCCGGACCAATGGGAAGTGGTGAAACGGCTGGCGGAAGAATTCTTTGCCGGCTTTGGCGCGCGCGACAGGGTCCATCGCACGGTCTTCGCCGTCGGCGACGAGAAGCAGTCGATCTATTCGTTCCAGGGTGCCGCCCCGGACTCCTTCGCCGACAGCCGGCTGTTGTTCGCGGGACGAGTGCGCGACGCAAAGGCGTCCTTTGCCGACCTCAAGCTGACCTGGTCGTTCCGCTCGACCGACGATGTTCTGACCGCGGTCGACCGCGTCTTTGCCGACGCGAGCGTGCGGCGCGGCATCAGCCATGATCCCGATCCGCTGCGCCACCAGGCGATCCGCACCGACGCACCGGGCTATGTCGAGGTGTGGCCGTCAGTCGGCGCCGATGTCGTCGATGAGCCCGACGACTGGACGCAAGCCATCGACCATGCGCACGCGCCGGCGGTGCGCGTGGCCGAGAACGTCGCCGCCACCATAGCCGGCTGGATCGGCACCGGTGAGATCATCGAGGGTCGCGGCAAGCGGCTGCGGCCGGGCGATGTCCTGGTGCTGGTGCGCAAGCGCGATCGCTTCGTCCATGCGCTGACCCGCGCACTCAAACGCCGCGACATTCCGGTCGCCGGCGCCGACCGGCTGAGCCTGCCCGGGCACATCGCGGTCAAGGACCTGATTGCGCTCGGTCACCTCCTCATCCAGCCGCAGGACGACCTGTCGCTCGCCGCGGTGCTGCGCAGCCCGATCTTCGATCTGCCGGAAGAGACGCTTTTCACGCTCGCCGCGCAGAGGCCGGCTGGCCTGTCGTTGATCGCATCGCTGCGCCAGCACGCCGGCGAAAGCGAGAGAATGGCGAAGATCGTCGCTCAGGTCGACATCTGGACGAACGAGGCCGCCTTCAAACCGGTGTTCGAGTTTTACGCTTGCCTGCTGGCGCGCGATGGCGTGCGCCGCAAGATGATCGCGCGGCTTGGGCCCGAAGCCGGCGACATTCTCGACGAGTTCCTGAGCTTCTGCCTTGCCGAGGAGCGGACCGGCCTGCCGGGGCTGGAAGCCTTCCTGTCGACGCTGGAAAACGCCGGTCCCGAGATCAAGCGGGAGATGGACCAGACCCGCGACGAGGTCCGGGTCATGACCGTGCACGCTGCCAAGGGGCTGGAAGCGCCGGTCGTGTTCCTGGTCGATGGCGGTTCCGCCCCGTTCAGCGACCAGCATTTGCCGCGCCTGATGCCCTTCGACGGCTCCGGCGCGAACTGGGACGGCAAGGGCTATCTCTGGCGCTCGGCCAGCGACGTCGCCAACGGCTTTTCCAAAGCAGCGGCAGCGCGGGCACGGGAACTCGCCGACGACGAATACCGCCGGCTGCTCTATGTCGGCATGACCCGTGCCGAGGACCGGCTGATCGTCTGCGGCTATCACGGCAAGCGGGCGCCGAACGCCGGCACCTGGCACTCGATCGTCAGCCGCGCGCTGATCGGCGCGCCGGAAAGCGAACAGCGTGCGCATCCCGCCGGCGGCGAGCCGGTGCATCGTTTCCATGTCACCAAGCTGCCGCCGGTCGCACAGGCTTCCAGCGAGCAGGCGCGGCGGACGGATGCTTTCGGACCTTTGCCGGCGACTTTGTTCCGGCCCTTGCCGCCCTTCGAGGATCTGCCGCGTCCGCTGTCGCCATCCGGTGTCTCGGCGCTGATAGACGAAGGCAAGGAAGCTGTGGTCGACAAGACGTCTCCGGTGCTGGACGCCGATGCCGAGCCGGGCTTTGCCGTGCTGCGGGGGCTTGCCCTGCACAAACTGCTGCAGATGTTGCCCGGCATTGCGGAGCCTGACCGCTCGGACGCCGCCGAGCGCTATCTCGCACGAACGGGTGCTGATTGGCCTCCGTCAGAGCGTAAAAAGGCCCTGGCGTCGGTCACGTCAATCCTTGCCGATCCCGGCTTCGGTCAGCTGTTTGCACCGTCGTCGCGCGCCGAGGTCGCGATCATGGGCAGCCTGGAGGTCAAGGGCAAGAAGCGCTCGATTTCCGGCAAGATCGACCGGCTGGCGGTGACATCGGACAGTGTGTCGATCGTCGACTACAAGACCAATCGGCCGGCGCCCGGCTCTCTGGCCGAGGTTACGCCGGCCTATGTCCTGCAGCTCGCGCTCTATCGCGCCTTGCTGCAACCGCTCTATCCCGGCCGCATGGTCAAGGCGGCCTTGCTGTTCACCGAGGCGCCACGGCTGATCGAACTGCCGGCCAGCGCCATGGACGACGCTCTTGCTCGACTCACGCGAGCGTGACACAACACCTGCTTGAAGAAGGGCGCGATCGCCACCACATTTGGTGGTACAAAAACTTTCAAAAGGATTTTTCCATATGGCAACCGTGAAGGTCGACAAGAGCAACTTCCAGGCTGACGTGCTTGACGCCAGCGTACCGGTCGTCGTCGATTTCTGGGCGGAATGGTGCGGCCCCTGCAAGCAGATCGCTCCGGCGCTCGAAGACATCGCCACCGAACTCGGCGCCAAGGTCAAGATCGCCAAGCTGAACATCGACGAGAATCCCGAGCTTGCCGCCCAGTTCGGCGTGCGCTCGATCCCGACGCTGATGATCTTCAAGGGCGGCGAAATGGCCGACATGAAGGTCGGTGCGGCGCCGAAGACCGCGCTGTCGCACTGGATCAATGGCAACCTCGCCTGACCTATCTGAAATTCCTGATATCAAGCCCGGCCTCGCGCCGGGCTTTTTGTTGGCGTCATTGGTAACAGGCTCTGGCCCTCACATCCGGGCAATCCATGTCTTCTGTTGGCAGCGCAAGCAGGGAGAAATGATATGACCGGATCCGCCAAGGCCACCGTCTTCATCGACAATGAGCGCGTCATCGTCACCGAATACCGCTTCCAGCCCGGCGACAATACTGGCTGGCATCGCCATGGCCATGACTATGTCGTGGTGCCGCTGATGGACGGCAAGGTGAAGCTGGTGACCAAGGATGGCGAGAACTTCGCCGAGATGAAGAAGGGCGCACCCTATTTCCGCAAGGAAGGCGTCGAGCACGACGTGATCAGCGCCAATGAGGGTGAATACGCCTTCATCGAGATCGAGCTGAAGTGATGGCGTGCCATCATCTGCCATCTTGATGGCAGGGGCAGGAAAGGCTATATCTTTTCAAAAGGGAGTTTGAAATGGCCGAACCCCAGCTTTCCGTCCGCAGCGCAAAAGCACGTGATCTTGCGCATCGACTCGCTCGTCGCGAAAACCGCTCAATAGCTGATATCGTCGAACGCGCGCTTGAATCCTATGAGATTCGCGAGGCCGGGCGAGAACCGGCATCCGCCTTCTACTCCCGCCTGACGGCAAGCGTTGGCGTCGACATCGATCTGGAAAAAATCATCCGGGAAAACCGCAAGGTCCATACAGGGCCGGAGCTTTGATTTTCGTCGACACCAATGTGATTTCTGAGAGCCTTGGAAAGGCGCCTGACGCGGCTGTCATGGCTTGGCTGGTTCGCAACGATACCGAACTGGCGCTTCCCACGGTGGCGATTGCCGAAATCGCTTTCGGTATCCAAAAGATACGACCTGACGAGCGTGCCGATCGCCTGGAGCAAGGTCTCTCCCAATGGCGCCATCGCTTTGCCGGTCGCATTTTTGGGCTGACGGAGGAGGCGGCTCTGGCTTATGGCGAGATTATGGGAACGGCGACGCGCAAGGGCCGGGGCATGTCGGCACCCGATGGCATGATTGCAGCGATAGCGCGCGTGAATGGCGGTCGGCTGGCAACGCGTAACCTGAACGACTTCGGCCCGGCCAACCTCGAGCTGATCTCACCTTGGGATTTCTAATGCATGTCGCCCAAAAGTGATCTCTGTTTTGGGAAGACGACATGCATAAAAACAATGGCCTAAAGCGGGTCACCTGAATCCGTTCAGACGCGACACGCGTTAGGGCGTTTCACCGTTTCACGGAAAAGGAGGAATGCTCTACCAATCGGCGATGCGGTCGCCGCCGGCGAACTGTGCGCTTTTGCCGGTGTATTCGAACAGCTCGATCTTCACGCCGTTGGGATCGCGGATCCACGCCTGGAAAGTGTCGTCGCAGGCGTGCTTCTTGGCCGTGACGTCGATGCCCTTCGATTTGATGTGATCGATCGCAGCATCGATGTTTTCCACCTCGAGGCAGAAATGGTTGATCTGGTTCTGCTCGGTGTAGGCCGTGCCGTCCTTCTGGAACACCTCGATGTGGCTGCGCCCGCCGCAATTGAGGTAGAACCCGAAAATGTTGCCGTCGCGCAGGAAATTGAACTGCGTATCCAGGCCCAGCACGTCGCGATAGAAGCTTCGCGTTGCCTCCAGGTCATGCGCGAAGATGCAGACGTGAGCGAGCTGCTTGACCTTGATCATGACGGGTTCCTCGCAACTCCGACCTCAGGTCGGCGGAGTGCCGTTCTCGGCCAGCACCGCGCCGGTCAGATACAACGAACCGCTGATCAGGATGCGTGGCGCCGGGCCGTCCCAGGTGTCGCGCAGCAGCATCAGCGCGCTGGCGACGGAACTCACCGGCTCGGCGGTCAGCCCGGCTTCCGTCGCGCGGATCGCCAGTTCGTCATTAGGCACGCCGGCCTCGCTGAGGCTCACCGGCACCGTGTAGACATGCCGGGCGAGGCCCTTGAAGGCACGGAAATAGCCGCTCTGGTCCTTGGTGTTGATCATGCCCGAGATGAGGAACAGCGGACGCGGGTTCTTCTCTTCCTGCTCGGCCAACGCTTCGGCAACCACCACGCCGGCGCCCGGATTGTGGCCACCGTCGAGCCAGATGTCGGCGCCCTTGGGTGCCAGTTCGGCCAGCCGGCCCTGCATCAGCTTCTGCATGCGGCCGGGCCAGGCGACATTGATCATCGCCTTTTCGGCGGCGCGATGGCTGATCTCGAAACCGGCCGCCTTGACCGCGGCGATCGCCGCCGCCGCATTGGCGAACTGGTGGCGTCCGGGCAGCCTGGGCGGCGGCAGGTCCATCAAGCCGTCTTCGTCCTGGTAGACCATGCGGCCGTTTTCCTCGAAGGCAAGGAAATCCTGGCCGTAGACGAAGGTGGGGCATTCAAGCCGCTCGGCGGTTTCGATCAGCACCTGCAGCGCCGTCTCGCTCTCCTGCGCGCCGATGACCACCGGACAGCCGGGCTTGATGATGCCGGCCTTTTCGGCCGCGATCAGTTCGACACGGTCGCCGAGATAGGCCTCGTGGTCGAGCGACACCGGCATGATCACCGACACGGCGGGCTCCTTGACGACATTGGTCGCGTCGAAGCGGCCGCCGAGCCCGACCTCGATGATGGCGGCGTCGGCCTGGTGTTCGGAAAACAAGAGGAAGGTGACTGCGGTGAGAATCTCGAAGACGGTGATCTTCTCGCCCTCATTAGCCCTGGCGGCACGGGCAATAGCATCGGCGAAAACCCTGTCTTCGACCAGCCTGCCGCCGCCATCGGCGGCCAGCCGGTAACGCTCATGCCAGTTGACCAGATGCGGCGAGGTATGGACATGGACGCGGTAGTCCGCGGCCTCGAGCAGGGCGCGCGAAAAGGCGGCGCACGAGCCTTTGCCGTTGGTGCCGGCGATGTGGATGACCGGGGGCAGCCGATCCTGCGGATTGTCAAGCCGCTCCAGCAGCCGCGAAATGCGGTCGAGCGAAAGGTCGAAGCCTTTCGGATGAAGTGCCATCAGGGCTTCGATTTCGCGGTCGGCGGCAAGCGTCGTCATGGGTAGAATCCTAGCGCATGAGCCTGAAAACCAGAATCGTTTCGGATGGCCATGGCAATCAAAAGCTACAGCGCGCCGAAGCCCTCGTGCAATCGCGGTCGCGGCGCCTCGTGTCGCTTCAGGCTTGCGGCCGAGCTTCCGCGGCGACCGCCGCCGGCGGCAGGATTTCCGGCTCCAGCGGCTTTTGCTCCTCCGGCAGCTTGAGCAGCATCTTGAGCAGCCGCGATATGGTTTCGCGCAGCTCCAGCCGCGACACCACCATGTCGACCATGCCGTGCTCCATCAGATATTCGGAGCGCTGGAAGCCGTCGGGCAATTTCTCGCGGATCGTCTGTTCGATGACGCGCGGTCCGGCAAAGCCGATCAGCGCGCCGGGCTCGGCAATGTGCACGTCGCCCAGCATGGCGTAGGAGGCGGTCACGCCGCCCGTGGTCGGGTTGGTCAAAACGACGATATAGGGCAGGCCGGCTTCCTTCAGCCGGTCGACACCGATCGTTGTCCGCGGCAATTGCATCAGGGACAAAATACCTTCCTGCATGCGGGCGCCGCCGGAAGCGGCGAACAGGATCAGCGGCCGCTTGCGCTGCAGGGCCACTTCGAAGCCATGCACGATGGCGTCGCCGGCAGCCATGCCGAGCGAGCCGCCCATGAAGGCGAAGTCCTGCACCGTGACCACCACCGGCAGACCCTCGACGGTGCCCAGCGCATTGATGATCGCGTCCTCAAGGCCGGTCTTGGCCTTGGCGTCCTTCAACCGGTCGACATAGCGCTTCTCGTCGCGGAATTTCAGCGGATCCTGCATCACCTTGGGGTTGTCCAGGGTCTCGTATTTGCCGCCATCGAAGAAGAATCTCAGCCGCTCCTTGGCCGAAATCTTCATATGATGGCCGGACGAGGGAATGACGAACTGGTTGGATTCCAGGTCCTTGTGGAACACCATCTCGCCGGTCTCCGGATCCTTGATCCAGAGGTTCTCGGGCATGTCGGTGCGCCGGCCGAGCATCGAATTGATCTTCGGGCGAACGTAATTGGTGATCCAGTTCATCGCTTCGGCTCCTGTCCTGACGAAGAGTTAGTGCATGTCGCCTAAAAGTGGAAACCGGTTTTGGGATAACGACATGCGCAAAAGCTGAGGTAGGAGAACTATTCGGCAGCAGCAAGGCGGGCCGAACGCACGCCTTGCGCAAGGCCGCTGACCAGCGTGGCGACGGCTTCGGCCGGATCGGCGGTCTTTTCGCCCTTCGGTCCCAGCACATTGGCTACCGCATTGACGATCGCGGTGCCGACGACCACGCCGTCGGCATTGGCGCCGATCACCCGGGCCTGCTCGGCGGTCTTGACGCCGAAGCCGACGCAGACCGGCAGGTCGGTGTGGCCCTTGATGCGCTTGACCGCCGCCGCCACCTTGCCGGTGTCGGCCAGCGCCGAGCCGGTGATGCCGGTCATCGAGACGTAATAGACGAAGCCCGACGTGTTCTGCAGCACTTTCGGCAGGCGCTTGTCGTCGGTGGTCGGCGTCGCCAGCCGGATGAAATTGATGCCGGCCTTGAGCGCCGGAATGCACAGTTCCTCGTCCATCTCGGGCGGCAGGTCAACGACGATCAGCCCGTCGATGCCGCTGGCGATCGCGTCCTTGAGGAAGCGGTCGACGCCATAGATGTAGATCGGATTGTAATAGCCCATCAGCACGATGGGCGTCTCATTGTCGCCAGCACGGAAGTCGGACGCCATCTTCAGCGTCTTGACCAGCGTCTGGCCGCCCTTCAGCGCCCGCAGGCCCGCTGCCTGGATCGCCGGGCCGTCGGCCATCGGATCGGAGAACGGCATGCCGAGCTCGATGATGTCGGCGCCAGCCTTGGGCAGTGCCTTCATGATCGACAAAGAGGTGTCGTAGTCGGGGTCGCCGCCCATGAAATAGGTGACGAGCGCCGGGCGGCCTTCGGCTTTCAGTTTTGCCATGCGGCGGTCGATGCGGGTCACCATGATCAGATCTCCATGCCCAGCATCGAAGCCACCGTGTGCACGTCCTTGTCGCCACGGCCGGACAGGTTGACGATGACGATCTGGTCCTTGTCCATGGCGGGCACGATCTTCACCGCATGCGCAATGGCATGCGCGGATTCCAGCGCCGGGATGATGCCTTCGACGCGCGTCGTCAGCTTGAAGGCCTCCAGCGCTTCGTCGTCGAGGATCGGCACATATTCGACGCGGCCTGAATCACGTAGCCACGAGTGCTCCGGGCCGACACCAGGGTAATCGAGGCCGGCCGAGATCGAATGGCCATCCATGATCTGGCCGTCAGAGTTCTGCAGGAGATAGGTACGGTTGCCGTGCAGCACGCCGGGCGCGCCGGCATTCATCGACGCGCAATGCTCGATGCCGTCGAGACCGCGCCCGCCGGCTTCGATGCCGATGATGCGGACATCCTTGTCGTCGAGGAACGGATGGAACAGGCCGATGGCGTTGGAGCCGCCGCCGACAGCGGCGATGATCGTGTCCGGCAGCCGGCCCTCCTGTTCGAGGATCTGCGCCCGCGCCTCGATGCCGATCACCGACTGGAAATCGCGCACCAGCTCCGGATAGGGATGCGGGCCCGCAGCGGTGCCGATCAAGTAATAGGTGTCCTCGACATTGGTCACCCAGTCGCGCAACGCCTCGTTCATGGCGTCCTTCAGCGTGCCGTGACCGGCGGTCACCGGCCGCACTTCGGCGCCGAGCAGCTTCATGCGGAAGACATTGGGGCTTTGCCGGGCGACGTCGGTGGCGCCCATATAGACGACGCAGGGAAAGCCGAAGCGGGCCGCGACCGTGGCCGACGCCACGCCGTGCTGGCCGGCGCCGGTCTCGGCGATGATGCGCTTCTTGCCCATGCGCTTGGCCAGCAGGATCTGGCCGAGGCAATTGTTGATCTTGTGCGAACCGGTATGGTTCAGATCCTCGCGCTTGAAATAGACCTTTGCGCCGCCGAGATGCTTCGTGAGGCCTTCGGCGAAATAAAGCTTCGACGGCCGTCCGGCATAGTGGGTCGACAGGTCAGTCAGCTCGGCCCTGAAATCCGCATCGTTCTTGACCTCGTTCCAGTGCCGCTCCAGATCGAGGATCAGCGGCATCAACGTTTCGGCAACGAAACGACCGCCGAAAATGCCGAACATGCCCTGTTCGTCGGGTCCGGTGCGGAAGGAATTAAGTGTCGCCGGCTTGTTCATCGCCGATCTCCTGGCTTGTCGTTTACAGCACGCTCAGGCTGCGCGGGTGTTCCGCGCGGCCCTGACGGCCCGGAAAAACTGTTCGATCAGCGCCGGATCCTTGATGCCCGGCGCGCTTTCCACGCCTGAGGAAATGTCTATTCCGGGCGGGTCGGCAAGCCGAAGGGCATCGCCGATATTGGCGGCGTTGAGCCCACCGGAAAGCATGTAATCGACGCTGCCGTCAAGGCCGGCGAGGATGTGCCAGTCGAAGGCCACGCCGTTGCCGCCCGGCAGTTGCGAGCCTTTCGGCGGCTTGGCGTCGAACAGGAACCGGTCGGCTATGCCGATGAACGGCTTTATCCGTTCGAGATCGGCGGCCTCGCTGAGCGGCAGCGCCTTCATCACCGGCAGGCCATAGCGGGCTTTGACCTCGGCGACGCGATCGGGCGTTTCCGCACCATGCAGCTGCAGCATGTCAGGCTGCATTTTGGCAACGATTTCATCAAGGAAGGCGTCGCTGGTATCTACGGTGACGGCAACCGCCATCGCCTTGCCGCGCGCAGTCTCGCGCAGACGGCCAGCCTCGGCAGGTTCGACATAGCGCGGGCTTTTGGCGAAGAAGATAAACCCGACATGGCTGGCGCCGCCGGCCAGCGCCGCGGCCATTGCCCCGTCGGTCTTCAAGCCGCAGATCTTGATGTCGAGTGCCATGGCGCGGGAATTGGCATGAAAAGCGAAAAGAGTCGAGAAAAAGCATGCTGTTTGCCGACACGGCCAAAGGCGCTACCTATGGATGAACAGGACACGGCGGGAGCACGATCATGACCGACAGGACAATTGCCGAACTCAGGCAGAAGGTCGCGCAGGCGCGCGAGGTCATCGCGCACCTGATCGACAAGGCTGCCTTCAACGGCGCCGAAGCGCACCGGGCGCTCGACTATTTCGGCGGCGATGAATTCGACGGCAATTTCCTGCCGTGGCCGCATCATGGCGATGAGGGGTTGCGGCCTGAGGACTTGAACGCCGCAAACGACGACTGAGCGATCTACTCGAACATGATCGCCTGCAGCGCACCGCCATTGCGCTTCAGCCAGTCCTTGCAGCGATCGGTGTCGGGGCAGAGCTTTTCGCACAATTTCCAGAATTTCGGACCATGGTTCATCTCCTTGAGATGCGCCACTTCATGCGCGACGAGATAGTTGATGACCGGCGACGGCGCCATCATGATGCGCCAGGAGAAGGACAGATTGCCTTCGGAGGTGCAGGAGCCCCAGCGGCTCGACGTGTCCTTGAAGCGGACGGCCTTGGCGCGTTTGCCTAACGCCTGGGTGTGCTTGAGCACCAGCTTCTCGATGTCCTTCTTGGCCTCGCGCTTGAGGAAGTCGGCGATGCGGCGCGGTAGGTGTATGCGATCGCCGTGCACGATCAGCAGCGGGCCGCGCTCATCGCTCGACACCGTCACGGTCCCGCGCTTTGATGGCTCATGGACGATGCGGTGCGCCACGCCACGCACCGGGATCCTGATGCCGGGCCGCACCTGCGGCCGCGTCGGCACCTTGGCCAGTCGCTGCTCCAGCCAGTCCTGGTGCCGCTCGAGGAACCTGTCTACCTCGCCGCGGCGCAGGCCTGGCGGCACGGTGATGCGCAGACCCTGGCCGCCTGAATCGATGCGCAGCGTCATTCGGCGCGCCCTGGCGCTCTCGACGATCTTGAGCGGCAGCGTGCGGCCGGCGATGCAATATTCGCGTTCCACGACAGGCGTGGGCTTGGGCTTTGTCAGATTGCGAAAGAAGCCGAGAGTCATGGCGGGACGATACGCGATTCGAGAAAAACGACTAGAACAAAAAAGAAACGGCGCCGCTCGCGCGACGCCGTCGTCATACCTTGGCCTGTCCTACAGCGCCGCGCGTCCTCTGGGACGCGCAAAGGACGCTGTAGCACTTTAAGTTGGCGCATGACCCGAAAACCGGTTCCGGTTTTCGGGGTTATGCGTCGGGCCTCAGTCGTCAAGCAGGTTCGAACCCTTGCCACGCTTGGTGGTCGTCGTTCCGGCGCCCGGATCGGTCTTCGTCGGAGCCGTCGACTTGTTGCGGTTGGCCATGAACCGGTCGAACTCGTCCTGATCCTTGGCGCGGCGCAATTCGCGGGCATACTCGTCGAACTGGGTCAGCATCTCGTCGAGCTTGCGACGCTCTTCGTTCAGGCGCTCCAGTTCCTTTTCGCGCCAGTCGTCGAAAGCGACGTTGCCGGTGCGGGCGGAGCCATTGCCCCAGCGCGCGGCCTTGTCGGAACCGCGGCGGCATCCGGCGAAGATGCCGTCGGTCGCGCGGTTGACGTCACGCTTGAAGCCATCGAGGCGGTCGCCCCAGATGATGTAGGCGAGCATGGCGAAGCCGAGTGGCCAGAACACCATGAAACCCACAACCATCAACGCGATGGTTGCGGGCGTCCAGGCCGGACGGATCAATGCGGATGTGTTCATTTTCTCCCATTCCTTCGGTTGGAGACAGCCAAACCCGGCTGCGTGGAATCGAAATGGGAAGAGAAAAACGGCGATTCAAGACAATGTCCGCCAAATCCGGACAAGCATCTGAAATGATTACCGCTTTTTGATCATATCGAGGGAAAGCACGACCAACCCGGCAATCAGGCCCCAGAATGCGGCGCCAACGCCGAACAGCGTCAGGCCCGACGCGGTGACGACAAAGGTGACGGTGGCGGCCATGCGATCCGCCTCTTCCTTCAGCGCGATAGACAGCGCGTTGGCGAGCGACGCCATCAGCGCCAGGCCTGCCACCAGCACGATCAGGCTCTGCGGCAGCACCGCGAAGATCGCCACCAGCGAAGCGCCGAAAATAGCAAAGATGAGATAGGCGAGCGCATAAAACGGCCCGGTCTTCCAGCGCTCGGCGGGATCGGGGTGGACGTCCGGCCCGGTGCAGATCGCCGCCGAGATCGCCGCCAGATTGGTCGTCGAGCCGCCGAACGGCGCCGACAGCAGCGAAAACAGGCCCGTGACACCGATCAGCGGGCCGGGCTCCGGGTGATAGCCGGCGGCGCGCAGCACGGCGAGGCCGGACAGGTTTTGCGACGCCATGGTGACGAGGTAGAGCGGCAGTGCCAGGCCAATCACCGCCTTGGTGGTGAAGTCAGGCGCAATCAGCGTCAGCGTCGACAGTTCCGGTGTCGGCAGGCCACCGACACGGCCGGTGAGGAAAGCGGCGAGGCCACCGCCGATCAGAACCGCCAGCACCGACAGCGCCGGGTTGAACAGCCTGATAACGAAGAAGACGGCGATCAGCGGCAGGATCAGCCACGGGTCGATCGGAATGGTCTTCACCGCATTGAGCGCGAAGGTGACGACGATGCCGGCCAGCATGCCCGAGGCGACGGAGGGCGGTATCCTCGAGATAAGCTTGGTCAGGGGCCGAAACAGCCCTGTGGCGATCAGAAGGACGCCGGTGACGATGAAGGCGGCGACGGCCTCGCTCATCGAAAAGCCGCTCGATGCCGCGATCAGCGCCAGGCCCGGCGTCGACCAGGCGGTGATGACAGGCATTTTCGTGCGCCATGACAGCCACAGGCTCTCGATCGCCATGGCCAGGCAGATCGTCGTCACCCAGCTTGCCGTCTCGATCTGCGTCGCACCGACTGCGGTGGCGGCTGCGATGACGATGGCCAGCGTGCCGCCGAAGCCGACGATCGCCGCGACGAAGGCGGATATCGGGATGGAAAGGCGCATCAGTTTCCCCTCTGCGCCATCGCATCGACGGCCCGCACCAGCATGTCGAGATCTTGGGGTCGCGACAAGCGATGGTCGCCGTCGGGGATCAATGACAGTGTCACGTCGTCGGCGGGCAGCAAGCTGACCAGCTTCAGTGCGTGGCTTGCAGGCACGTCCGCATCGGCCAGGCCCTGCAGGATGTGCACCGGGCAATGGGTGTCGATCGGGCCTGTCATAACCCGGTTGTAGCGCCCGTCCTCGATCAGGGCGCGGGTGTAGATGTAGGGTTCCGTGGAATAGTCCGACGGCTCTTCGAAGAAACCTTTTTTGGCGAGATCGCGCTTCTGCGCCTTGGTCAGCACCGGTTCGACCAGGTCGGCGGTGAAATCCGGGGCTGGCGCCAGCAGCACCATGCCGGCGACGTTGCTATCGCCTGCCTTGCGCAATTCCTGCACCATGCGCAGCGCGATCCAGGCGCCCATCGAGGAGCCGACCAGGATCTGGCTGCCCCGGGTGAAATGCCGGAACACGGCAAGGCTCTGCGCAAGCCATGTCGAAATCGTGCCGTCGGCAAAGGCGCCGCCGGATTCGCCATGGCCAGAATAATCGTGGCGCAGGAAGGCGCGGCCTTCTTTCGCCGCCCAGTCCGTCAGCGTCTGCGCCTTCGTGCCCAGCATGTCCGACTTGTAGCCGCCGAGCCAGACGATGCCTGGCGCAGAGCCAGCAGTATGGCGCACCGCGATGCGCGATCCATCTACATCCAGAAAGATTGGGGGCGTAGCAGTCATGGCTTTTCCTCAACGCGGGTCTTGTGACACAGCCGGTGGCGTGGCGAAAAGTGCTCACGATGTTGTTTGTTTGGTGCAGAGCAGCGATCAGGGTGATTTTCTGTCAATGCTGTGCTATTGACTCCGCCCGCGCGCTCACCACATTGCGCGTCCACGCATCAACACTGACGAACCTGAACGAAACGGCCAAGGAGACCACGACCATTCGCAGACCTTTCAAAGCAGCGGCGCCGACCAAGGATGGCCCGCGCTCCAACCGTGACATCCGGGTTCCCCGGGTCCAGCTTATCGACGCCGATGGCCAGAACCGCGGCGATATTTCCATCAACGATGCGTTGCTGCTCGCCGAAGAGGCTGGGCTCGATCTCGTCGAGATATCGCCCAATGCGGTGCCCCCCGTCGTCAAGATCCTCGATCTCGGCAAGTTGAAATACGCCAACCAGAAGAAGGCGGCCGAGGCGCGCAAGAACCAGAAGGTCATCGAGATCAAGGAGATCAAGATGCGCCCGAACATCGACAGCCATGACTACGAGACCAAGATGAAGGCGGTTCGCCGCTTCTTCGAGGAAGGCGACAAGGTCAAGCTGACGCTGCGCTTCCGTGGCCGCGAGATGGCGCATATGGAACTCGGCATGCAGCTTCTGAACAAGGTCCGCGAGGAAGTGGCGACGATCGCCAAGGTCGAAGCGGAACCGAAGCTCGAAGGCCGCCAGATGATGATGGTGCTGTCGCCGCGCTAGAGCGATCCCCGTCAAAAGCAAAGGCCGCTTCGGCGGCTTTTGTTTTGTTTTGCCTCCGCCATGATTTCTCCGCAAGTTGCTTCGACAAGGATTCTGGTTGCCGGTCCTCGCGGCGAAAGGATTCTCCCATGACCGCTGCGGCACGTTCTACAAGTGAAATGGGTCGCTATCAGCGGCGCCGGCGCGTCCTGCTGGCGCTGCTAATCGGCGCTTTTTGCGCTTTGCTGATCTTCGGCGGCTCCCCGCACGATGAACTGACCCACGAACGCATAGAGGCGCACGGGATCGCCCTGATACTGATCGGAATCGGCGGCCGGCTCTGGTCGATCCTCTATATCGGCGGCCGCAAGTCGGCCGAAGTGGTTGCAACCGGCCCATATTCGGTGATGCGCAACCCGCTGTATTTTTTCTCCACCGTAGCGGCCGTCGGCATCGGCACCCAGACCGGCAGCGCGATCGTCGCGGTAGCGTCGGCGGTTTTGTGCGCGGCCGCGTTCCACATCGTCACGCTGCGCGAGGAACGGCATTTGACGACCGTGCTCGGGGCGCCGTACAAGGACTACGTTGCACGGGTGCCGCGTTTTTTTCCCAATCCCCGGCTTTATCGCGATCAGGCCGAGGTCACCTTCACACCGCGCATCTTCAATCACACGCTGCGCGACGGCTTGATGTTTCTGGTTTCCATACCGTTTTTCGAACTCATCGAGTCCGGACAGGAAAGCGGTGTAATTCCCGTCCTCTTCTGGCTGTATTGAGCTGCGGTAGGCAGTCAAAAGAGGCGACATGCATTAAATCCGCCTGAATTATCCTGCAAGCCGTCCCAACGATCGGCGGGGCCCTGTTTTCTTGGCCAGAAGCTGCGATCGCCGGCAAGTTTTTCGACGATCGGATTCCGCCATGGTCAATGAAATCAAGTCTGCGCCCGTCGAGGCACACGGGCTGGGCAACTACCAGCATATGCGCCGCATGGTGCTTGCGGTGCTGGTGGTGGTGCTGTTTCTGGCACTGCTGTTCGGCCAATCGACGTTTCCGCCTGAAACCTGGGTGCATGAGTCGATCGAAATGTTCGGCGTGCTGCTGATTTTCCTCGGCATCGTCGGGCGCCTTTGGGCGACGCTCTACATAGGCGGGCGCAAATCTTCCGAGGTGGTGACCGGCGGGCCTTACTCGATCACCCGCAACCCACTTTATGTGTTCTCGACCGTGGCCGCGGCGGGCGTCGGCGCCCAGATCGGCTCGTTCTCCGGCATCATCCTCTTTGCGCTGCTGTGCGCGGGTGCCTTCCACATCGTCATCCTGCGCGAAGAGAAGTTCCTCAAGGAAGCGCTCGGCGCGCCGTACCAGGCCTATCTGGAGAAGGTGCCGCGCTTCTTCCCGAAGCTGTCGCTCTACCAGGAGGGCGATACGGGCAGCTTCAAGCCCCGCCTGTTGCTGACCACGCTGCTCGACGGCCTGGTCTTCCTCGTCGCCCTGCCGGCCTTCGAGCTGATAGACGGAGCCCAGCTGTCAGGCATGTTGCCGGTCTGGTTCACGCTGCCCTGACCAAGGACACAGCGCCGCATCTCCACAGGTGTTGCACGCGGGCCGTCTTTGACGTATAGCACCGCCGTTCAAGAAAACCGCCCGGCAGGGCATGCCGTGGCGGTTTCATTTGCTTTTCGGGCTTTGGTCGGCCCGAAGCGAACAAGAAGCGCGATAGTGCGCCAACAATACGGAGTAGCAAAATGCCCAAGATGAAGACCAAATCGGCCGCCAAGAAGCGGTTCAAGATCACAGGTACGGGTAAAGTCCTGTCGGCTGCGGCCGGCAAGCGTCACGGCATGATCAAGCGTTCCAACAAGTTCATTCGAAATGCCCGCGGCACGATGGTTCTGGCTGAACCGGATGGCAAGAAGGTCATCAAGAATTTTCTGCCGAACGGTCTCTAGGGAATGATGCCAAAAAGTTGCAGACTTTTTGGAAAACATCATTCGCCAAAATAAGATCATTCGGTCCGGACACGCATTTGTTTTACGCAATTCCGAACGGAAAACCGCAAGGCACTTTTCCTGGAATTGCTTTTAAGGAGATCATGACATGGCACGCGTAAAAAGAGGCGTCACTTCGCACGCCAAGCACAAGAAGGTCCTGAAAGCCGCCAAAGGCTTCTACGGCCGCCGCAAGAACACCATCCGCATCGCCAAGCAGGCGGTGGAAAAGTCGATGCAGTACGCGTATCGCGACCGCAAGAACCGCAAGCGCTCGTTCCGCGCGCTGTGGATCCAGCGCATCAACGCCGCGACGCACGAGCATGGCCTGACCTATGGCCGCTTCATCGACGGCCTCAACAAGTCGGGCATCGAGATCGACCGCAAGATCCTGTCGGACATGGCCATCCATGAGCCGCAGGCTTTCGCAGCCCTGGTCGCCAAGGCCAAGGTGGCGCTCGAATATCTGAAGAACACCACGCCGAACGCTTTTGAAAGCGCTGTCGCCTAAGACCAGCGCTTCCCAAGCATTCGCAATTCTGATTTGGGGAACCCGCGCTGGCACGGCTGGCGCGGGTTTTTCTTTTGCCTGAACTTTCAACTTAAAAGTGACTTTCACTTTGAGCTGATTTCCAACGTAGCGAGTTTGACCGTGAACGACGCAACCACTGGCCTGGATACGCTTGAAAACTCACTTCTGGCCGAAATCGCCTCGGCCGCCGATGAGCCGGCCATCGAGGCCGTGCGCATCGCTGCTTTCGGCAAGAAGGGCGCCGTGTCCGAGATGCTGAAGACCCTTGGCGCCATGACCGCTGAGGAGCGTCAGGTCAAAGGCCCCGCAATCAACGGGCTCAAGAACCGCGTCACAGATGCGCTGACGGTGCGCAAGGCCGAGTTGAAAGATGTGGCGATCACCGCCCGCCTCGCCGCCGAAAGGGTCGATGTGACGCTGCCGGTGCGGCAGTCGCCGGCCGAGCGCGGCCGTATCCACCCGATCAGCCAGGTCATCGATGAGATCGCGGCGATCTTCGGCGACCTCGGGTTTTCCATCGCGGAAGGTCCCGATATCGAGACCGATTACTACAATTTCACTGCGCTGAATTTCCCCGAAGGCCATCCGGCGCGCGAGATGCACGACACCTTCTTCTTCCAGCCGGACGAGAAGGGCGAGCGCAAGCTTTTGCGCACGCACACTTCGCCGGTGCAGATCCGCACCATGGAGACGAAGAAGCCGCCGATCCGCATCGTCATTCCGGGCAAGACTTACCGCCAGGATTCGGACGCCACTCACTCGCCGATGTTCCATCAGGTCGAGGGGCTGGTGATCGACAAGACGGCCAACGTCGCCAACATGAAGTGGGTGCTGGAGGAGTTCTGCAAGGCCTTCTTCGAGGTGCCGCAGGTCAAGATGCGCTTCCGGCCGTCCTTCTTCCCGTTCACCGAGCCGAGCCTCGAGGTCGACATCCAGTGCGACCGCTCGCGGCCGGGCGAAGTGCGCTTCGGCGAAGGCTCCGACTGGATGGAGATCCTCGGCTGCGGCATGGTCCATCCCAACGTGCTGCGCCATGGCGGGCTCGATCCGGACGAATATCAGGGCTTTGCCTGGGGCATGGGCATCGACCGCATCGCCATGCTGAAATACGGCATGCCGGACCTGCGCGCCTTCTTCGATGCCGACGTGCGCTGGCTGTCGCATTACGGGTTCAGGCCGCTCGACATGCCGACGCTGTTTGGGGGCCTGAGCGCATGACAGCGCCCTACGCCGGCGGCTGTCGCTGCGGCACCGTGCGGTTCGAGGCATCGGCCGAACCGCACCACGTCAGCTATTGCCATTGCGGCGATTGCCGGCGGGCCAGCGGCGCGCCTGTATCGGCCTTTGTCGGCTTCCCGGCCGGTCAGGTCGCGTTCACCGGCAAGGCGCTGAAGATGTTCGAGAACGGCCCGGTGACGCGCTCGTTCTGCGGCACTTGCGGCTCACCCATCGCCTATGTCGACGAGCGGCTGGAAGACGACATCTACTTCATGCTCGGCGCCATGGACATGCCAGCCGATTTTGAACCCACGCTGCATGCCTATGTCGGCGAGCAGCTGCCCTACCTGCATATGTCCGACGACCTGCCGAGACATCTGAAATCAAGCGTCAAAAGACCAGACGGAACAGCCCCATGAAATTCACCCTCTCCTGGCTCAAGGACCACCTAGAGACCGACGCTACGCTCGACGAGATCGTCGAGCGGCTGACCTCGATCGGCCTCGAAGTCGAGCATGTCGACGACAAGTCAAGCCTGAAGCCCTTCGTCATCGCCAGGGTGCTGACGGCGGTCCAGCATCCCGATGCCGACCGGCTGCGCGTGCTGACCGTCGATACGGGCGACGGCAAGCCACCCGTGCAGGTCGTCTGCGGCGCGCCAAACGCCCGCGCTGGCCTGATCGGCGCCTTTGCCGCGCCCGGCACCTATGTGCCCGGCATCGACGTGACGCTGGCGGTCGGCAAGATCAGGGGGGTCGAAAGCCACGGCATGATGTGTTCCGAGCGCGAGCTGGAACTGTCAGACGAACACAACGGCATCATCGACCTGCCCGAGGATGCGCCGGTCGGCACCAGCTTCGCCGCCTATGCGCATATCGACGATCCGGTCATCGAGATCAATTTGACGCCGAACCGGCCGGATGCCACCAGCGTCTATGGCATCGCCAGGGATCTGGCGGCGAGCGGGCTTGGCCGCCTCGTTGGCGGCGCCATCATGCCGCATGTCGGCAATGGCATGTGTCCGGTCAAGGTGACGATCGAAGCGCCGGAGCTTTGCCCCGGCTTCGCGCTCAACCTGGTCAAGGGCGTCAAGAATGGGCCGTCGCCAAAATGGCTGCAGCAGCGGCTGATCGCCATTGGCCTGAGACCCATCAGCGCGCTGGTCGACATCACCAACTACGTCACCTTCGACCGCGGACGCCCGCTGCATGTGTTCGACGCCAGCAAGGTTGCCGGCAATCTCGTCGTGCGCCGCGCGCGCGATGGTGAAAAGGTGCAGGCGCTCGACGGCCGCGAATACACGCTGACGCCGGAAATGTGTGTCATCGCTGATGACAATGGCGTCGAGTCCATCGCCGGCATCATGGGCGGCGAGCATTCGGGCTGCGACGAGAACACGACCGACGTGCTGATCGAATCCGCCCTTTGGGATCCGATCACCACGGCGCGCACCGGCCGCACGCTCGGCATCATCACCGACGCGCGCTACCGCTTCGAGCGCGGCGTGGACCCCGAATTCATGGTTCCCGGCGTCGAGTTGGCAACGAAACTGGTGCTCGATTTCTGCGGCGGCACGCCGACCGAAATGGAAGTCGTCGGTTATGCCGACTATCAGCCGAAGATCGTTTCCTTCCCGCTGGCGGAAGTGAAGCGGCTGACCGGCATCGAGGTCGACGAGGATGAGAGCCTATCTATCCTTGAGCGCCTGGGTTTCAGTGCAGAGCCAACCTATCGACCCCATGCCAACTATGTTGCTCCGCCGCCCGGCACACGAGATTTCTCGTCTCAAGAAAAGATATCGGGCGTCTTCGACGTCGCCGTGCCGTCCTGGCGCCCCGACGTCGATGGCAAGGCAGATCTGGTCGAGGAAGTCATGCGCATCCACGGCGTCGACAACATCGCGCCGCAGCCGCTCGGTGCGCATGACGCGGTCAACGCCAGGATACTCACCACGCTGCAGGTCCGTACCCGCACCGCCAAGCGCGCGCTTGCCGTGCGCGGCATGATGGAAGCCGTCACCTGGTCGTTCATTCCGGCCAAGCATGCCGAGCTGTTCGGCGGTGGCCAGACCGCGCTGAAGCTCGCCAACCCGATCGCCGCCGACATGTCCGACATGCGGCCGTCGCTGCTGCCCGGGCTGATCGCCGCTGCACAGCGCAATGCCGACAAGGGTATTGGCGACGTGGCGCTGTTCGAAGTGTCGGGCACCTATGAGGGCGACGGCGCCGACCAACAGCGGCGCGTCGCCGCCGGTGTGCGTCGCGGCACCGCCAAGCTCGACGGCTCCGGCCGCAACTGGGCCGGCAATTCGGGTGCGGTCGGCGTGTTCGACGCCAAGGCCGACGCGATCGCCGCGCTCGAAGCCTGCGGTGCGCCGGTCGAGCGGCTGCAGATCGAGGCCGGCGGTCCAGCCTGGTACCATCCCGGCCGTTCCGGCACCATCAAGCTCGGCCCGAAAACCGTGCTCGGCACCTTTGGCGAATTCCACCCGAAGACGCTGGAGGGGCTCGATGTTTCCGGGCCGCTGTGCGGCTTCGAGGTGTTCGTCGATGCGGTGCCCGAACCGAAGGCCAAGCCGACGAAAACCAAGCCGAAACTGGAACTGTCCCCCTTCCAGGCGGTCAAGCGCGACTTCGCTTTCGTCGTCGACAAAACGGTCGAGGCCGGCACGCTGGTCCGCGCGGCGCTCGCCGCCGACAAGAAGCTCATCACGGGCGTTTCGGTCTTCGACATCTTCGAAGGCGCTTCGCTCGGCGAGGGCAGGAAGTCTATTGCCATCGAAGTGTCGATCCAGCCGGTCGAAAAGACGCTGACCGACGAGGATTTCGAGGCACTGGCCAAGCGTATCGTCGAGAATGTCGGCAAGCAGACGGGCGGCGTTCTGCGCGGCTAAGACTTGCGAGCAGATGGCGAATCGCCCTCCAAAGGGCGATGGACCATCTGCGCTATTCCGGACTTCCTTTCGAAGAACAGCGCGCGGCGTTTCTCGCCATCGTGCCTGCCGACCCGCTGGTCCGCGACGCGCTGGCGCGGGCTCGCACGCTCGACCTGCCGGGCTGGCTGGTGGTGTCCGGCGCGCTCTACAACAGTGTCTGGAACCACCTGACCGGCAAGCCTTCGGGTTACGGCATCAAGGACGTTGATCTCTTCTACTTCGATGACAGCGACCTGTCCTACGAGGCCGAGGACGCGGTGATCCGCCGGGCGGCGCGGCATTTCGAGGGGCTAGCGTTGCCGGTCGAGGTGCGCAACCAGGCGCGGGTGCACCTATGGTATCCGCAGAAGTTCTGCCAACCCTGCCCGCGCTATTCGAGCGCCAGCGAATCCGTCAGCTATTTTGCGTCGAAGACCCATGCGGTGGGTGTGCGATACGATGCGGATGGGCAGCTCGAGATCGTGGCTCCATTTGGTCTTGACGATATTTTTTCGTTCCGCATCACACCGAACCGGGTGATGGACAATCAGCGCACGCATGAGGTTAAGGGCAGACGCGCCCAGGAGTATTGGCCGGAGACCACTGTCGTGCCTTGGTAGGGAGTTGCCGGAATGTTGGCGCGAGGCACCCCCCTCTGGCCTGCCGGCCATCTCCCCCGCAAGGAGGGAGATTGGCAACTTCATCGGCGGCACCCTTCTTGCAACGTTGGTGATTGGCGAAAGCCGGCGTGACATCCGATCTCCCCCCTTGCGGGGGAGATGTCCGGCAGGACAGAGGGGGGTGCCTCGCGCCAACGTCACGCAACCTTCTGCACCATCGCGCATGAAAAGGGGCGCCGAAGCACCCCTTCCGCTTACTCACCAGCTTTCACCCATTCACCAGCGCCAACTCCTTCTGCGCATAGCGCCTACCGACCACCTTGTCGGGCGACAGCGCATCGCCAATCGCCTGCACCTCGACAGCGCTAAGTGCAATGTCCGCCGCCGCCGTGTTCTGCTCGAGATGGCGGATTTTGCGCGCACCGGGGATCGGTACGATGAAATCGCCCTGGTGCAGCACCCAGGCCAGCGCCAGCTGCGCCGAGGTTGCGCCCTTTTCAGCCGCCAGCTTTTCCAGCGTGGCGATGACGGCGGCATTGGCTTCCATCGCCTCGGCCTGGAAGCGCGGCAAGGTCCGGCGCCAGTCGTCGTCGCTCAAGGCCTCGGGCTTGGCGATCGTGCCGGTCAGCAGCCCACGGCCGAGCGGGCTATAGGGAACGAAGCCGATGCCGAGCTCGCGGCAGACGGCGAACACCTCGTCTTCCGGGTCGCGGCTCCACAGCGAATACTCGCTCTGCACGGCCGATATCGGATGAACGGCATGGGCCCGGCGGATGGTCGCGGCACTCGCCTCGGACACGCCAAGCGCGCGCACCTTGCCCTCGCGCACCAGTTCGGCCATGGCGCCGACCGTATCCTCGATCGGCACGTTGGGGTCGACACGGTGCTGATAGTAGAGGTCGATCACATCGGTGCCCAGCCGTTTCAGCGAGGCCTCGGCGACCGCCTTGACGTGCTCGGGGCGGCTGTCGACGCCCGCCATGCGGTCGAGGCCTGTGCCTTCCTCCAAAATCTTGAAGCCGAATTTTGTCGCGATCGTCACCTTGTCACGCACCGACTTCAGCGCCTTGCCGAGCAGGATCTCGTTCTCGTAAGGGCCATAGACTTCCGCCGTGTCGAAGAAATTGACGCCGATGTCGACGGCGCGGTGCAGCGTGGCGATCGCATCGGCTTCCGCTTGGCCGCCATAGGCGAAGCTCATGCCCATGCAGCCGAGGCCGACGGGGTAGACGTTCAATTCAGTTCCTAGCTTGCGGGTTTGCATAACGCGTCTCCTTGTTGCGATGTGGGAGAAATAGCGCCTTGCCTTGTGTTCGATAATCGGTTTTCATCCGCACGGGCTGTACTAAAAGATAGATCAATGAATCGAGCGCATCTTTCACAACTGGCGGTGCTGGCGACTGTCGCTCAATGCGGCAGCTTTCGCGGCGCTGCCAGGGAATTGGCCATCGCGCCTTCGGCGGTTAGCCACGCGGTATCCAGCCTCGAAGCCCGGCTTGGCGTGCGCCTGTTGGCACGCAGCACGCGCAGCGTTGCCCCGACCGAGGAGGGCGCGCAACTGCTCGAGCGATTGCGGCCGGCGCTTTCCGAGATCGACCTGGCGCTGGAGACGGCAATCGAAGCGCGCGACCGGCCGGCCGGCAATCTGCGGCTGACCGTGCCGCGCACGGCGGCCCATTTGGCGCTGACGCCACGGCTGGGCGCCTTTGCGTCGGCCTATCCCGACATCGTGCTGGAGATCGTCATCGAGGACCGCTTCACCGACGTGGTGGAAGGCGGCTTCGATGCTGGAGTCAGGCTAGGCGAGAGCCTGCAGCGCGACATGATCGCGGTGCGCATCGGGCCGGACCTTCGCGGCGCGGTGGTCGGCGCCCCGGTCTATTTCGAGGTGAGCCCCAAGCCGCTCCACCCGCGCGACCTAGCCGGCCACCGCTGCATCCGCTTCCGCTTCTCCAGCGGCATCCTCTACCGCTGGGAATTCGAGAAAGGCCGCGAGAGGATCGAGATGGCGGTGGAGGGACCGCTGATCCTCGACGAGGACCATCTGATCGCCCAGGCGGCGGTCGACGGCGCCGGGCTTGCCTTCGTCTTTGAGGATTATGTCCGCGCACCGCTCGCCGACGGCAGGCTGATCCGCGTGCTGGAGGACTGGTGCCCGCCCTTCGACGGCTTCTTTGTCTATTATCCGAGCCGCCGTCAGATGCGGCCAGCGCTTAGGGCGTTTGTCGATTTCTTCAAGGTGAGTGGATAGAGCGGGCTCGCCCCTCCCCCTGGTGGAAGAAAACCGGCATCGCGGTCGTTCACCAACGATGCAAACATCGATCACCAATAGCACGACCAGCTACGGCTGGGGCGCGATCATTCTCCACTGGCTGATTGCGCTCATCTTCATCGGCCAGTTCGGACTCGGCTTCGTCATGGTGCGGCTGACCAGCCAGCGCACCGCCTTCGAACTGATCCAGCTGCACAAATCCTTCGGTTTTCTGCTGCTCGGCCTGATCGTCCTGCGCATCGCCTGGCGCCTTGGCAATGTATGGCCGCCGCTGCCGCGCTCGGTCGGGACTCTGGAGCGTCGGGCGGCACCGTTGGCCCATTTTGCGCTCTACGCGTTCCAGCTTGCCTTGCCCTTGTCCGGCTGGGCGCTGGTGTCGGTCTCGATGCTGGAGATTCCCAGCCTGCCGTTCAACCTGTTCATCATGCCGAACCTGCCGCTGGCCGAATCGGATGGTGCCGAAAGCTTCTGGGCGGCGGCGCACTGGTATCTCGGCTATGCCGGCATGGCTCTGGTCGCGCTCCACGTCGCGGCGGCACTGCGGCATCATTTCCAGCTCAGGGATGGCGTGCTCACGCGCATGATCACGCCTTCGTCAGATCCGGAATAGAGCGAGCGGTTCATTCGTTCATGGAGTGAGGGCGCAAGAAATGCGCTGCCTCCAACAAGGAACATCCCATGTACACGCGCATCCTCGGATTTGCGGCGGTCGCCGCTTGCCTTGCCATGCCTGTTTCAGCGGCCGTCGCGCTTGGTGACGCCGCCGGCAGCTATTCGATCAGCCCGGCCAGCTCCAGCATCCGCTTCTCCATCGACAAGGTCGGCGGCGGCGGCCTCAATGGCGCCTTTGCCCGCTTCAAGGGGTCGATCCGCATCGACAACAGCGATGTCGGGCGCTCGCAGGTCAATTTCACCATCTTTCCCGAAAGCGTCAGCACCGGCCAAGGCCGTATCGATGCCTTCCTGCGCTCCGACGCGGTGTTCGATGCCGCCAAGAACCCGGAAATCCAGTTCCGCTCGACCAGCGTGACCCGAACCAGCGACACCACGGCCCTCGTCAGCGGCCGGCTGACGGCGCGCGGCAAGACGTTCCCGGAAAAATTCACGGCCGAGCTTGGCGGTCTCAAGGCTGGCACCATAAAATTCCATGTCACCGGCAAGGTGTTGAGGTCACGCTACGGCATGGATGTCGGCACGCCGATCTATTCCAACATCGTCGACTTCGACATGACGCTGACCGGCAAAAGGGGCTGACCTTGTCATTGGCTTTTCCGGCGATTTCGGGCAAACCTCGTCGCCTGTAATCGAGAGGAGAAGCCTGATGTTCCGATGGGGTGTGTTGTCGACGGCCAAGATCGGCCGCGAGCATTTGTTGCCGGCCATGGTCGAGGCGGAGAATGGCGTGCTGTCGGCGATCGCCAGCCGCGACCTGTCGAAGGCCAAGGCGCTCGCCGACCGCTTCGGCGCGCGGCATGCCTTCGGCTCCTATGAGGAACTGCTCGCCTCGAAAGAAGTAGACGGCGTCTACATCCCGCTGCCGACTTCGCAGCATGTCGAATGGACGGCAAAGGCCATCGAAGCCGGCAAGCACGTGCTGGTCGAAAAGCCGCTGGCGCTCGACGCCAACGACATTCTTCCGCTGATCAAGCTGCGCGACCAGAAAAAGGTGCTGGTCTGCGAGGCCTTCATGGTCATCTACCACCCGCAATGGATCAAGGTACGCGACCTGATCGCCAGCGGCGCCATCGGCCGGCTGCGCCATGTGCAGGGTGCCTTCTCCTACTACAATGTCGACCCCAGCAACATGCGCAACCAGCTCGACCTCGGCGGCGGCGCGCTGCCCGACATCGGCGTCTACCCGACCGTGTCGACGCGCTTTTCGACCGGCAAGGAGCCGCTGCGCGTGCAGGCGACGATCGAGCGCGACCAGAAATTCGGCACCGACATCTACTCCTCGATCCGCGCCGATTTCGGTGACTTCGAACTGTCCTTCTACCTGTCGACGCAGATGGCGGCGCGCCAGGTCATGGTGTTCCACGGTGAGAAGGGTTTCATCGAGTTGTTCTCGCCTTTCAATGCCGGGCTCTACGACCACCACCGCGTCGAACTGCACAACCAGAACCACTCCGAGGCGCAGGTGTTCCGCTTTCCCGGCACGCAGCAGTACCGGCTGGAGGTCGAGACCTTCGCGCGTGCGGCACAGGGCGGCAAGGAGCGCGTCTTCACGCTGGAGGAATCTGTGCTCAATCAGAAAGTCATCGATGCCATCTTCCGCGCCGGCGGCAAAGAAGGCTGGGAGGCCGTCTGACCCCTTGCGTTGAATTAGCCGGCTAATTCTGGGAGGAAAGATGGCTGACGATGCGGACGTGATCATTGTCGGCGCTGGCCTTGCAGGGCTGGTTGCCGCCGCCGAGCTTGCCGAGGCCGGCAAGAAAATCATCATCGTCGACCAGGAGCCGGAGCAGTCGCTCGGCGGCCAGGCGTTCTGGTCGTTCGGCGGCCTTTTCCTCGTCGATTCGCCCGAGCAGCGGCGCATGCGCATCCGCGATTCGCATGACCTGGCGCTGGAAGACTGGCTGGGCACCGCGGCTTTCGATCGGCCCGAGGATTTCTGGCCGCGCAGATGGGCGGAAGCCTATGTCGGCTTCGCCGCCGGCGAAAAACGCTCCTGGCTGATGCAGCGCGGCCTGAAATTCTTTCCGGTGGTCGGCTGGGCCGAGCGCGGCGGCGGCAATGCCATCGGCCACGGCAATTCGGTGCCGCGCTTCCACATCACCTGGGGCACCGGCCCCGGCGTTCTCGAACCGTTCGTGCAGCGCGTGCGCGAGGCACAAAAACGCGGATTGATAAGCTTCAAGTTCCGTCATCGGGTCAATGAACTGACGCGGACGGGTGCTGTTGTGACCGGTGTGCGTGGCGACATCCTGCAGCCCAGCGCTGTCGAGCGCGGCCACAAGAGTTCGCGCGAAATATCAGGTGATTTCGAGCTTCACGCCCAAGCGGTGATCGTCGCCTCCGGCGGCATCGGCGCCAACCATCAACTGGTGCGGGAGAATTGGCCCAAGCGGCTTGGCACGGCGCCCAAGCGCATGATCACCGGTGTGCCCGACCATGTCGACGGCCGCATGCTGGCGATCACCGAACGGGCCGGCGGCTCGATCGTCAACCGCGACCGCATGTGGCACTATGTCGAGGGCATCAAGAACTGGGCGCCGATCTGGACCGACCATGCGATACGCATCCTGCCCGGCCCGTCATCGCTGTGGCTCGATGCGCGCGGCAAGCGCTTGCCGGTGCCGCTCTATCCCGGTTTCGACACGCTGGGCACGCTCTCCCACATCATGAGCACAGGCTTTGACTATTCCTGGTTCATCCTGACCAAAAAGATCATCCAGAAGGAGTTCGCGCTGTCGGGCTCCGAGCAGAACCCTGATTTGACCGGCAAGAGCTGGCGCCAGGTGCTCGGCCGCGCCACATCTGGCATTCCGGGTCCGGTCAAGGCGTTCATGGAGAAGGGCGAGGATTTCATCGTCGAGGCTGATTTGCCGGCGCTGGTCGCGCGCATGAACGCGCTTGCCGGCGGTGAGCCGCTTCTTGAGGTGGCCCAGGTCGAGCGCGAAATCCGCGCCCGCGACCGGCAGCTCGACAATCCGTTCTCCAAGGACATGCAGATCACCGCTTTGCGCGGCGCCCGTGCCTATCTCGGCGACCGGCTGATCCGCACGGCAAAGCCGCACAAGATGCTCGACCCGGCAAACGGCCCGCTGATCGCGGTGCGGCTCAACATCCTGACCCGCAAGACGCTGGGTGGCCTGCAGACCGACCTCGACAGCCGCGTGCTGGATGCCGATGGCCTGCCGGTCGCCGGGCTCTATGCGGTCGGCGAAGCCGCCGGCTTCGGCGGCGGCGGCGTGCATGGCTATGCGGCGCTCGAAGGCACCTTCCTCGGCGGCTGCATCTTTTCCGGCCGCAGCGCCGGCCGGTCGGCGGCTGCCTCGGTGTAATAAGGTTTCAGGCGGCGAGGCGAAAAGACCGCTCACCAGTGCCAGGCACCCTGTCCAAGGGCAGCAACCGCGTCAACGATCCGGGTAAAACTCGCGCGGGCGCGGCCGACCGTGTGCCGGGCCCTGAGATAGCCGTGCACCAGGCCCGGTTCCTCGAACCAGTATGCCCGTCCGCCGGCCGCGACGATGCGGTCGCGATAGGCTTCGCCGTCGGACGACAGGGGATCGCATTGCGCGGTGATCAGCACTGTCGGCGGCAGGTAGGCGAAATCGGCGTCGGCAAGCGGCGACTGCGTGATGTCGCCGGTGCCGTCTTGCCCGCCGGTGCGGATGTTCTTGTAGAATTCGAGATCGCGCGTGGTCAGCATCGGCGCTTCGGCATGCGTTATGTACGATCCTTGCGACCGGTCGCCGCCGAGGCCGGGATAGATCAGCACCTGGCCAACCGGCCTTTTCGAATGGCCGCGCGTGGCGTGACTGACGGCGGCGCAGAGATTGCCGCCGGCGCTGTCGCCGCACAGCAGAATTGGGTGGTTGCGGGTGGAGGTGGCCCATTCGAAGGCGCTCATCGCATCGTCGAAGGCGGCCGGATGCAGATGTTCCGGCGCCAGCCGGTAGTCGACCGAAACCACCTCATAGCCGGTGCGGGCACAGAGTTCAGCGCAGACATCGTCGTGGCTGTCCAACCCACCAAGGATAAAGCCGCCACCATGGACATAGAGCACCGTCACCGCAGCCTCGCGTGTGCTTCGGTAGATGCGGATCGGGATGTCGTGCGTGGGCGTTGCAATGGCGGATGTTTCAACCGTGACCCCCTCGGGGTAGCCGGCAAAGAATTCCCGGCACATGCGATCGTAAATCTCGCGCTGCTGCGCGATCGTGTAGTCGATCGTGTCCGGTGGATAGTAAGAGTTGGTCCGCTCGATGAAGGCCCAGGTCTCGGCGTCGATGAGGGTTTTGTAGTCGGTCATGAGTGAGGCTGCCGAAGTCGAACCTGGGCACCCCCCTCTGGCCTGCCGGCCATCTCCCCCGCAAGAGGGGAGATTGGCAGTTTCGATCGCGGTGCTCTTCTTGCAGCGTCGACTATTGGCGAAAGCAGAAACGACGTCCGATCTCCCCCCTTGCGGGGGAGATGCCCGGCAGGGCAGAGGGGGGTGTGACGGAACGCCATCGTTCCTGCTACTTCCCCTTCCAAACCGGCTCACGCTTCTCCGCAAAAGCGCGAAAACCCTCCATGCCGTCCTCGGAGCCGTAGAGCGCATCGACCGTCGGCAGCTGCCGCCGCGTCACCCTGTTCATCGCGTCCTGGAAGGTCAGCGCCTCGGCCACCCGCGCCGTTTCCTTGATCGCGGCAAACACCAGCGGCGGGCCGCCGGCCAGCAGCCGGGCGATCTCCCAGACGCGATCTTCCAGCCTTTCCTTTGGCAGCACTTCGTTGACCAGGCCCCAGCGATGCGCCTCGGCCACATCCATCCAGCGGCCGGTCAGCAGAAGGTCCATGGCGACATGGTAGGGGATGCGCTTCGGCAGCTTGATCGTCGCGGCGTCGGCCAGCGTGCCGGCGCGAATCTCGGGCAGCGCGAAGGAGGAATGATCGGAGGCGTAGATGAGGTCGCAGGACAGCGCCAGCTCGAAGCCGCCTCCGACCGCCATACCGTTGACGCAAGCGATCACCGGCTTGTTGAGGTCGCGCAACTCCTGCAGCCCGGCAAAGCCGCCGACGCCATAGTCGCCATCGACCGCATCGCCGCCGGCGGCCGCCTTCAAATCCCAGCCGGCACAGAAGAACTTGTCGCCGGCGGTCTTGACGATGGCGACGCGAAGCTCCGGATCGTCTCGGAATGCCTTGAACGTCTCGCCCATCAGCCGCGAGGTCTTCAGGTCGATGGCGTTGGCCTTGGGCCGGTCGAGCGTGACTTCGAGGATGGTGCCCTCGCGGCGGGTCGAAATGACGTCAGACATTCTTCTTGTCTCCCAGCACCAGCAGTGCGTCGGCGATCCAGGCGCCTTTGCCCTCCGCGCAGACGATCAGCGGGTTGATATCGAGTTCCTCGATCTCGCCGGCATTCTGCTGCACGAAGGCGGCAATGCCCGAAATGGCGTCGATGGCGGCCTGGACATCGGCCTTCGGCCGGCCGCGATAGCCTTCGAGCAGCGGGAACAGCTTCAGGCCGCGCAACGCCGCCTCGATGTCGTCGCGGGTTGCCGGCAGCATCAGCGTGACGCTGTCGCGCAACAGCTCGACCAGCACGCCGCCTGTGCCCAAGGTCATCACCGCGCCGAACATCGGATCGCGGGTGAAGCCGACGATCAGTTCAGCGACACCGTCGCGCACCATGCGCTCGACATAGAGCCCGGTGCCGAGCGGCAGCAGGTCATGCGCTGCGGTGCTGACGGATTCGGCATCCCTGAGATTGAGCCTGACAGCGCCAACTTCGGATTTGTGAGTGACGCCGAGCGCCTTCAACGCCACCGGGAAGCCGAGCGCCATGGAAGAGATCACCGCCTCGACCGCATTGGCGGCGCGTTCGCCCTTCGGCACCGGCAGGCCAGCCTTGATCAGCCGTGACTTCGCCTCGGCCTCATCGGGCGTGACGTGGTCGCCGCCAGGCGCACCGGATGCGGACGTGTCGATCGGCTGCGCCTGCGGTTCAGCCCAAGCCCAGCCGATGAAGGCCGCCGCCCCGGCGGCATCCATGGCTTCCGAAATGCCGAACAACGGCACCATGCCGCGCGCCATCAACTCGGCCGTGTATTCCTCCGGCAGGTTCTCCGGCAACGAGGAGACGATCGCGCCATGCGCCTTGTTGGTCTTCAGCGCCGATTCGAAGGCGCGCAGCGTCGCCCACCAGTCGGTGACCGAGCAGCGGTCGGGGCGCGGAAAATCGAGCACCAGCATGTTGAGGTCGAAGCCGCCCGACACCATGGCGGTGAAGGTGGCGGTCATCGCCGGCTCGTTGTTCCAGATGAAGGTGTGATAGTCCAAGGGATTGGCGACCGCGACCAGCGGCCCGAGCGTCGATTTGACATGGGCGCGGTGGCTGTCGATCAGCACAGGGAAATTGACCCAGCGCCCTTCGGCGCTGTCGGCCATGACGGAGGCCTCGCCGCCGGAGCAGCTCATCGACGACAGCCTATAGCCTGGCAGCGGGCCGGTGATGTGCAGCAGCTTCAGCGCCTCGATGAAGGCGGGGATCGAATCGACTCTCGCAATGCCGAGCCGCCGCAGGAACGCACCCGAGGCCGCGTCCGAGCCGGCCAGCGAGGCGGTATGCGAGACAGTCGCCTGCCTGGCCTGTTCGGAACGGCCGACCTTCATGGCGATGATCGGCTTCTTCAGCTCGCGCGCCCGTGCCGCCAGCCGCTCGAAGCCGGCTACCGAATCGAAAGCCTCGATATGCAGGCCGAGCGACGTGACCCGCTCGTCCTCGATCAGGCCGAGCGCCATTTCGGACAGGCCGGTCTGCGCCTGGTTGCCGGCGGTCATCAGGAAGGCGATCGGCAGGCCGCGCCTTTGCATCGTCATGTTGATGGCGATGTTGGAGGACTGGGTGATGATGGCGACGCCCTTGCCGCCCTCGGCCAGTCTTATCCCGCCATGCTGGTCGGGCCACAGAAGCGCGCCGTCGGCATAATTGATCAGGCCGTAGCAATTCGGCCCGATGATCGGCATCGAGCCGGCCGCCCCGACCAGCTCGGCCTGCAGCCGCTCGCCGTCGTCGTCATAGGCCTCGGTTTCGAGGAAGCCGGCGGCAAAGCAGACGGCGCCGCCGGCGCCGCGTTCGGCCAGCGCCTTGACCACCTCTATGGTCAAATGCCGGTTGACGCCGACAAAGGCGGCGTCCGGCGCGGCCGGCAGGTCGGCGACCGAGCGATAGGCCTTGCGGCCGGCGACCTCGTCCTTGGTCGGATGCACCGGCCAGATCTCGCCGGCAAAGCCCATCTTGATCGATTGCGCGACGACGGCTGCAGCCTGCGCACCGCCGAATACGGCAATCGACTTCGGCCGCAGGAGACGCTCAAGTTTATGCATATGTTATGCCCCAAACGGACGCAGCAGCGCCCGTGAAATGATGTGGCGCTGGATTTCCGACGTGCCCTCCCAGATGCGCTCGACGCGGGCGTCGCGCCAGATGCGCTCCAGCGGCAAATCGTCCATCAGCCCCATGCCGCCATGGATCTGGATCGCTTCATCGGCAACGTATGCAAGCATTTCGGTGGCCTTCAGTTTGGCCATGGCCATGTCCTGGTCGGTGACTGTGCCCTGATCGTACTTCCAGCCGGCTTCGAACACCATCAGGTCGGCGGCCTTCAGTTCGGTCGCCATGTCGGCAAGCTTGAACGATACGCCCTGGAACTTGCCGATCTGCTGGCCGAACTGCTGGCGCTGCGCGGCATATTCCACCGCATGGCCAAGCGCCCGCTCGGCACGGCCGAGACAGGTCGCGCCGACCTGCAGGCGGGTGGCGCCGAGCCATGAATTGGCGACGTCGAACCCTTTATGGACTTCGCCCAACACTTGGGCGGCGGGAAGCCGGCAATCGTCGAATTCGAGGATGGCGTTGGTGTAGCCGCGATGCGAGACGTTGCGGTAGCCATCGCGAACGGTGAAGCCTTTGGTGCCCTTATCGACAAAAAAGGCGGTGATCTTCTTGCGCTTGCCGCGCGGCGAATCCTCTTCGCCGGAAGCCATGAACACGATAGCAAAGTCGGCGAGGTCGGCGTGGGAGATAAAATGCTTGGTGCCGTTGAGCACCCAGTCGTCGCCATCCTGCACGGCCGTCGCCTTCATGCCGCGCAGGTCGGAGCCGGCGCCCGGCTCGGTCATCGCCAGGCAGTCCCATTTCTCGCCGCGGATGCAGGGGAACAGATACTTCTCGCGCTGCTCGGGCGTGCCGGCCAAGAGGATGTTGGAGGGCCGCGCCACGCAGGTCCAGTGCAGCGCATAGTTGGCGCGGCCGAGTTCCTTTTCGTAGAGCAGCCAGGTCACCGTATCCAGGCCAGCGCCGCCGACATCGGCCGGCATGTTGGCGGCATAGAGCCCGGCTTCGATCGCCTTGACCTTGATCTCCTCGATCAGGTCGCGGCGCAGCACGCCGGTGCGCTCGACCTCGCGCTCATGCGGGTATAGCTCGTTCTCGACGAACGCCTTCGTCGTCTCGACGATGAGCCTCTGTTCTTCCGACAGCCCGAAATCCATGCTTCAGCCCTTCTTCTTGCCGGTCTTTTTCTTCGGCTTCTCGGCTTTTTTCACCGGCTTCAACGCCTTGGCCTTCTCGGCCGCCTTGGAGGCCGTGGGCTTCTTCGCCGCCAGTTTGGCCAGCTGCCTAGTATAGTCCTTGTGCAGGGCGCCGGCGCCCCAGCCCTTGCCTTTGTTCTGCTTCGACAGCGCGTCCATGATGGCGACCAGATTATCGTCGCGGATCTTTTCCAGTTCGCGGATCGACAGGCCATGCGCCTGGTCGTCCGACTGCGTGGCGATCAGGTCGACCAACTCGTCGTTGAACTCCGGCACATCCATCAGCTTGGTCCATGGCCATTTCAGGCAGGGCCCGAACTGCGCCATGAAGTGGCGCATGCCGGCCTCGCCGCCGGCGACGCGATAGACCTGGAACATGCCCATCTGCGCCCAGCGCAGGCCGAAGCCGTAGCGCATGATGTCGTCGAGTTCCTCGACCGTGCAGATGCCGTCCTTGATCAGCCACAGCGCCTCGCGCCATGCCGCTTCGAGCAGGCGGTCGCCGACGAAGGCCTCGATCTCCTTGCGGATGACGACCGGCTTCATGCCGATCGAGGCATACATCTCCTTGGCGACCTCGATCGCCTCGGGAAAGGTCTGCTCGCCACCGACGATCTCGACCAGCGGCAGGAGATAGACCGGGTTGAACGGATGGCCGACGACCAGCCGCTCCGGATGCTTCTTCATCGCCACCTGCATGTCGGTCGGCTTGATGCCGGAGGTCGATGAGCCGACAATCGCATTGGCCGGCGCGTGGGTATCGATCTCGGCGAGCACCCGGTGCTTGAGGTCGAGCCGTTCCGGCACGCTTTCCTGAATGAAATCGGCATCGGCCACTGCCTCGGCGATGGTCTTGGCGAAGGTCAGCTTGCCCTCCTTGGGCAGGCCGCCGGGCACCATCTGCTTGTAGGCGCGGCGCGCGCCCTTCATCACTTCGCCGACCTTGCGCGACGCCTCGGGATCGGGATCGAAGATCGACACGTCGATGCCGTTGAGCAGCAGCCGCGCCACCCAGCCGGCGCCGATGACGCCGCCACCGATGGCGGCTGCCTTGTTGATGATGCTCATGCGGAAGCTCCGGTTCTGGTCATGGCGGTTGTGGGATCTATGAGCGGCACGCGTTCGCCGGCGCGGATCACGGACGGGTCGTAGGCCTTGCGGGCAAAGGCTTCGAGCACGAAGGGCCGGAAGAATTCGATCGGCAGGGTGTCATAGTCGGGGTCGAAGCTCGACTGGTCCCAGCGTTCGCAAAACTGGTCGCAATCGTCGAAATAGGCGTGGCCGGCAAAGCGGTCGCGCGCATGGCGGTTACCGCCCAGATGATGGGCATAGTAGAGCCGCTGGAAGTCGCCATGCTTTTCCACCACCCAGGTGCATTGTTCGCGCACGAAGGGTTTCAGGATCGAAGCGGCATATTCGTCGTGATTGTATGGCGCGTAAATGTCGCCGATGTCGTGCAGCAGCGCGCAGGCGATCCAGTCGGTGTCGGCGCCGTCGCGCCAGGCACGCGTCGCCGCCTGCAGCGAATGGCCGAGCCGGGTGATCTTGTAGCCCGACAGGCCCGCGTCGAGCTGCACCAGCGCATCGAGCAGCCGCTCGCCTGTCCTTGCCGCATAGTCGATCTCATGCGCGGTCAGGAACTCGTAGTCGTCCCGGTCGCCATCCTTCATCGCGGTGAATTTTACGGTAGTCATGCCGACCCTCCCGATGAATAATTTATGCCGCGATCGGCGCCCGCTTGGTGAGGTTGAGCTTTTGCCGCACCTCTTCCGGCCCAAGAATCCTGGCGCCGAGATTGGTGACGATGCTGGCGGCACGCTCGACCAGCTGCGCATTGGTCGCCAGCACGCCCTTGTCGAGCCACAGATTGTCTTCGAGACCTACCCTGACATTGCCGCCAGCCAGCACCGCCGCCGCGGCATAGGCCATCTGGTTGCGGCCGATGGCGAAGGCCGACCAGTTCCAGGTGGACGGGACATTGTTGACCATGGCCATGAAGGTGTTGAGGTCGTCAGGCGCACCCCACGGCACGCCCATGCAGAGCTGCACCAGCGCATCAGGGTTGAGTACTTTTTCCTCGACCAGCTGCTTGGCGAACCACAGATGACCGGTGTCGAAAGCCTCGATCTCCGGCTTGACGCCGAGCGCCGTCATCATGCCGCCCATGGCGCGCAGCATGCCGGGCGTGTTGGTCATGACATAGTCGGCTTCGGCGAAATTCATGGTGCCGCAGTCGAGCGTGCAGATTTCCGGCAGGCACTGGCGCACATGTTCCATGCGGTTGGTGGCGCCGCCCATGTCGGTGCCTTTTTCGTTGAGCGGCAGCGGCGCTTCCGGCGATCCGAACACCATGTCGCCGCCCATGCCGGCGGTCAGGTTCAGGATGACGTCGACTTCCGCCGCGCGGATGCGCTCGGTCACTTCGCGGTAGAGATGCACATCGCGCCTCGGCTTGCCGGTTTCGGGATCGCGCACATGGCAGTGCACGATCGCCGCACCCGCCTTGGCTGCGTCGATGGCGGAATCGGCGATCTGCTTGGGCGAGCGTGGCACATGCGGGCTGCGGTCCTGCGACCCGCCGGACCCGGTCACGGCACAGGTAATGAAGACCTCACGGTTCATCGCAAGCGGCATGGAACTCTCCTCCGATAGAAACAGACCACAACAATGCCCGACTTGCCGGAAACTGTTTTGCGCTTTACGAAGCTTCCATGACAAAAAGCGAAAAACCGACGATCTTTCGCGCCGAGCGTCTGCCGCTCAAGGTGACGCTGCTGGTGTTTTCCGGCTCGTCGATCATGTGCGTGGCCTCGGCCGTCGATCCGCTGCGCGCCGCCAACCGTATCTCCGGCGAGACCCTGTTCGATTTTCGGCTGGTCTCGGTGACCGGCGAGGCTCCGGTCACCACATGCGGCCTGCCGGTGGCGGTCAGTGGCCGTTTCGACGCGGGCGAGCCAACCGACGTCCTTGTCGTCGTCGCCGGCTTCGGCACCCAGAACTATGCAACTTCGGCTTTGTTGTCCGGACTGCGCCGGGCCGCACGCACGGCGCGTGCTTGCGGCGGTGTCGAGGCGGGCACTTGGCTGGTGGCACGCGCCGGCCTGCTGGAAGGGCGCAGCGCCACCACCCACTGGGAGGACATGGAGGATTTTTCCTCGGCCTTCCCTGGCGTCGATGTCCGCCCGGATCGCTACGTCATCGACGGGCCGGTGTTCACCTCGGGCGGCGCTTCGCCGACCTTCGACCTGATGCTGCATCTCATCCGCACGCGGCTCGGCATGGCGGTGGCGCTCGATGTCGCCAGCGTCTTCATCTATGACCAGGCGCGCGCCGCCACCGACGCACAGCCGCTGGTCTCGCTCGGCCGGCTCGACGGCTACGATCCGCGGCTGGCGCATGCGATCCGGCTGATGGAAGCGCATGTCGACCAGCCTCTGACCATAGAGGCGGTGGCAAAGCGTGCCGGGGTGACGGCACGGACGCTGGAAAGCATCTTTCGCAAATCTATCGGCGAGACACCGGGCGCCTATTACCTCAGGCTGCGCCTCGGCGCCGCGCGCCGGCTGGTGGTCGATACGAGGGTTGCCATGGCCGATATTGCCGGGCGGACCGGGTTCTCGTCCGCCGCCGCATTTTCGAGAGCGTTTTCAAGGACTTTCGGCGAAGCGCCGGTCAGATTGCGGAGGGGGTAGGTTTCAACGGGCGATCACGCCGCGTTCTGACGGTCGCCGTCGATCTGCGAGCGCATCTGCCTGGCCAGACGGGTCTCGAAGCGGCTGGCGACAGCGCGATCCCATTCGTTCGCAATCTTGGCGTCGTCGGATTTCCTCGGCATCGCCATCAGCCGGTCGATGATCGATCCGGCCTCGCCAGGTGAGAGCAGGGCGTCGATTTCACGTTCGTTCTGCATATCGGTTCGCCTCCTTCTTCCTCTCCCGCCACGAGCCAGTCTTATACGAGATTCGTGACGGCAGTTTGAAGGCAAGAGCGAGGTCATTGAAGGGCGTCGAAGGGCAAAACCATGTCGCGGGACCGGGCAATGCGCAAAGCTGTTCCTGCGCCTTGGCAGGTCAGGTCAAGGAGAGATCTACAGCCGCTTTTCGAACAGCACCGTGGTGAAGCCACTGTCCCATTCGTCGTCTGGATAGCGGTTTTTCTCGATATAGCCGACCGCCTTGTAGAGTGCTTGTGCGGGCAGATTGAACGTGTCGGTTTCCAGCCGCGCCTGCGCCAATCCGGCGGCGCCGATCGCCTGTTCGGCGTGGGAAAGCAGCTTGCGGCCGACACCTTGCCCTTGACGGGATGCCGTCACGTGCAGGGCCTCGATGAAATCCGCGCGCCAATGGATCAGGCCGGCGACCTCGCCATCGATCTCGGCAACGGCGAATTCAGGCCAGCTCTGGTCGACATAGCGCCCGCCAATATCCGTCTCGACATAGCGCCGCGCCGCTGCTTCGGTGATGTTCGGCAGCCATGTGCCTTCGAAGGTTTCATGCAGCACCTGCTTCAACGCCGGAATATCGCTCGCCTGCGCCGGGCGCACGATGATTCGATCCTCTGCCATTTTCCGTCTCCCGCCAATGCATGTCGCCCAAAAGCGCACAGCGATTTTGGGATGGCGACATGCATAAAATAAAGGCTGCCGCACGGGCCCTCTTTCGGCGGCACGCGTGGCATCTTGATCACACGCTGGCTGCCGAAGATCTGTGCGATCCTCGGCAGCCTCGTGCGAAGTGGGCTGACTAGCAGATGGCGATGGCGGCGGCTTTCAGCCAGTGGTGTCGGATGTCGGTCCAGAGATGGAGCGGCGCGCGCCTTACACGTAGCGGTTGACGATATTTTCCAGCAGTTCCTGGCGACCGGACCTCGGCTGCGGCTCGATCTTCTTCTTGACGACGCGCTCGGCGATATCCTCCAGCGTGCGCTTGCCGGCGAGCATCGCCTTGCCCTCGGCCGTGTTCCAGCCGGCATAACGTTCGGCCAGCGGCGCCGATAGCGCCTTGTCCTCGACCATGCCGGCCGCGGCTTTCAGGCCGCGTGCGCAAGAATCCATGCCGCCGATATGGCCGATCAGCAGGTCCTGCGGATCGAGCGACTGGCGGCGCAGCTTGGCGTCGAAATTGGTGCCGCCGGTCTTGAAGCCGCCGGCCTGCAGGACCTGATAGTAGGCCAGCGCCATTTCCGGCACGTTGTTGGGGAACTGGTCGGTGTCCCAGCCCGACTGGTAGTCGTTGCGGTTCATATCGATCGAACCGAAAATGCCGAGCGCATTGGCCAGAGCCAGTTCGTGCTCAAAGGAATGGCCGGCCAGGATGGCGTGGCCCTGCTCGATATTGACCTTGACCTCCTTCTCCAGCCCGAAGCGCTTGAGGAAGCCGTAGACGGTGGCGACATCGTAATCGTACTGATGCTTGGTCGGCTCCTGCGGCTTCGGCTCGATCAGGATCGTGCCCTTGAAACCGATCTTGTGCTTGTAGTCGACGACCATGCTGAGGAACCGGCCGGCCTGTTCCTGCTCGCGCGCGAGGTCGGTGTTGAGCAGCGTCTCATAGCCTTCGCGCCCGCCCCACAGCACGTAGTTTTCGCCCTTCAGCCGCTTGGTGACGTCGATGCAGCTTTTTACCGTCGCCGCCGCGTAGGCAAAGACGTCCGGATCGGGATTGGTGGCCGCACCCGACATGAAGCGGCGATTGGAGAACAGATTGGCGGTGCCCCAAAGCAGCTTGACGCCGGTCTGCTTCATCTTGCCCGCGAAGTAATCGGCGATCTCGTCGAGGCGCGCGGCACTTTCGGAAAAGTCCTTGCCCTCCGGCCGCACATCAGCGTCATGGAAGCAGAAATAGGGCGCGCCGAGCAGCGAGAACATCTCGAAGGCGACGTCCGCTTTCAGTTTTGCCAGCTCCATCGTGTCGGTGCCGCCTGCCTTGGGAAACCACGGCCGGTCGAAGGTCTGGCCGCCGAACGGATCGCCGCCCGGCCAGGCAAAGGAGTGCCAGTAGGCCACGGCGAAGCGCAGATGATCTTCCAACCGCTTGCCGGCGACGACCTCGTCGGGATTGTAGAACCTATAGGCCAGCGGATTGGTCGAATCCGGCCCTTCATATTTGATTTTCTTGATGTCGCCGAAGAATCCGCTGCTCATGATTTCTGTCCTCTCACAAAGTTCTGCCGCCATTACCTCAGGCGTAATTGGTTTCAGGCCAGCGCTGGTCGAAAAAGGTCATGTCAAAGCCACCAAACGAAGGAGACAGACCATGACCGACCTCACCAAGATCGCTGAAAACTACATCACCGCCTGGAACGAAAGCGATGCCGGCCGCCGGGCCGAATTGCTCAAGGCGACCTTCACGGAAGACGTCAGCTATCGTGATCCGCTCATGCAGGGCGACGGCCATGAAGGCGTCACGGCTCTGATCGACGGCGTGCAGCAGCGCTTTGCCGGCTTCCGGTTCTCGCTGAAGGGCACGCCGGATGGTTTTGCCGACAAGATCCGCTTCTCGTGGAACCTCGGACCTGAGGGGACGCCTTCGGTGATCGAAGGTACCGACATCGGAATCATCGAGAACGGCCGCCTGAGGAGCGTCACCGGCTTTCTCGACAAGGTGCCTGCGCAGTAAGGACTTCTGGGGGAGGCGGGCGTGAAGCGCCCCCCTCTGGCCTACCGGCCATCTCCCCCGCAAGGGGGGAGATTGGTTGGCATCCGCGCCTTCGCCAATCACCCACCTTGCAGGACTGGCATACCCGCCAACGCTGCTAATCTCCCCCCCTGCGGGGGAGATGCCCGGCAGGGCAGAGGGGGGTGCCTCGCGCTCACTCACGCGGTCACGCTCTTAATTGCCGGGTACAGCGACCGGTAGCGCTGATATGCATCCGCATACGCCCCAGCGAGCGCAGCGTCCGGTTCAACGGTAGCATCCGTCCTGGGCGCCGTGCACACAGCCAGCGGATCGGCACCCGTCGCAGCAATCAGGCCGAGCCGTGCGGCGCCAAAGGCGGCGCCGAAATCGCCGTCGGCGGGAATGTCGACAGGCCGTTGAAGCGCGGTGGCAATCGCCTTCAACCAGTAGTGCGAGCGCGAGCCGCCGCCGATCGCCGTCACCCGCGTCAAGCTCGTGCCGGCCGTGGCCAGGGCTTCGAGGCTGTCGCGGAAGGCAAAGGCCACACCCTCCAGCACGGCCTGGGTCAGCACGGCACGGCTCGATTCATGCGCCAGCCCGGCAAATGCTCCGCGAATGGCGGCATCATTGTAGGGCGTGCGCTCACCCGAGAGATAAGGCAGGAAGGACACGCCGCTGGGCGCCTTCAATGTGTCGCCGAGCTCAGCGGTCAATTCGCCGGCGCTCTTCCCGGTGATTTCCGACAGCCAGTTGAGCGAATCCGTCGCCGACAGGATGACCCCCATCTGGTGCCAGGTGTTCGGCAGGGCGTGGCAGAAGGTGTGAACCGCGCTAGCCGGGTTGGGCAGGTAGGAAGCGTTGGCGGCAAACAGCACGCCCGATGTGCCGAGCGAGACGAAAGCGTGGCCGGCGCCGACCGTGCCCATGCCGCAGGCCGAGGCCGCATTGTCGCCGGCGCCGCCGGCGATCGGAATGCCGGCCTGGACGCCCCATTTCGATGCCAATTCGCTGCGCAGTGCGCTTGCCTTGTGCGTACCCTCAACCAGCGACGGCATCTGCCTCTGGTCGAGCGATGTCGCCGCGAGCAGGTCCGCACTCCAGCGCCGCTTGCCGACATCGAGCCAGGACGTGCCGGCAGAATCCGACATTTCCGAAATGTGTTCGCCGCTCAGCCAGAGCCGCAGGAAATCCTTGGGCAGCAGCACTTTTGCGACCTTGGCGAAGACAGCGGGTTCGTTGTTCTTCACCCAGGCAAGTTTCGGCGCGGTGAAACCGGGAAAGACGATGTTGCCGGTCAGGGCGCGGAAGCGCGGATCGGCGTCGAGCACGGCCGCCTCGGCATGGCTGCGCGTGTCGTTCCACAGGATGCAGGGACGCAGCACCTTGTCGGCGGCGTCGAGCAGCGTGGCGCCATGCATCTGCCCGGACAGGCCAATGCCCTTGACTGCCGCGAGTTCATGCGGATGGGACGATTTGAGCTCGGCGATTGCGTCTTCGCAGGCCCGGACCCAGTGCTCGGGATTCTGTTCCGACCAGCCGGGATGCGGTCGTGAAACATCAAGCGAACCGTGGCCGGAACCGATGACGGTTTGCCCGGCATCGATCAGCAGCGCCTTGACGCCCGATGTCCCGAGATCGAGGCCCAGATACATGTCTTCCTCCCACGCCAGTTAATTTTTTCGGGTCTCGAAAAAATCTGGCTTGGCCAGTTTTTAAAACAAGATCCGCTTCGGGTCAATTCTCCGACAAATCGGCGGCGCGTCGCACAAACAGCGCTGACAGCGGACTGTCGGGCCGCGCCATCGAACGCTCCGCCGTGAGCGCCCTGGCCAGCGCACCCTCACCGGCGCGCAACGCTGCCTCGATCAGCGTCAGGTCGATAACATCGCGTTGGGCGTGGCTGCCGCCGAAACGATGGGAGATCGAGCGGATCGGCCGGATCAGGCGCACGGCCTCGGTGTAGCTGCCCTCACCGAATGCCTTGATGGCGAGCGTCAGCGGATGGCCGACATCCCGCGTGAAAGCCGCATTGTCGTCGCTGCCACGCATGGCCTCGCGCTGCGCCTCGAGCAAAGCGAGGGCCGGCGCATCGAACCCTGCACCGACAAAGGCCATCATCGCGTGGGCATCGTTGAAGGCATAAAGGCCCGCTCCGGCCTTGCGCCAATTGGCGGCAAGCGCTGCCCAGCGGTCGCCGACGTCGACGCCGCCGAGGGCGAGCCGCCACAGGACTGCCGAGGCATCGACCATGTTGAGCGCCATCGTCGATTGTACGCTGTAGATAGGGCCGTCATAGAGGGCCAGCACCGCGTCGGTCTCGCCGAGATCATAGTGGAACAGCGCCAGGTGCCACCAATTGTGGACCTGCAGGAAGCTCTCCCTTGTCCACGCTTCCGGGTCGGCCTGCATCCAGGCGATGCCATCTCTTTGCCGGCTCTGCATTTCCATGACGTGGGCGACGGCGTGCTGTGCCCAGCCGTCGCGCGGCTCCATGTCGACTGCCGCGCGGCCAAGCTGCTCGGCCCTGACATAATCACCCATTTCCTCCAGCCCGAAGGCCTGCATGCCGAGCATGGCGTGGTAGCCGGGCATGCAGCTTTGCCATGACGGCAGGGCCCGTGCGATGCGGTCGCGCAGCATGCGTGCATTGCCGGTGAAGAAATCGATCTGGTGGCCGACCTGCAGCGCCAGCCCGTCGCGGGGGGTCTCGATGGTGATGTCCTCGAGAATGCGGCTGGCTTGATGCCATCGTCCGCTGGCGAGATGCCCGAGGGCCGAGACATGCGCCCGCTCGCGCGTGGTCGCGGCAAGCGGCAGTGCGGCCTCATGGCAGGCCTTGGCCACGGCCGTCGCCTCCCGCTCGGTGGCGAGGCCGAACAGATAACCCTTGAAGACATGCGCCATGACGAAGCCGGGATCTTCCGCGATGGCGCGGTCGACGGAGGCTACGGGATCGCCGATGAAGCACTGCAGTTCATGCACTGCCTGGCTGTAGGGGGTGAATCCCGCCTCCGTGGCGCCCGAAAGTGCCAGGCCGAATGCGTCCCTGGTTGCCATGCGATGTCCTTTTATCGACCCGTGACAGGCCTCGATCCTTCGGCCCAAACCGATCCTAAAGCATGGGCCACGGCAACGCCAACCGCGCGCTACGCCAGGTCATTTGAGTAGTCTTTGCAGTTTAGCAACCATGCGGGGCAGATTAGGCTTTGTAAAATCGAATGAATTGTGTCTTCATTACGGCGACTGGCGGGGGCTGGAAATCGCGAATCGAGAGGGGACGCGATGCGGCATATGAAGAACTCACTTCCGAACAGTCATTCGGAGGATGTGCAGGTGGCAGTTGCTTCGCTACGGCGAAAGCCGCATCCGCTACACCCGTGGCTTATTAGCATCCTCTCAACTACGGCTTTTGCGTTGCTGCCCAACTCCGCCGCGTTTGCCGCATGCGTGCTGGGTCCATCCGCCGGAAACACCGTTTACACCTGCGACAGCGGCGATTCAGGCGGCAGCCTCGCCGATCCCGATGGCGACAACACGCTCAATTTTCCCGCCGGGGGCACCGGGCAGATATCAGGCAATGTCACCTTTGGTGTCGGCACGGACCGCATCGATATGCAGTCAGGCGCCATCACCGGCACCGTCGATCAGGGCGGCGGCACCGATTTTTTCACCATCGGCGCGGGTACCGTCGCCGGCAATGTCCAGCAGGGCGCCGGCATCGACGACTTCAACATGAGCGGCGGCCAGATCGGTTCGCTCAACCAGGGCGACGGCCTGGACACCTTCACCATGACCGGCGGGCGCATCGTCGATTTCTTCGACGACGGCGACCGTGCCGTGATGACCGGTGGCCGTATCGGCCGCGTCAACATGAAGCTCGATCAGAATTACTTCAACATGTCCGGCGGCACCATCGACCGCAACCTCGTCACCGGCTTCGACAAGGACACGATCATCCTGTCGGGCGGCACCATCGGCGGCAACATCAGCGTCAGCGGCGGCAACGACAGCGTCACGGTCACCGGCGGTACGGTCGGTGGCGATATACTGATGAGCTTTGGCGCCGACAGTTTCGTCTGGAACGGTGGCGGCATCATCTATGGTTCCGTCGATCTCGGCGGCGACAACGACACCGCCGAACTCAGCAACCTCACCAACGCCAATCTCGGTGCCACGAATACCATATCGGGTGGTCTCGGCACCGACGCGCTCACCCTGGACAACGTCAAACTAGATGGGATCAGCCGGCTCCAGAACTGGGAAAGCATCGACGCCACCAATGACACCGAGCTGACGCTCGACGGCAATCTGGTGCTCGGCGACAGCGGCACCGGCACAGGTTCGCTCAGTGTCGATGCCGCAAGCACGCTCTATGGCGGCGGTTTCAACGCGGCGATCCAGGCGTTTACGGCGGGTCAGTTGGCGCAGGTCACCAATGCCGGACGCATCGACCTGACCAATGGCAGCACCGGTGCCACCGACAGCCTGACGATTTCGGGCAATTATGTCGGCCTGGGTGGCCTGCTGCTTATCCAGACCGAGCTCGGTGACGATTCCTCCGCATCCGACAAGTTGGTCCTGTCGAGCGGAACGGCTTCCGGTTCGGCCGGCATCTCCGTGGTCAATCTCGGCGGCGCGGGGGCTGCGACCACGCAGGACGGCATCATGGTCGTCCAGGCAATCAACGGCGCCACCTCGGGCGCCACGACATTTGCGCTCGACGCCCCGGTCGCCGCCGGTGCCTTCGAATATTACCTGTTCAAGGGCGGCGTCAGCGCCGGCAGCGAGGAGAACTGGTACCTGCGCTCGACGCTGAACACGCCGGCCCCGCCGGCCGCAGCCCCGCCGGTGCTGGAACCTGCTCCGCCGCCGGAACCTGAGCCGCCGGCGGCCGAACCGCCGCCGCCGCCGCCCATCGACCCTGCGCCGCCGCCGCCGCCGGAATCCACCCCCGGCGACCCCGATCCGGTTGATCCGGCGCCGCCGGTCGTGCCGACCGATCCGCCGCCCGCGACACCACCGGCACCACCGCCGGCACCAGTGGCAGATCCGCCCCCGCCGCCGCCGGTGGTGCCAACGGAGGTGCCCGACCTACCGACACCAGCGGCGGGCGAGGAGATCCTGCTCTATCGCATCGAGGTTCCGGTCTATTCGGCCTTGCCGCCGGTCGCCGAACATCTGGCGATGACGACGCTCGGCACCTTCCACGAACGGCGCGGCGAGCAGAGCCTGTTGTCGAACACCGAGCTGTCGCCGGTCTGGGGCCGCATCTTCGGTCAGGACAGCAAGATGGCGTATTCAGGAACGGTATCGCCGTCCTTCGACGGCACCCTGTTCGGCCTTCAGGCGGGCTTCGATCTGTTCGGCCGCGAAACCGCGTCGGGCCAGACCGATCGCGCCGGCCTGTTCGTCGCCTATGCCAGCATGAATGGCGACGTGCGCGGCCAGGCGCTGGGCTGGGACAATCTGTCCGTCGGCAGCATGGATATCAACGGCACCAGCGTCGGCGGCTACTGGACCCGGATCGGTCAGGGTGGCTGGTACCTGGACGGCGTCCTCATGGCCACCTTCTTCGGCGGAAACGCAACATCGTCGCGCGACATCGGCATCGATGTCGGCGGGACCGGCATCACCGCTTCGCTGGAAGGCGGCTATCCCATCGCGCTGGGGCAAGGCTGGACGCTTGAACCGCAGGCGCAACTGGTCTGGCAGCAACTGTCGCTCGACGATGCGTCGGACCGCTTTGCTTCGGTTTCCTTTGATACGGACGGCAGCGTGACCGGCCGGCTCGGCGCACGGCTGCAAGGCGAAACAACGATCAATGGCATGGCGCTGCAGCCGTACCTCAAGGCCAACATCTGGCACGATTTCGGCGGCACGAGCCATGTCAATTTCGACACCACCGATATCTCCACCGAGGGCAGATCGACCTCGTTCGAATTCGGTGGCGGTGTGATCGCCAAGGTGACGGACAAGGTCAGCATCTTCGCCACCGGCGACTACACCACCAATCTCGGCGGCGACGAGCGTCGGATCCTCGAAGGCAATCTGGGGTTCAGCGTCAAATGGTAAGGCCGGTCATGACCCCGAAAAACAGTTTCGGGGTCACGGTCAGACAGAGAGCCTAATTGCTGGAACGCATCGCCACCGTGGCGATGCCGGCGCCAACCAGCAGCGTGCCGCCGGTGCGGTTGAAGATGCGGATCGCCTTGGGATTGCGCACCACGTTGCGTGCGCGTGAGGCGATCAGCGCATAGCCGAAAGCATTGGCGAAGGCGAGCGCCAGGAAGGTCGTCTCGAAGATCAGCATCTGCGTCCAGAAATCGGCGTGCCGGTCGAGGAACTGCGGCAGGAAGGCGACGAAGAAGGTGATGCTTTTCGGATTGAGCGCGGTAACCAGCCAGGCGTGTGCCATCATCTTGGCCGAGGAGACCGCGTCGGTGCGCGGTTCGGCTTTCAGCGCGCCGCCTGCGCGAAACAGTTTCACGCCGAGATAGATCAGATAGCCGGCGCCGATCAGCTTCAGGATGGTGAAGACGGTCGCCGAAGCCGCCAGCAGCGCGCCGATACCCAGCATCGACAAGGTCATCGCCGTGAAGTCGCCCAGCGCCACGCCGATCGCCATCGGCAAGGCGGTGCGCCAGCCCTGGCCCAGCGCGTAGGACACGACGAGAAGGATGGTCGGACCCGGAATGATGAGAAGGATCGTCGATGCGGCAGCGAAGGCGGCCCAGTTTTCGAAGGACATGCTCATCTCCTTTGAGCTTAAAGAAGAGGATAAATCCTGAGGCCCGGGAGAATGTAAAGAGGCGATTTCCCTAACTGCGCCAGCGGCAGATCGATGTCAGTTCGCGCCGCTCAGCGTGCTCACGATATCGGCCAGGCTGACGTTTGCGCCGAGAACCGTTGCCGCCGCGACAATGGCAGCGGCAAAAAGCTTGATGTCGGTTTTTAAGGTCTTGCACATGGAGGCCCCTCGCTGATCGCTTGAGAAGTAGGAAACACCAGTGCCGGGATTATGACCCGACCGAGGTCTTTTTGTGCGGCAGTTCGCAGTCAAGGGTCAGCAGGAAGGTCGAGCGCCCGCCGGGCCATGCGCAAATGCAGGCTGTGCAAGGTCTTCACGCTTTATCAACCATGAATGATGAAAATGCCCGCTATCCGGCCGGACCGTGCTTCCCGCCGACAGCGTAGGGTCTGGGTATATGCGTATGTTGCCGCAAGGTCTGACGCCGCCGCGAAACGGCGACGCAATCGAAACCGATCATCATCTCTCCCGCCGCGCCATCCTGTCCGGGGCTGGCGCGCTGGCGCTGCTGAGCGCCGCCGGTTGCTCGACCTCGGGCGGGGGTTTGCCGGCGCTCGAGCTCGACGACGTCACCACGGGCTCCGTGCGGCCGATCCGGCCAAGCATCAGTGTCGACAAGAACATCACCAGCCCCGGCGTCATGTATGCCGGGCTGACCGACGGCGGCTTCAACGTGCCGGAAGTGCCGTATCTGAAGGTCAAGCCGGAATTCCGCCGCCAGATCGTCGTCGACACGACAGGCGAGGCGCCCGGCACCATCGTCGTCCATCTGCAGGAGCGCATGCTCTATCTCGTCCAGCCGGGTGGCGACGCCATTCGCTACGGCGTCGGCATCGGCAAGGACGGCTTCCGCTGGTCCGGCCGCGCCAACATCCAATACGGCAGGGAATGGCCGACCTGGACGCCGCCGCCCGAGATGATCGCGCGCAAGCCGGAACTGGTGAAATGGCAGGCCGGCCAGCCCGGCGGCCTCACCAACCCGCTCGGCGCGCGTGCCCTCTACATCTACCAGGACGGCAAGGACACCGGCTATCGCATCCACGGCTCGCCTGAATGGGCGAGCATCGGCCAGGCCATGTCGTCAGGCTGCGTGCGCCTGATCAACCAGGACATCATCGACCTCTACAGCCGCGTCTCCAAGAAGAACCCGGTCGTCGTCGTCTGACCCTTATGCGGCGTGTTGGCGCCGCTCGAAACTCCCGTTGCGCGATGCGGCAAGACAGGCCAAGGTGCTTTGAAAACCATCGCGCCGGGAGAAATCAAGCATGGCTGGAACGTTTGTCATCGCGCAGGGCGGCGGCCCAACCGCCGTCATCAACCAGACCGTGGTCGGGGCGACGCTGGAGATCCGCAAGCGGCATCCCGGCGCCAAGGTCCTCGGTTCCATCCACGGCGTGCGCGGCATCCGTGACGGCAACTATGTCGACCTCTCCGCGATTCCTGAGGATCGTCTGCGGCTGATTGCCGGCACGCCAAGTGCGGCCCTTGGCTCGACCCGCGACAAGCCGGATGCCGCCTATTGCGACGTCATCCTCAACGGGTTGAAGAAGGCCGGCGCCGACGCCTTCATCTATATCGGCGGTAACGATACGTCGGGCACCCAGCAGATTCTAACCGATGCCGCAGGCGGCTCAATTGCCTTCGTCCATGCGCCGAAGACCATCGACAATGACCTCGAGGAAAACGACCACACGCCGGGCTTCATTTCGGCGGCCGAGTTCGTCGCCGGCGCCTTCCTCTCCGTCGATCTCGATTTTCGCGCGCTGCCCGGCATCTATGTCGGCATTGTCATGGGTCGGCATGCCGGCTTCCTGACCGCGGCCGCGGCCGCCTGGCAGCTCGACCCCGATAGCGGCCCGCACCTCGTCTATGTTCCCGAGCGCCCATTCTCGGCCGCCGGCTTCATCAACGACGTGCGTGCCACGCTCGACCGCCACAAGCGCTGCATCGTCGCTGTGTCGGAAGGCGTCAGCACCGCCGACGGCAAGGCGCTGGTCGAAAGCCTGGTCCCGCCGGACAAGCTTGAGCGCGACGCGCATGGCAACGTCAAGCTGTCGGGCAGCGACCTGCCGGCCGCACTCGAGCGCGCGCTGGCCGAGGGCCTGCCTGGCAAGCGTGCTCGCGTCGACGCCCTCGGCTACATGCCGCGCGGCTATATCGGCGCCATCAGCGCGGTCGATGCGCAGGAGGCCTTCGATGCCGGCGCCTTCGCCGTCTCTGTCGCCGAACAGGGCGGCGGCTCGGTGGCGCTGCAATATGACGGCACCAGAACGGTGCTGAAGAAGGTGCCGCTCAAGAACGTCGCCGGCAAGACACGCCACATGCCGGACGATTTCATGAAGCCCGATGTCAATCAGCTGTCGGATGCCGGCATGGCCTATCTCAAGCGACTGGTGCCGGAAAAGTACAAGGTCGGGAAGCCCTTCGTCTGATGCCGGGCTCACACTTGATGCCAGGCTGGTTCAGCAGGAGCGTCGTCGACGACAAGACGACGATGCTGACCGAGCCCTTCGTGCATGCCTATGTTCGGGCCAATATCTGGCATCTGCGCGGTCGCGATGCCGACCTGCTGGTCGACACCGGCATGGGCATCTGTCCGCTGGCGCCGCAGATCGAGACGGCGGACGGCAAGCCGCTGCTGGTCGTCGCCACCCACATCCATCTCGACCATGTCGGCTCGCTGCATGAATTCCCGTTGCGGGCCGGGCCAAGGATAAGCGCGGAACAATTCGAGAGCATGGATGAGGCGGCGACCTACGCCTACATGTTTCATGACCTCGAGGATGCCGTCTCGAAACTGCCGGCGCCCGGATGGAAGTCGGCCGACTACAGGATCCCGCCCGCGCCCTTGACGCGAACCCTGGACGAGGGCGATGTCGTCGATCTTGGCGACTGGCAATTTCGCGTGCTGCATTTGCCGGGCCATTCACCGGATTCGATCGCGCTGTTCGACGAGGTCGACGGCCTGTTCTTCAGCGGCGATGCCATCTACGACGCCATGCTGATCGACGACCTGCCGGATTCCGACCGAGCCGCCTATGTCAGCACGATGCAGCGCCTGCTCGACTTGCCGATCCGCATCGGTCACGGAGGACACGGACCGAGCTTCGACGGCAAGCGCATGCGCGAGATTGCCACGGCCTATCTCGAGCGAACCGCCGGTGGCTGAGGCTCCAGCGAGGCAGCAAGGCGGGGCCCGACGACTTTGCGACGCTGCCGCCGTGCGGATATTAAATCTTCGTAAGGTCGCCCTAAAACCCTAAATCGGGCGAATCCGCGCCCTAGATGCAAGGCCGTCGATCCGGTTGGCTGCCATGTAGGCGAGACGGGCAATTGCGACCTCGACACGCCGATGACCGATTTTCCCCGCACGGGAGAGGCCACGGCGCTGGATCAACTCTCGCCCGGACAAACGACCATGTCAGATATCCTTCGTAGGCATCGCGTCGCGGCCTTGCTGGGCGCTGCGCTGATCATATCCCCCTTCGTCATGTCTTTTGCCCAAGGCGAGGGCAACACTATTCCGACGACCCAGACGCCTGTCGCCGGCATCACCGCGCCCAATGGCTCGTTCGCACCCATCGTTGCCGCCGACAAGCCGGCGGTGGTGACGGTCACCACCGTCATGAGGGCACAGCCTGAAACGATGAGCGATGCCTCTCCTTTCGACGGCGGCTCGCCTTTCGATGACTATTTCCGCCAGTTCTTCGGTGACCAGGGCATGCCGACGCCCAAGACGCCGCCACAACAGCAACCGCAGCGCGCCGAGGCGCTGGGTTCCGGCTTCATCGTCGGCGCGGATGGTACCATCGTCACCAACAATCACGTCATCGATGGCGCCTCTTCGATCAAGGTTACGCTCGATGACGGCACCGAACTTCCGGCCAAGCTTGTCGGCCGCGATGCCAAGAACGATCTCGCCGTACTCAAGATCAAGTCGGACAAACCCCTGCCGACAGTCAAATGGGGCGATTCCGACAAGCTCATGCCAGGCGACCAGGTGCTGGCCTTCGGCAACCCGTTCGGCATCGGCACGACCGTCACGGCAGGCATCGTCTCGGCGCGCGGCCGCGACCTGCATAGTGGGCCTTTCGACGATTTCATCCAGATCGACGCGCCGATCAACCACGGCAATTCCGGCGGCCCGCTGGTGGATGTCGCCGGCAATGTCGTCGGCATCAACACGGCGATCTATTCACCCAATGGCGGCAGCGTCGGCGTCGGTTTTGCCATTCCGTCGGGCCAGGCCCAGAAGGTGGTCGCCAAGCTGATGAAGGGCGGCTCTATCCAGTACGGCTATATCGGCGTTCAGATCCAGGAGGTGACGCCGGATGTCGCGAGCGCCATCGGGCTCGACCATTCCGGCGGCGCACTGGTCTCAGAGGTCAACGACGGTTCGCCGGCGGCCAAGGCCGGCATCGAGACGGGTGACGTCATCACCAGCTTTGCCGGGCAGGACGTGAAGGATCCCAAGGACCTGTCGCGGGCGGTCGCCGATGTCGCGCCGGGCGCCCGGGAAACGGTCGATGTCTGGCGCAAAGGCAAGCCGATTCGGATTTCCGTCGATGTCGGCCAAAACAGCGCCGATGCGAAGACCGCGTCGCTGGACGACGGGTCCGACGCGCCGAGCGCCGGGCGCGCTCCGGCGATAGGGCTCGGCTTGATGGATATAACACCCGACATTCGCCAGCAGATGAACCTTGCCGGCAAGCAGCACGGCGCGGTGGTTGCCAGCGTCAACCCCGACAAAGCGGCCGCCGCTTCCGGAATACAGGCCGGCGACATCATCGTTGCCGTCAATCAGGTGCCGGTCAAGAATGCCAGGCAGGTAACCCAGGCGATCGCCTTGGCCGGCAAGTCCGGCAGGAAATCGGTGCTGTTGCTGGTCGAGCGTGGCGACGCTCAAATGTACATCGCGGTGCCTTTCGCCAATGGCTGAGAAATGGCGTTGACGTGCACGCGGAGCGGCAGGTCCATCGGTGACGATCCCGCTGGTCTCCGCCCGTCAAGATTTCGGTTGCCCGTCACGACATCTTCGAGAACATTGCGTCAGGCCGATAGTGGCCTGATTGCATGGGGATTGCCGCTATGGTCACCCGAGGTTTCTCTTCAGGACGGCGCCCGCCAACCGATGGCGATGCCCGCATCCCGCCGGGCCAATATCTGGAACAGGGTTTTCCGGTGCTGTCGGCCGGTCCGACGCCGCGCGTGCGTACCGAGGATTGGTCTTTCACGCTGAAACATGGGCCACGCCCGATCAAGAAATGGAACTGGGCCGAGTTCAACGCGCTGCCGTTGACCAAGATGACACGCGATATCCATTGCGTGACAGCATGGACCAAGTTCGACACGCCGTGGCAGGGCGTGCTGGTCGACGATATCCTTGCCGATGCGGGTGTCGAGCCGCCGACCGGTTTCACGCTGGCGCACGCGTTCGACGGTTACACCACCAACGTACCGGTCACGGATCTCACCGCCGGCAAGGCCATGGTGGCGCTGCTCTATGAAGGCAAGCCGATCACACCGGACCATGGCGGCCCGGCAAGGCTGCTGGTGCCGCATCTTTATTTCTGGAAATCGGCCAAATGGTTGAACGGCCTGCAATTCACTTCGCGCGACGAGCCCGGTTTCTGGGAATTACGCGGCTACCACATCTATGGCGACCCATGGCGCGAGCAGCGCTACACGGATGATCCATGAGCGATGCGGCAGCAGTGCAGTCGCCCTGGCAAACAGCCAGCATCGTCCGCATCGAAAAGCGCACGCCGCGTGTCGCCAGCTTCTTTTTCCAGCCGTCTCGGCCCTTCGCCTATCGCGCAGGGCAGCATGTCGACGTCAGGCTAACGGCGCCGGACGGCTATCAGGCGCGCCGCTCCTATTCCATCGCCTCCGCGCCCGAAACGCATGGCGTAATTGAACTGGCGATCGAAAAACTCGACGATGGCGAGGTCTCGCCCTTCTTCCACGAGGTCGCGGCAGTGGGCGATGAAATCGAACTGCGCGGGCCGCTTGGCGGGCATTTCGTCTGGCCCGAGGATGAGAGTGGGCCGCTTGTTCTGGTCGGCGGCGGTTCGGGCGTCGTGCCCTTGATGTCGATGCTCCGCCACCGCGCCGCACGTAATTCAGCGGTGCCTGTCGTCCTGGTCTTTTCGGTCCGGGTCTGGGACGAAGTGATCTTTCGTGACGAGCTAATCGTTCTCGACGAGCGCCAGGACGGCTTCGCCCTGGTGCTGACACTGACCCGCGAAGCTGCACGCCGTCCAGCCGACTATGCGCGGCGGGTGGACGTCGCGATGATGGTGCAAGCCATGACGCGGCTGCCGGAGCCGCCTGGCATCGCCTTCGTCTGCGGCTCCAACGCCTTCGTTTCCGCGGCCGCCCAGGCACTGATCGATGCCGGCGTTGCAGCCGAAATCATTCGCACCGAACGCTACGGAGTGTGAACCGACGCCGCCTTTCGAGAAAGGTTCGTCGGATTCGCCGTTAGCCAACCGGCGAGAAATCCGCCGACAGCAGCTCGAAGGGTAAGGCGCCATAAGCAGCCACCGTGGCCGCGTCGTTCCATTCACGAAACTGCCGCGACGGTCGCGCCTCTAGCGTCCAGGCAGCTCGCGCGCCGTCGAGCGTCACCTTGCCGCGAAAATGCAGCACGCGTTCCCTGCCGGATCGGCTGATGGCCATGGCGCGCAGGCGAGCGATATGCTCGCCACCGTCATTGATCTCCATTTCGATGCGGCGCCGGACCGGCGGAACGCCGATCCTGACGGTGATATCGAGCATCATGTCGCCGGTGGTTTGCGGACAGGCGATGGCCTGCGAAAACATCAGAGGCGCCGATGCTGCTTGCGGCTTGCGCGCGGCCGGTCTGCCGCGCCAAGGTTTGGCGGGTGGCTCCTGTTGCAACCGGCCCTTCTTCCGCTTCAGGCGCAACTGCTTGGCAAGCCCGCGCGACAGCCAGACCAGGCCGCCGAAATCCGTGCGCGGCTTGGCTTGCAGAACCGACGACCAACGCGACAAGCCAGCTCCGTCGGCCATCTCTAAGATTCTGACCATTGTCGATTCCGGCACCGGAATGCCGATCTCGAACGCCAGATAGGATAGCGCCACCGCCGCTGGAACCGCCAGGCCGCGTCTGCCGACGATGTCGAGGAACATGTCCCAATCGACCTCTTCGCCATGGATGGCGACCGCGCAGTCGACAAGCCAGTCGCTGTGGGTGTGGGCGTCGAGGCCGCCATGGGCGATGGCCAGGGCCATGCGATCGGCCGGCGACGGCACGAAGACCGCGACGCCGCTGAATTCGGCTGGGACCGCCCGTTGCCAGATCGCCAGGTCGTCTTCCGCGCTCGTCTGCGACCCGTCATAGCCGAGCTGGTGCAGGTCGATGTCACCGAAACGGCCCTTGAAGAAGTTCATCGACCGCAGCGACGCCAACCGGGTTCGCAGATATTGCGCGCTGACGCCCGAGGCGATCTGCCAGTCGCGATCGCGCAAGATGTCGAAGACGGCAGCCATGTCGCGCGGGCGCACCAGTATGTCGATGTCGTGCGCCACCCGGCCACGCTGCGCCGACGCGTTCAAGGCAATGCGGCTGGCGCCCTTTATCAGCATGATGTCGGCGCCGCCGTCTGCCATCGCCTTCAGCGCCGGTTCGGCCTCGCGCATCGCCATGCGCGACTTCGTCCACAGCATCTTCTGCAGGCCGACGAGGCGCGGGTGCGCGGTATGCCCGGCCAGCTTCCTGCCGAACCTGTCGGAGATGGCGGCGAGCAGGCGATGTTCTCGAAACGAGACGAGATCGATGTCGTTCTCGTCCAGCCAGCGCGCGGCGCAGCCGGCGGCTGCGTCCTCGTCGGAGAGCAGCGCCGCCTTTAGCAACAGGTCCAGCTGGCCGGTGGGCCACGACCAGCCATAGTCCGGGAAGCGGCGGCCGATGCGGCGAACGGGCCTGGCGTTCAATTGGAGCCTGCCTTGTTCCGGGCTCGCCGCTGCATGGCGAGCCTTGCGACCTGGAGATAGCCCCGGTCGCGTGCCGGATCGCGGCCGTAGGAAAGGCTGCCCGGACGGATGCGGCGCAATGCAAGCACGTCGTCGAGCATGGCAAGGGCAAGGCCTGCCTCACGAACCCGGGCGATCCAGTCGATCATCTCGCCGCGACCGCCTGGTGGGTCGAGGATGGGACCGATGCGCGGCACCACCTCCTGGCGGATCATCATCGTCGTGCGCGACCAGCCAGCTCCACTGGTCGCATCGGGCAAATCGGGGCTGTCGCCGCGAAACGTCCGCCAATGCGTAAAGACGCCCGCTGTCCCGGGATGACGGCCGAGATAGGCCAGCTGCTTTTCGACCTTGTCCGGCAGCCACAAATCGTCGGCATCGAGCGTCGCGATGAGCGGCGTCGAGAGTGCCGCAATGCCACGGGTCGTTGCGCTGCCAGGTCCGGCATTGTCCTGTCGCAGCACCGTCACCGGCAGGTTCATCGCATCGATCACCGCAGCCGTATCGTCGGTTGAACCGTCATCGACCACGACGATGGCCTCCGCCTTTGCCGTCTGGGCCAGAACGGAGTTCAGGGCCGCGCCTATGGTGGCGGCCGCGTTGAAAGCCGGAATGACGACGCCGTAGCCTGCCATCAAAGGAACCGCCACTGCGCGAGATCCTTGAAGTCGAAGATCCCCTCCACCCGGCGCAAGCTGGGATCGGCCTTGCGACGCTTCATCGACTTGTGAATGGCGCGCATGAACTCGCGAAAGGGCACATCGGCTTCCTTGGTCATGTTGCCGGGATGACGCCTGTAATAGAGAGCCACCGTATCGGGCATAACGTATTTTGCCTGGCTCTCAAAGATACGCAACAGATAGTCGGTGTCCTCGGCCTGTTTGAAATCCTCGTCGAAACCACCGGTGCGCTCGATGAGGTCTCGCGCAAAGATCCCGGCGGACAGGTGGATCCCTCGCACGGTTATGGAGTGGCTGTCGGCGGCCGGTTCCAGCGTCTCTCCATCTATCTTGTCTATCAGCGTCATGCGCGAATAGGTCAGGTCGAGGCCCGGATCCTCTTCGAAGCAGGCGAGATCCGCCTTGAAGCGCCCTGTCGGGGAGATGTCGTCCGAATCGAGAAACGACACCAGGCCGGTCTGCGGCAGCAACTGCTTCAGCCCGGCATTGCGCGCCTTGGTGACCCCGCCATTGACCTGCTGGAAAAGACGAATGCACGGGGCCTCGTCGATCAACGACCGCACGACGGCCGCAGAGCCATCGGTCGACCCATCGTCGATGACGATGATGTCGAGATCGATGTCTTCGCGCTGCCTGAGCAGCGAGCGCAGCGCCAGGCCAACGAACTGTTCGCGATTGTAGACCGGCATGATGACGCTCAGCCTCATTGGCGTCTCCAGCAGCGTTCCGGGCTTGGCTGATCCGACCCGATTGTGTCGAGCATCATAGCATTCGCCAATCGGCGGGACTCTTCAATTCGAAGATGCCCTGGACCTCACGCCGTGACGGATCGGCCTTGCGCCGCCGCATCGACTTGTGGATTGCACGCAAGTGGTTGCGGACCCTGCCGCTATGTTCCTTGGTGACATTTCCGGCATGGCGTCGGTAGTAGATCGCGACGGCGTCCAACAATTCGTAGTTCGGTCCCGCCTCGAAAACGCGCAGCAGATAGTCGGTATCCTCAGCCTGCTCGAAATCCTCATCAAACTCGCCCGTCCGGTCGACAAGCCCTCTGCTGAACACGGCGGCGCTCAGCGAAATTCCCCGAAGCGTCATCGTGCGGCTGTCGACTGCCGGTTTCAGCCGCTCATCGTCGATCCGGTCGACCAGCGTCATCAGCGAATAGGTCAACTCAAGCCCGGGGGTAGCCTCGAAGCGGGCGAGATCGGCCTTGAACCGTCCGGCCGGCGAGATGTCGTCAGAATCCAGAAACGAAACGAACTCCGCATCCGGCGGCAGTTGCCGCAGCCCGGCGTTGCGCGCCCTGGCCACGCCCATGTTGGATTGCTGGAACAGTCGGATACAGGGGTTTTCGCGCATCATCGAGCGCACGGCCTCAGCAGAGCCGTCGGTCGAGCCGTCGTCGATGACGATGATGTCGAGATCGGCGGCGTCCCGCTGCCGCACCAGCGAGCGCAATGCCGAAACGACATAGCGTTCACGGTTGTAGACGGGCATTATCACGCTCAGTTTCACGAATCGCCCCGCGCGAGAAAGTCGGCAATCGTGCCGGCTATCTCCTGGGGCTGCGTCCCCAGCGACAGACGATAGCACGGCAGCAGGCGGGTCAGGTCGCTGAAGAAGCGAAAGCCGCTCTCTCGCTCGCCCGGCATCTGCGCTATGCCGGACGGTGCCAAGGCGATCATGGCATCCCTGCGCGACACCGGCACGATTGAACTTGCCTCGCCTCCGCCGATATGTGGCACCACCAGCGCAACGATGTCCAGAGTTTCGGGCACGGGTCGGGGCGCGATGTCATCAATGTGAAAAGCATGCTTGCCTTGCCAGTTGAGCGGACCATGCGCCGGCAGCCGATGCTTCAGCCCAAGCCGCGCGAACCCTTGGGGATCCTGCTTGAGCGTTGAAAACAGTGGGCGGGCAGTCACGCCGTTGGCAAGGTCGACCAGCACATAGTCGTCGCCGACGCTGTCCAGTCCGTTGAGGAGGCCGGCGGCAACGGTTCCGGATTTCCCAGCCCCGCCCGCACCGGCCAGCAGGACGCCCTTGCCATTGGCGCCGAGCGTGCCGGCATGGGCAAGGCGCATGCCGCGCGCCCCATATTCCCAATGCAGGAAAGCCCGCAGCGGCGCTCCCGGCTCCCACGGCGGAAAGGCGTCGGCCGAAGCCATCAATTGCACGCCAACGCGACGTTGCGGATCATAGAACTGCCAGAAATCCAGGTCGTGGAAATGGTTGCCACGCAAACCGGCTTCCGCCAGTTGGGTGGCGAAGCCATGCTGCGTGAAGGCTCCCTGGCCCCACCTGGCCGGTGCCGCGATGCCGTCTATGCCGGGATGCGCGACGAAGACGCGGCAGATGTCGGCAGGCGTTCGGTTGCCCGGAGCAGTGACAAAGCCATGAGCGACGGCATCCGCCAACGCGCCGGCGCTGACATGCGCGGTCAGATCCAGATGCGGCAAGCTCGCCTTGCGGGTCAGTGGATAATGCGCGGCGCTGCTCTCTGCTTGCGCCAGGACATGACGTGCGTAGTCAACCAAGTTTTCGAGAGTGACGTTCGGCATGGGTTTGCCTGTTCCGGAGCTGTCCGGCAACGAGAACCTGATGGGCGCTTCAGTTGGCTTGCTTCACCGCGGGCCAGCCGAGGGGCTCCTCGACCTCGTGGATGGGATCGACGACAATGAGATCGGCGAGATCGTCATGGATGTCGACCTTGAGGGGCTCTCTGGCAGCGGCGAGCTGAGCCAGCAATTCGCTTGGAACCGGTCTTGCCACGCCATCGGTTACGGCCGCCAGCAAACCGAATTCGAGCAATTGTGAAACAAAGCCGTCAATCGCGGCGGCATCGAGGGCGCCAATTCCGGTCGTGGCGCCGACCAGTTCGGAGGCAGGCACGCCGGACGACAGTGCATCCCAAAGTCTGCTGCCTGAATCAGAGAAGCCGAAATATTTGCCCGTGGTCAGGTCAAGAACGACGGCTTCGCCGTCGAAGGATTCAAAGACGATATCCTTGCTGGCAATGGCATAGATGCCGGATTGTCGCATGTTTGCTCCCCCGCCGAGCAGGCCGCGGAGATGATCTTCGGGCCTTACGGTCAACCCCACCGTTGCAGGCGTCTAACCATTTGCAGGGTTTTTGGCAAGATAGCGCAGGCTCGGGGCGAGCGCAGCCGATCACGCTTCGATTTCAAGCGCAGAAAGCGGCTTCGAGCAACAGGCGAGGATAAAGCCGTCCTCGATTTCGTGATCGAGGATGCCGCCATTGTGGCTCATCTCGACATCGCCCGCGACCTTCCTCACCTTGCAGGTGCCGCACAGGCCGAACTCGCAGGCGGCGGGAATCCGCACCCCAGAGGCGCGTGCCGTCTGCAGCACGGTCTGGCCGGCGACGCATTCGGCATCGACATCGGAAAGCGAGAACCGGATTGGTGTCACGGCCTCGACAGCAGCAGCGGCGCCGTCTTCCGCCGGCGGCGAGAACGGCGCCGGGATCTCCTCCACGGCAGGCGCCGCAAAGCTTTCCTGATGGTATTTCGCCATGTCGAAGCCGGCGGCGTCCAGCATGCCGCGCACGGCGCGCATGAAGGGATCGGGGCCGCAGCAGAAGATCTCGCGCTCACGGAAATCGGGCGCCAGCAATGGCAGCCGGATCGCGTCGATGCGGCCCATATGGCCGAACCAGCCCTCGCGGCTCGACCGCTCCTCGATCATGAAGCCGAGCGACAGGCCGGGCATGCGGCTGCCGAGCAGCTCGAGTTCCTTGCGGAAAATGATCTCTTCCGGGCGGCGCGCACAGTTGACGAAGCCGACATCTGTCCATGGCGCGCAGTCGTTCAGCCAACGCAGCATCGACATCATCGGCGTCACGCCGGAGCCGGCCGAAATGAACAGATATTTGGCCGCCGGGTGGCTGTGTAGCGAGAAGTCGCCGGTCGGCCCATAGGCCTTGACGTGCGAGCCCGGCGTCAGATGGTCGAACATCCAGCGCGTACCGGTGCTGCCCGCCTGCGCCTTGACCGTCACCGCGATTGAGAACGGCCGCGACGGCGAGGACGACAGCGTGTAGGTGCGCATCAGCGGCCCGTCCGATGTCGGTAATTCCAGCGTCACGAACTGGCCCGGTTTGTAGCGGAACCAGGTCTGGTTGTCGGAGCGGAAGGTGAAGGTCTTCACGTCAGGCGCTTCGTCACTGACGCCGATCACTTCCAGCACCTGCAGCCTGTCGTTCCAGGGCGTCATCTGGTCGAGATGGCGATAGAGGCCAAGGTCCGTCATCGCATTCATCCTCTTGTCCCCTGGGCTAGGCGACGCTGCGCAGGGCCGGCCGGTCGCCTTCTGCAAGGCGCGGTCCGATGAACGACGCGTACCACTCGACGAACTGGATCACGCCGCCCTCATGCAGCTCCGAATAGGGGCCTGGTTCGTAGGCCGGCGACAAGATGCCGAAGGCGTTTTCCTCGACGATGCGACGGTCCTGGTCGTTGGTCTCGGTCCAGACATGGGTGAGCTCAGCGAGATCGTAGTCGACGCCTTCGACCGCATCCTTGTGGACGAGCCATTTTGTCGTCACCGCGGTTTCCGTGGCACTGATCGGCAGCACGCGGAAGGTGACGGCATGGTCGCCGAGGATATGGTTCCAGGTTGTCGGATAATGATAAAGCAGCAAGGAGCCGATGCGGTCGGTTGAAACGCTGTCGGACAGGTTCTTCTGGACCGCCCGTTTTCCCGTCATGGTGTAGCTGACGGCATCGCGCAGCAGCGGCGCGCGGGTGGCGCGGTACTGCCCTGCCGGATCGATGCGGAATTTGCTCGGCAGGCCTGATGCCTCGCATTTGGCCCAGTGCGCGACCATTTCAGGGTCGCTGTCGGCGCCGTTGACGCCGGTCACGGTCGGAGCCTCGGGGAAGGTCTTGCACAGCTCAGGATGATTGGCGGCGCAGTGATAGCACTCGCGGTTGTTTTCCCAGACCAGCTTCCAGTTGCCCTTCTCGACGATCGTGCTCTCGAAGGCGATCTTTGCTTCACGCAACCGGTGCGGCAAAAGATAGGGTTCGATCATCGCCCGCATCGGCGCGAAATCCGCCGGCTCCTTGGCCAGACAGATGAAGATGTAGCCGCCGACGCTCTCGCAGGCGACCGGCTTCAGGCTGAAATCACTCTTGTCGAAACCGTCGGCCATCTGGCGGGCAAACAGCAGGCGGCCGTCCAGCTCATAGGTCCACTGGTGATAGGGGCAGACGAGCTTTGCCGCCGTGCCCTTCTCCGTGTTGCATACACGGCTGCCGCGATGGCGGCAGGAATTGTGGAAGGCGTTGATCTTGCCGTGCTGGTCGCGGACAAGGACCACCGGATAGTCGCCGATCTGCACGGTGATGTAGCTGCCCGGCTTCGGCAGTTCGCAATCATGGCCGATGAACAGCCAGTCGCGATACCAGATCAGCTCCATGTCGAGCTTGAAGTAGTCCGGATCGGTGTAGAAGGGCTGCTCCAGCGAAAAGCCTTGCCGGCGCCCCTTCAGGAGCCTCAGCATGTCGTTGCGGGTATCCATGTCCTGTCCTCGTTTCTAAGGACTGAACTGGTGGTGATGGAGGAAGGATTGAAACGCAGGCCGGCTAGGTGCCAGACATGCGCTATCCACCTCTTGACCGCCCACCGCGATCAGTCGAGTCTAACAATCTCGGGCTGGTTTCCGGGCTCTGGAGTTGTCCTTGCGGACCATCGCGACACCTTCCCAGGCAGTTGCCCAGTGGTCTCCCGTTGCGACTTGAACTCCACCACCGTTGCGGGGGCAGCGCCGGATTCTGACCGGCTTCCCAATTCTCCGCCTCGTCGTCACGAAGCGGCACCTGAGATGGTATGATCTAACCACGATCGGGGGCGCGCCGTCGGCATGAAAACGACATCGTATCCATGCGGCGCGACACGGCCTGCGAACGTTCCCGCAGACCGTCGCGGGCTGAAATCCACCTCCCGGATGACCATTTTGCCGGCTGCGATATCCCCGAATCGGACCCCTTGGCGGGGTCAAAAAAGGTTAACGGTTTCGAAAAGTGACTATTAGCTCGATCTAAAATCGAACCGAACGGTTCGTTTCTGTTGACGGTGCGTGCAGGACGGTGTGAACGCTGGGCCTCTGAAACAGTCAGTGATCCATCCAGCGGTTACACTTAACATGCTGATTTAAAGAAGAAAAATATACCCGTAGATTCCCTTGGCACAATTTCAAGGTGTGGATTCATGGTCCACACGGAACAACTTCGTGATTGGAAAAGGCGGGGTTGCCCTCCCACATCGGGGCTGTCCGAACGACGCGATTTCATTTCCAAGACACGCCGCTAGACGGACGGAAAAAGACGATACTGGAGTACAAAAATGAAAAAGATCATTCTCACTGCCGCAGCCCTTCTGGCCATTTCCGGCAGCGCCTTCGCTGGTAGCGACCACTACGGTTCGAACGCCGCGGCAGCCACTGCTGTCGACAGCTCGTACACCGCTTCGACCAAGAAGTCGGAACCGGCTGCTCAGGCGCCTGCCCAGGGTGCTGACCGCAACGTCTTCGGCAACAACTAACAGCCGATTCCCAGTCGACGGCGGGCTCGCCCGCCGCCCTGGCGAAATTCAGACATTCAGGAGTATTTAAGATGAACAAGATCCTCATTGCTGCCGCCGCCGTTCTGGCCATCTCCGGCAGCGCTTTCGCCGGCAGCGACAACTACGGTTCGAACGGCTCTAACCAGCCTGCCGCCGCAGTGGACCAGTCGTACACGGCTTCCACCAAGACCTCGGAACCGGCTGCCCAGACGCCCGCTCAGGGCAGCGACCGTAACCTCTTCGGTCGCTAACAGCCAATTTCGCAAGCGACGGCAGCTGTGTCTGCCGTCCTGGCGAAATCCAGAATTCAGGAGATTAAAATGAACAAGATCCTTATTGCTGCCGCCGCCGTTCTGGCCATCACCGGCAGCGCGTTCGCCGGCAGCGACAACTTTGGCTCCAATGGCGCCAATCAGCCTGCGGTTACTTCGGTTGACAGCGCGCATACGAGCTCGGTCCGCAACAGCGGTGGCCTCGTCGAGAAGCTGCTCAATTCGTCGGGCGACGTGGAGAAGTCCGCCCCTCAGGGCAGCGACCGGAATCTCTTCGGCCGTTAACAGCCGAAGCTGATCTTCTACAAAAGAGCGGCGGGCCTAGCCCGCCGCTCTTTTTGCGTCCAACACGCGGGCCTGCCTCAGGCCGCCTTCGCTTCAGCCTCATGAAGGGCAAACGACCGTCCGTCAGCGTCGAAGATATGCAGGTCCTCGCCATTGGCGCTCAGCCGCAACGTCGAACCACGCTTGACCTCGACATTGCCGGGCAGCTTGGTCACCAGCGGCAGGTCGGCGCGACCGATGTCGACATAGACCAGCTGAACCTCGCCGAGCTGCTCGAGATAGTCGACCGTCCCCTCGAACAGATAGTCCGCGCCGCTGGCGATGATCAGGTCCTCCGGCCGCACGCCAAAGCTCACCGCAGCACCCTTCGCCGAAGCAGGCGTTGCGATCGGCACGGTTGCCTTGCGTCCGCCGACATGGCTGACGACGGTCGGATTGCCGGTCTTTTCGATGGTCGCGGGCAGGATGTTCATGGCCGGCGAGCCAATGAACTGGGCAACGAACAGATTGCCGGGCTTCTTGTAGAGATCCATCGGCGTGCCGACCTGCTCGATATGGCCGTCCTTGAGCACCACGATGCGGTCGGCAAGCGTCATCGCCTCGACCTGATCGTGGGTGACGTAGATCATGGTCGTGTTGGGCATCGATTCCTTGAGCTTGGCAATTTCGATGCGGGTGGCGACGCGCAGCGCGGCGTCGAGGTTCGAAAGCGGCTCGTCGAACAGGAACACCTTCGGATTGCGCACGATGGCGCGGCCGATGGCGACGCGCTGGCGCTGGCCGCCTGACATCGCCTTGGGCAGGCGGTCGAGATATTTGGTCAATTGCAGGATCTCGGCGGCCTGACGCACACGGCGGTCGATCTCGGCCTTGTTCTCTTTGCCGATCTTCATCGAGAACGCCATGTTGTCGTAGACGGTCATGTGCGGGTAGAGCGCGTAGGACTGGAACACCATGGCGATGCCGCGCTTCGACGGCGGCACGTCGTTCACCACTTCGCCGGCTATTCTAAGCTCGCCGGAGGTGATTTCCTCGAGCCCGGCGATCGATCTCAGCAATGTCGACTTGCCGCAGCCCGACGGGCCGACGAAGACGATGAACTCGCCCGACTTAATATCGAGGTCGATGCCGTGGAGAATGTTCAGATTGCCGTAGGACTTCTTCACTTGTCTTAGCGTGACATCGGCCATTGGTTTCCTCCAGTGATTGGAAATTCAGTCGAGACGCCCGAACCAGGCGCCGTAGCCGCCAAGCTCGATGGAACCGCTGTTCGCCTGCCCCGAAAATCCGTGCCCGGGCAGAGGTTGCAGCGATCGGCCGCCAAGGTCAACCTTGGCCGGCCCTGCTCCCAGATTGAAGACGCAGACGATCTGCTCGTTGCCTGCGCGGCGCGTGAAGGCGACGGTATCTCCCTCACTTTCGATGAAGGTGATGTCGCCCTTGGCGAGCGCCGGATGGGCACGCCGGAAGGTGAGAAAGCGTCGGTAGTGCTCAAGCAGCGAAGCCTCGTCGCCCTGTTGGACATTGACCGCTTGCGCTAGATGCTTGGCCGGCACCGGCAGCCAGGGCTTTGCTGGGGAGAAGCCGCCATTCTTGGCGCCGCCATCCCACACCATCGGTGTGCGGCAGCCGTCGCGGCCCTTGAATTCCGGCCAGAAGCGGATGCCATAGGGATCCTGCAAATCCTCGAATCGCAGCTCTGCTTCACCGAGCCCAAGCTCCTCGCCCTGATAGATGCAGACCGAACCGCGCAGGGACATCAGCAGCGCCGAGATGACCTTGAGATAGGCGGTCGGGTCGGCCTCATTGGCCGCCCAGCGCGAGGCCGGACGCATCACATCATGGTTAGAAAAGGCCCAGCACGACCAGCCATCGCTGGCGACCTTGCCGAAGGATTCCAGCACCGAGCGGACCTTGCCCGCGCTGATCTTTTCCGGCGCCAGGAAATCGAAGGAGTAGCACATGTGCACGCGCTTGCCGCCGGCGGTGTAGGCGGCAACCACTTCAAGCCCGCGCTGCGAATCGCCGACCTCGCCGACCGCTGCGGTTGCCGGATATTCATCGAGCAGGGCGCGGAACCGTTCGAGGAAGCCGAGGTTCTCGGGGCGGCTCTTGTCGTAGAGATGGTCCTGGTAGTTGTAGGGGTTGACCGCCGGCGCGGTCTGGTCGTTGCGCTCTTCCGGCGGCAGCGGCGGATTGTTTTCCAGGCCCTGGCTGTGGAAGTAGAAATTGATGGTGTCGAGCCGGAAACCATCGACGCCGCGCTCCAGCCAGAAGCGGGTGACGTCGAGCAATGCGTCCTGGACTTCGTGGTTGTGGAAGTTGAGGTCGGGCTGTTCGGCCAGGAAATTGTGCATGTAATATTGCTGGCGACTGGTGTCCCATTGCCAGGCCGAGCCGCCGAAGATCGACAGCCAGTTGTTGGGCGGCGTGCCGTCCGGCCTGGCGTCCGCCCAGACGTACCAGTCGGCTTTCGGGTTGCTGCGGCTCGACCGGCTTTCCTTGAACCATGGGTGGTTGTCGGCGGTGTGCGACAGCACCTCGTCGATCATCACCTTCAAGCCCAGCCTGTGTGCCTCGGCGGTCAGCGCGTCGAAATCGGCCAGCGTGCCGAACATCGGATCGACATCGCAATAGTCTGACACGTCGTAGCCGAAATCCTTCATAGGCGACTTGAAGAACGGCGAAATCCAGATGGCGTCCGCGCCGAGTGCGGCGATGTAGGGGAGGCGGCCTATGATGCCCTTGAGATCACCGATGCCGTCGCCATTCGAGTCCTGATAGCTGCGCGGATAGATCTGGTAGATCACCGCGCCCCGCCACCAGTCGCGATCGATGGCGAGGTCAGGCTTCGAGCTGGCCTTCAAAGCGGATTGCATCGTCTCAGCCTCCTTTCACCGAGCCGGCAAGCAGCCCGCGGACAAAATAGCGCTGCAGCGAGAAGAACACGATCAGCGGCACAATGATGGTCACGAAAGCCGATGTCGTCAGAATCTCCCAGTCGCCGCCGCGCGAGCCCAACAGCGCGTTGAGCTTGGCGGTCAGCACGATCTGGTCTGCCTCTGTACCGAGGAAAACCATCGCCACCAGCAGATCGTTCCATACCCACAGGAACTGGAAGATGGCAAACGAAGCCAGCACCGGGAACGACAGCGGCAAGACGATCTTGACGAAGATCTCGAAATCGCTGGCGCCGTCGATGCGCGCCGATTCCATGATTTCGCGCGGCAAGCCGGCAATGTAGCTGCGCAGCAGGTAGATGGCGAAGGGCAGGCCGAAGCCGGTATGCGCCAGCCAGATGCCGAGATAGGTCTTCGACGGCATGCCGAAGAAAGCGCCGACGCCATTATAGAGTTTCAACAACGGGATCAGCGACATCTGCAATGGCACCACCAGCAGGCCGATGATAACCGCGATCAGCAGCGCCCGGCCGGGAAACCGCATCCAGGCCAGCGCATAGGCGGCAAAGGCGGCGATCAGGATCGGGATGATTGTCGCTGGGATAGTGACGGTCAGCGAATTCATGAATGACCGTCCGATGCCCTCGGAGAACAGCACGGTTCTGTAATTGTCGGTGGTGAATTTCGGCGGCGCCGATGAGGCATAGTAGATGCGCTGGCCGCGATCGCCTTCGAACGCTTTCGGGGACTGCATGATGAAGCTGCCGTCGGCATTGAGTTGCAAGGTCACGCCGTCGCCGAGATCGGCTGTCGTGCCGGAGGTATACTGCGTCGGCGCCGCCGATTTGACGCCGAAGGCGCTGATGTCGCGCTTGGCGCCGTCGCCGAAGATATTGCCTTCGAGGACGAACTTGCCGTCCTTCTCGGCTTGCGCCGAGGCGGGCGGCAGCCGGCCGGCTTCCGTCTGGGTGGAACTGGCGAACGAGTTCCACCATCCCGAGGCGATGATCTGGTTCTTGTCGCGCAGCGACGAGACCAGGATGCCGAGCGTCGGTATGGTCCAGATCGCGACGAAGATGAGCACGGCGATGTGGACGCCAAAGCGGCTGGCGAAGGAATTTCCGGTCGCGACGGCCATCTCAATGTCCTCCCGTCTCTTTGTTCGCCTGGCGGATGTTCCAGACCATGATCGGAATGACCGCGATCATGATGATGATGGCAATGGTGGCGCCGCGGCCGAAATCGCCGCCGCCGCGGAACATCCAGTCGAACATCAGATTGGCCAGCACCTGGCTGTTCCACTGGCCGTTGGTCATGGTCAGCACGATGTCGAACACTTTGAGCACCAGAATGGTGATCGTGGTCCAGACCACGGCGATGGTGCCCCAGATCTGCGGCACCATGATCTTCCAGAAGATCTGGAACGGATTGGCGCCGTCGATGACAGCGGCTTCCAGCGTTTCCTCGGGGATGCCGCGCAGGGCGGAAGACAGGATGACCATGGCAAAGCCGGTCTGGATCCAGATCAGGATGATCATCAGGAAGAAATTGTTCCAGAACGGCAGCGATATCCAGACCTGCGGTTGGCCGCCGAAATGCTGGATGATGGCGTTGAGGATGCCGATCTGCGTCTGGCCTTCGCCCCGATACTCGTAGATGAATTTCCAGATGACGCTGGCGCCGACGAAGGAGATCGCCAGCGGCAGGAAGATCAGGCTCTTGGCGATCGTGCCCCACCAGATCTTGTCGGTGAGCACGGCGATGATCAGCCCGAGGAAGGTGCAAGCTGCCGGCACCACCGCGAGCCAGATGATGTTGTTGAGGATCGAGTTGCGGAACTCGCGATCGCCGAACGCCCATTCATAGTTCGCCAGGCCGACGAAATTGATGCCGCTGCGATCGAGGAACGACAGCCGCAGCGTCTCGACCACCGGATAGATCAGGTAAATGGTGAGGATGATCATCGCCGGACCGACGAACAGCCATGGCCGGACCAGCCCTTGCCGGCGCAGATTGTCGATGGCCGCGGCACCGGCGACGCCGCGTGACGGGAATATCAGGTCGACCAGCCTGTTGGCGCCCCAGAAATAGGCGACGCAACCGCCGACCCCGATGATGATGACAGTTATGGCCGAGAAAATCTGAGCCGCCATGGGTCCCTCTCCCCCTGCGCATGATCCGACAAGGAATGACCTTGGTGACGGGGACCAGGCGCCGATTCAGTTGTTTGGAGCACGTCATCGGCGGTTTGCGCACATTGCCGATCGCGCTTCATGTCAATGCGCTCATGACGAAAGGCTGCGGCACGGGCCGCCGTCGGATCCGGGCCAGTAGGGCCCGGACCCAGTGCGAGAATGGTTGGTCGCTTACGTGCCGGCCGCTACTTGATCGCGTCCCAGCTCTTCTGGATGTCAGTGGCGACGTCCTGCGCCGACTTGCCGCCGACCAGGTCGATCATGCCGGTCCAGAAGGCGCCGGCGCCGATCTTGCCCGGCATCAGGTCGGAACCGTCGAAGCGGAAAGTCGAGGCATTGGCGAGGATTTCGCCCTGCTTCTTCAGCGCGTCGCTGGCATAGGCATCCTTGTTGACCGACTTGAGCGGCGTCACGAAGCCGCCTTCGGCCATCCAGATCTCGTGGGCGAGCGGCATCTTCAGGAATTCGATGAACGCGCGCGCACTCTTGCTGTCCTTGGTGATCATCGCCAGCGTACCGGCGCCGAGCACGGGCGTGCCCAGTTCAGGCTTGGAGGCATAGGGCGGGAAGTAGAAGAAGTCCGCGTCCTGGCCGACCTTGGTGCCTTCCGGGAAGAAGGTCGGGATGAACGATGCCTGGTGGTGCAGGTAGCATTTCGGCGGCACCGAAAAGAGACCCTTCGGACTGTCGCGGAAATCGGTCGCCGCAACCGCCTTGGCGCCGCCGTCGACCATCTTGTCGTCGGTCGCGATCTTGCCGAATATGTCGATGGCGTTGACCACCGCCGGATCGTTGAACGGAATCTCGTTCTTCACCCATTTGTCGTAGACCTCCGGAGGCTGGGTGCGCAGCATCAGGTCTTCGACCCAGTCGGTCGCCGGCCAGCCGGTGGCGCCGCCGGAGCCGAGGCCGATGCACCATGGCTTGCCGCCATCGGCGATGATCTTCTTTTCGAGATCGGCGAGTTCTTCCTGGGTCTTCGGCACCTTGTAGCCGGCTTCCTCGAAATTATCCGGCGAGTACCAGACCAGCGACTTCACGTCGGCCTTGTAAGGGAAGGCGAAGAAGCCCGGCTTGCCGTCTTTGTCCTTGAAGGTGCCGAGATCGACCCATGACTGGCCGGCGCCATAATTGTCCTTGACCCATTTGGCGGTGTCGTCACCGAGTGGCGTCAAAAGGCCCTTCGATGCCAGATCCTGGATCAGGCCCGGCTGGGGCAGCACGGCGATGTTGGGCGGGCTGCCGGCCTGTGTGTCGATGACGATCTGCTGCTCGTAATTCTCCGAGGAGGAGTATTTGATCTCGACGCCGGTGGCTTCCGAGAAATAGTCGAGAACGCCGCGCACCAGGCCTTCGTCCTCGCCGCGCCACGGCCCGAAGATCGACAGTGTCTCACCCTTGAGGTCGACTTTCTTGAGTTCTTCGTAGTTCGCCCAGTTGAAGCGCTTGTCTTCGCCGGGCTTGAACTTCAGTTCGGCCTGCGCGGGCGCGTTCAGGGCGAACGTGGCAAACGCAGCACCCAGCAAAAGCATTTTCTTCATCGGTATTCCTCCCAGTGGGTCTCACACACCGGACGGAACCTCCATTCCGCCCGCCGACGCCGCAGGACTGTGACTCAGTCGGAAAGGAACCGCAACCTTTCGAAGAGTCTTCCAAAGCGCTTTGGCTTTTTCGATCACGCCATTGAATTGCCAGGAAGTCAAGAGGCTGGCGAATTAATCGATTTAGGTTCGCGCATCTTAACTCCTGAAAGTGCGCTGCAGCATACTATTATGGCGATGCAGCAGCAATTTTTGTTTCAAACACGCCCAAACCGCGTCTATGGTTCGGCTTGTATGGCTCGGCCTCGGTGGCACTTGGGTCGATTCAATTTAAAAGCGCTTTGAGGGAATGGAGACTTTCGTGAACCTCAAGCAGCTCGCCCACATGCTGGCACTTTCGCAAACCACGGTAAGCCGCGCTCTGAACGGCTATCCCGAGGTCAACGAGGAAACGCGCAGGCGTGTCATGGATGCCGCCAAGCGCCATGGCTACCGTCCCAACCCGAGCGCGCGCCGGCTGGCGACCGGCAAGACCGGCATGATCGGCTATGTCCTGCCGACCGGTGCGTCCGTCGACATCGATCCGCATTTCGTCGAGTTCCTGTCCGGTCTTGGCGACTATGCCCGCTCGCACGAGCTCGATCTTGTGCTGTCGCCGGCCGACGCCGACGACCAGGAAACCACCTACCGGCGCATCGTCGCCAACCGGCAGGTCGACGCCGTCTACATCTCCTCGCCGCGGCCCGTTGACCGGCGCGTGGCGCTGGTCAACACGCTCGGCATTCCCTTCATCGTCCATGGCCGCAGTGAGGGCTTCGACTTCGACTATGCTTTTACCGACATCGACAATGAGGGCGCCTTCCACGAAGCGGCCAGGCTGCTGATCCAGCTCGGTCATCGGCGGCTGGCGCTGATCAATGGTGACGACCGCGAGACCTTCGCCATCCATCGAGAACGCGGCGTGCGCCGGGCGCTTGCCGCGAGCGGACTGACATTGAGCGAACGCCATGTCTGCTCGGTCGATATGACCGAGGAGAACGGCTATCGCGCCACCAGGCGCTTGCTGGAAGAGGACGACGCGCCGACCGCGATCGCCTGCTCCAGCCTGATCATGGCGCTGGGCGTCGTGCGTGCGGTGCGCGACCTCGGCCTGAGCATTCCGGGCGACGTGTCGCTGATCGCCCATGACGATGTCTTCCCCTGGCTGAGGCCGGAGAATTTTTCGGTGCCGCTGTCAACGACGCGTTCATCGATCCGTCTGGCCGGCGCCCGTGTCGCCGAGCGGCTGGCGGCACGGATTTCCGGCCTGGAGGAGGGTGCCCGCGGAGAGGTCTGGCCGGTCGACCTGGTGGTTAGGGGATCGGTGGCGGGGGCGCCTGTTTAGAACTGTCTCCCGAAGCGCTGCAAGCGCCGACCTTACTCCTTCGCAGCCCCTGCCGCCTTGATGTCCAGCAGCCCGTAGCCGAAATCATTGTCGCGTCCCTTTGGGCCGAGATCCCTGGCCGTCGCCGCGAGCGCTTTCTCGATGTCGTCGGCCGAACGATCAGGCGCGGCATGGATGAGATTGGCGATGGCGCCACTCACGATCGCCGCCGCAAACGAGGTGCCTGTGACCACGTCCGAACCGCCGCCGCTCGGCGCCACCATCTCGACGCCGGGCGCCGAGATGAAGACATAGGCGCCGCGATTGGCCTGCGGCATCAGCCCATCCTTGGCGTCGGTGGCGGTGACTGCGATGACACCATCGAAGGCCGCCGGATAGCCATAGGGCGCCTTCGGCCCGTTGTTGCCGGCTGCGGCGACCAGCACCATGCCGAGTGCGCGGGCATTGCGGCAGGCGACGCCGAGCAAATCGTTCTTCGGCCCGACGAAGCTCATATTGATGATGCGCACGTCCTGTTCCGCCGCCCAGTCGAGCGCCGACAGGATGACGTCCATGGTCGACTTGCCGCCCTCGAAGGCGCGGGCGTGATAGATTTTTGCGCCCGGCGCCATGCCTTCCAGCACGCCGACGCCGGCGATCAGCCCGTCGATCGACGTGCCGTGATCGCGCTTTTCGATCGGCACGTCGGGCATGGCGTCGAACTGCCCGGCAATGACGCCCGACAGCGCCGGGTTGGTGTCGTCGATGCCGGTGTCGATCACCGCGATGCGAACGTTTTCGCCGCTGGCCTGTTTGGAATCGAGCGCGATATGATCGAACGCATAGTTGACGATGCCGGCGGCCTGCTGCAGCGAATACACATGATTGGGCTCGCGCCGCTGTGTGCGGCCGTCGGCGGCCAGTTGCGCCAGCACGACGCCGACGGGCCGGCCGTCGGGAATGCCGAAGCGCACCAGCGTGGTGCCAAGCAGCCGCGACTGGCGCTGCGAGCGCACCTGCAGGCCGAAGGAGGCGGCGATCTGCTGCACGGCACCGGCATCGCCGTCGACGGTCACCAGCACCTCGTCGGGCACGAAATCGCCGACCACGGCGCGCCGCGGCTGAACGGCGATGAGATCGGTCGGCGAGACGATCGGGCCGCCAGGCGGGGGGCCGGCTTGAGTATCGGCAGGCAGCGTCGCGGGTGCCGGCCGTGGCGTCGGCACAGGGGTCGGAGGCGCCTCCGGGTTGGGAAACAGGTCGACGATCAGCGCCGGCAGGAAGACGGCGCCGGATTGGCCTGCGTCCGATCCGCCCTTTGTGTCATTGCCGTTCTTGGCGCAGTCGGCTCCCGCCGCATTGGTCCCGTCGCGGCAGTCGATTTTGGTCTGGTCTGGATTGGGGTCGTTGGTCTGCGCCGACGCGGGCACGGCGACGATTGTCATCGCCGCCGCAAGGATTGCCGCAAATCGAATGACTGCCTCAGCCGCCATCAACGGGTTTCCTTCCCTCGATCACAGTTTCCGTGAAAGCCTGGGCGGCAACAAGGCCGATTTGCTTGTTGTAGTCGGCAGCGGTCGGGGCCGGAATGCCAAGCCGGAACACGCCGTCGGCGGTCGGTCCGCCGATGATCTTCAGCCCGTTGCTGCCGAGGAAGGCGGATATGTCCGACATGTTGGCATCCGGCTTGAACTTGACCAGGGCGAACGGCATTTTCGCCGGATCGTTTTCCGCGCCGGCAATCTCGAAATCATTGCCTTTGCCGCCTGGTTCGACAAACGACTGCACCATGACCAGGGCCAGCAGAACCGCGGCTGCCGCCCAGGCGACACCGACCGGCACCGCCATGAAGCGGCCCCAGGCCTGCGCCAGCCAGGACGATCCTGCCGGCTTGCGCGCAGGCCCGGCCTCGGCGTCGAGTGCCTTGGCAAAGCGGCTGAGCGCATCGGCCGGCGGCCGGATTGCTTCGTTGGCGGCCGTGGCGCCGGAGAATTCGGCTTCAGCCTCACCAAGGGCGGCAAGTGCGGCCGGATCGCTGGCCAGCCATTCCTCGACCGCTTCCAGATCGGAACCTTCCAGCGAGCCGTTCAGGTAGAACGGCAGCAGCGTTTCCATTTCGTCGCGGCGCGACATCTTTTCAGCGGCGCTCATGGCCACCCCCTGTCGTAACCGGCGGCCTTGAGGGCCTCTCCGAGTTTCTTGCGGGCGTAGAACATCCGGGTCTTGACGGTGGCGACCGGAATGTCGAGCACCTCGCCGATCTCGCTCACCGACTGTCCGTGATAATAGGCAAGATCGATGACGACGCGATGCTCTTCGGGCAAGGTTTCGACGAAGCGCCGCAGGGCGGCGGCCTTGTCTTCCTTCATGGTGACGACTTCCGGCGTGTCGGCGCCGTCGGGCACCGCGGCGGCGGCCTCGTCGTCGATCCAGTCTTCCTTCTTCTTGCGCAGAAAGGACAGCGCCTTGAAACGGGCGATGCCGAGCAGCCATGTCGAGACTTCGGAGCGCCCTTCGAAGCCCGGCGCCTGGCGCCACAGCTCGAGGAAGACTTCGTTGGCGATATCGTCGGCCATCATTTCCGATCCCGTCTGGCGCGTCACGAAGCGGTAGACCCGCGCATGGTGACGCATGAACAGGAGCCGCACGGCGGCACGGTCGCCCTTCGCGACCCGGTCGACGAGAGCGCGATCGGTCTCCGTCGCTGCCGTCATGGCCGGTCGAGCCGCCTGGCTCCTGTCTGCTCTGTCGCTGATCGGTCCAAAAAGGTTCATCCTCCGCCAAGGAATTTTTAGGAGGCTAACCGAAGAGCGGGGCGGTTGCCAGAGCATCCCTTCTCCCCCGTCACTATACGGGGAGAAGGTGCCGGCAGGCGGATGAGGGGCGGCGCCGGCGTTCGCTGTTCATATGCCATGTTGGCGCTGCCCTCATCCTTACCCTCTTCCCGTAAAGGACGGGGAGAGGGGGACGCCAACGGAGCGCTTGTCACCCCAAAAACGGCTTCGCCTTCATCGTCTCCGGTATTGCCACACCCAGCCGGCTCAGCACTGTCGGCGCCAGCTGCAGCTGGTCGAGCAGCGTGTCGGCCTGCGGACCCTTATCTTGTCCAAAATAGTACAGCGCGAAATCCTGCATCTCGTCGTCATGGCCGCCATGATGGCCACGATCGGTCTGGCCGTGATCGGCGGTGACGATCACCTCATAGCCGGCTTCGATCCAGCGCGGCAGGAAGGCCGCCAGCATGCCGTCCATCGCATAGACGGCATGGTCCATCTCGTGGCAGTCGTGGCCGAAGCGGTGTCCCATCGAGTCCAGCGTGCAGGTGTGCAGGATGCCATAGTCGATGCCATGGCGTTTCGTCAGCATCGTCAGCGTGGCGAACAGGTCGACATCGCTCGGCGTCATCTGGTTGCGGAGATTGTAACCAGTCATGGTGTGGAAGCGGCCATGCGTGATCGGCCCGCTTGGCTCGTCGAATTCCATGTCCTCGACCAGGTCGAACGGATAGGCGCGGAAGAATTCCGACCAGTAGGAATGGGTCACCGCCCCCGTCTTGCCGCCTGCCTTGCTGACCTCGGAGAAGATATCGGGCTGCTCGACGCGGAACCGGTTCTCGTTGGAGAGAATCCCGTGCACCTGCGGTGAAACCCCGGTGTGGATCGACGCATAGCAGCAGGCCGAGGTCGACGGCAGCACCGAGCGCATTTTCCAGACGCGCGCCTCGCCCGATTGCACCCAGCCTTCGAGATTGCCCATCAGCCGGCGCCAGTTCCGGTAAGGCACGCCGTCGAGGATGATCAGCAAAAGCTTGGATTTGAGCGCCATGGGCGGCTCCTTGCGGCTTGGCAGTTGAAACGGAACGCCGTGTGCCGTCTTGGGCACACGGCGTTCTTGATAGATGAAATCGGACGATCAGAGTCCGCTCAAGCGTTGAGCCAGCACTCGGCAAGCGCGTAGCCGTCCATCATTTCGCCGATAGGGCTCTTGGCATAGCCGCCGATCTTGTTGGTGGCGGCCGCGTCGATGAACTGGTTGAAGAAGGGCACGATCAGCCCGCCTTCGTCACGCATCATCACTGCCATATCGTGGTAGATCGCCTGGCGCTTGGCCTGGTCGAGCTCGCCGCGCGCGGTAAACAGCATCTTGTCGAATTCCGGCCGCTTGAAGCGCGTGTCGTTCCAGTCGGCGGTCGAGACATAGCCGGTGGAATACATCTGGTCCTGCGTGGCGCGTCCGCCCCAGTAGGAGAGCGAGAAAGGCTGCTTGTTCCAGACCTCCGACCAATAGCCGTCGCCGGGTTCGCGCTTGATCTCGATCTTGATGCCGGCTTTGGCGCAGGACTGCTGATAGAGCTGTGCGGCATCGACGGCGCCCGGGAAGGCGACGTCCGAGGTGCGCAGCACGATCGAGCCGCTGTGGCCTGATTTCTTGTAGGCTGCCGCCGCCTTGTCCGGATCGAACTTGCGCTGCTCGATGTCGGCGGAAAACAGCGGATAGGCCTCGTTGATCGGGAAGTCGTTACCCACCGAGCCATAGCCGCGCAGGATCTTTTCCAGCATCTCGTCGCGGTCCATGGCTAGCTTCAGCGCCATGCGCAGATCGTTGCTGTCGAAGGGGGCGGTGTCGCAGAACATATTGAACGGGTAGTAACCCTTGCCCGAGACGTTCTCGATGGAAACGCCGGCGATGCGCTTGACGAGATCGACGACCTTGGGTTCGACGCGGTTGATCATGTGCACCTGGCCGCCCTGCAAGGCTGCAAGCCGTGCCGTCGCATCATTGATGACGATGATCTCGACCTGGTCGGCATGGCCGGCCTTGTCGCGCAGCCAGTAATTGGCGAAACGCTCGCCGCCATGGCGCACGCCGGGCTGGTTGACGCTAACTTTATAGGGACCGGCGCTGATGCCGGCGTTCGGATCGTCCTTGCCGCCATTCGGCTGGATGGTGAGATGATAGTCGGCCATCAGATAGGGGAAGTCGGCATCGGCGTCGCCGAGCGTGACGATGACCTCCTTGCCGCTCGCCTTGATCCCCTTGATGTTCTTGAGGATGCCGAGTGCTCCGGACTTGGACTTCTCATCCGCATGTCGCTCGATGGTGGCGGCAACATCCTCCGCGCCGACCGTCTTGCCATTGTGGAACTCGATGCCGTCGCGGATCTTGATTGTCCATGTCTTGGCGTCGGCCGAGGCGCCAATCTCCTCGGCAATCAGGTTGACCAGCTTGTTGTCCGGTGTGAGGCGCACGAGATACTCGCCCCAAAGCTTGCCGAAGCTGAAGGTAACCTGGCTGAGGTTCAACGCCGGATCGAGACTGTTGGTGGATTCACCGCCCTGCAGGCCGGCCTTGATGATACCGCCCTTCACCGCCGTCTGGGCAAATGCCTTGCCGGCCAGCGCCGGCATCAGGGCCGCCGATACGCCGAGCGCGGCGGCGCGCCCGAGAAAGGCGCGACGCGATATCCGGCCTTGACCGGCGAGTTCAGCGAGATAATCGAGTTCAGTCTTCATGTCCTACCCCTGTTTAAAAGTCGTGCGAGCGGCGCTTGTCCCGAAGGACGTGTGGCGTTCTAGTGTTGCATCCGGATGACGGTCGCCGGCGCCCCGATGTGGCGGCTTGATCTGACGCGATTTCCAGGGAAGCGCCCTGCATTTCTTCCGGGAGTACTGGTCTCCAGTTTTCCCGGAATTGCTTTAGTTCCCCGCGCTGGCCATGCGCCGTCCCTTGATTGCCTTTTCCAGCCAGCCGATTTCCATCTCTGGAACCGAGGAGAGCAGGAGGTCGGTATAGGCGTCGAAGGGCGGGCTCAGCACCTTGCTCTTGGGGCCATAGCGCACCACTTCGCCGCGATACATCACCGCGATCGAATCGGCGATAGACTTCACCGTCGCGAGGTCATGCGTGATGAACAGATAGGCGACGTTCTCTTCCTTCTGCAGCTCGAGCAGCAGCTCGAGAATGCCGTGTGCCACCAGCGGATCGAGTGCCGAGGTGACCTCGTCGCAGATAATCAACTTGGGCTTGGCGGCAAGTGACCGGGCGATGCAGACGCGTTGCTTCTGGCCGCCGGAAAGCTCGGCCGGGTAGCGATCGGAAAAGCCCTTGCCCATCTCGATCTTGTCGAGCAGTTCGGTAACGCGCCTGTCGCGCTCGCGGCCGCGCATGCCGAAATAGAATTCGAGCGGCCGGCCGATGATGGTGGCGACGGTCTGGCGCGGGTTCATCGCCACATCGGCCATCTGGTAGATCATCTGCAACTGGCGCAGATCCTCCTTCGGCCGGTCGGCCAGCCGGTTGGCCAGCGGACGTCCGTCGAAGGTCACTGTACCCGCTTCGGGTGGCAAAAGCCCGGTGATGGCGCGTGCCAGCGTCGATTTGCCGGAGCCGGACTCGCCGACCACGGCCAGTGTCTGGCCCGGATAGATGTCGACCGAGACGTTCTTCAGCACCTTGATGTCGCTGCGGCCATAGGCGGCGGTGACGTTCTTCACCGACAGGAACGGCGTCGTGCCGGGTTTCTGCTCCTGGTGTTCGATCTCATGCACCGAGACCAACGCATTGGTGTATTCCTGGCGCGGCTCCTTGATGATCTGCCTTGTGCCGCCCCATTCGACCAGCCTTCCATGGCGCAGCACCATGATTTCGTCTGAGACCTGGGCGACGACGGCAAGGTCGTGGGTGATGTAGAGCGCCGCCACATGGGTGTCGCGGATGGCGTCCTTGATCGCCGCCAGCACGTCGATCTGCGTCGTCACGTCGAGCGCCGTTGTCGGCTCGTCGAAGACGATCAGGTCCGGCTCGGAGCAGAGTGCCATCGCCGTCATCACACGCTGCAACTGGCCACCCGAAACCTGGTGCGGAAAGCGCTCGCCGATGGTTTCGGGGTTGGGCAGGCTGAGCTTCTTGAACAGCGCAACCGCGCGCTTCTCGGCCTCGGCGCGTGTCGCCGTACCGTGCAGCAGCGTGGCTTCCACCACCTGGTCCATGAGCCGGTGCGCCGGGTTGAAGGCGGCTGCCGCCGATTGCGCGACATAGCAGACCTCGCGGCCGCGTAATTTGCGGAAGCCGTCCTTGCCGCCCTTGAGGATGTCGCGGCCGTTCAGGATCACCTCGCCGCCGGTGATGCGCACGCCGCCGCGGCCATAGCCCATCGACGACAAGCCGATGGTCGACTTGCCGGCCCCGGACTCGCCGATCAGGCCGAGCACCTTGCCTTTTTCAAGCGTCAGCGAGACATCGTGCACCAGCACGATGTTCTTTGGCGGCTCGCCGGGCGGGAAGACGGTGGCTTCGATACGCAGATTGCGGATGTCGAGCAGCAGGCCTGATTTCGCTTTGGTGTCGGCCATCACCCGCGTCCTCCCTTGAGGCTGGTCGTCCGGTTGAGCACCCAGTCGGCAACCAGGTTGACGGAAATCGCCAGCAGGGCGATCGCCGCCGCCGGGATGAGTGCGGCCGCGATGCCGAAGACGATGCCGTCCTTGTTTTCCTTGACCATGCCGCCCCAGTCGGCGTCCGGTGGCTGCACGCCAAGGCCGAGGAACGACAGCGTCGACAGGAACAGCACGGCATAGATGAAGCGCAGGCCGAGTTCGGAAACCAGTGGCGACAATGCGTTGGGCAGGATTTCGCGGAAGATGATCCAACCGCTGCCCTCACCACGCAGTTTCGCCGCCTCGACATAGTCCATGACGTTGATGTCGACGGCGACCGCGCGCGACAGGCGATAGACGCGGGTCGAATCCAGAATGCCCATCACCAGGATCAGCGTCACCAGGTTGGTCGGTAGCACGGACAGCACGACGAGACCCATGATCAGCGTCGGGATAGACATCAAGAGATCGACGAGGCGCGACAGCAGCGTATCGAACCAGCCGCCGAAGACGGCCGCCGAGAAGCCGAGGATGGCGCCGAGCGAGAATGACAGCGCGGTGGCCAGCACCGCGATGAACAAAGTGATGCGGGCGCCGTAGATCATGCGCGAAAGCAGGTCGCGGCCGAGATTGTCGGTGCCTAGCAAATGAGCAGCCGACATCGGTTCCCAGACATCGCCGACGATTTCGCCATTGCCGTGCGGCGCGATCCAGGGGGCGAAGACCGCCGCCAGGACGAACAATGCCGTCAGCACGATGCCGATCAGAGCGGGGATGGGGATGCGTTTGATATCGAGCATATCCGCCCCCTATTTCGGGTGTCTGAGACGCGGATTGGCGACGATGGCCGCTATGTCCGCAATGATGTTCAGGCTGATATAGACGGCGGCGAAGATCAGGCCGACCGCCTGCACCACCGGCACGTCTCGCTTGGTGACGTGGTCGACCAGATACTGTCCCATGCCCGGGTAGACGAAGATCACCTCGACCACGACGACGCCGACGATGAGGTAAGCGAGGTTGAGCATGACGACGTTGATGATCGGCGCGATGGCGTTGGGGAAGGCGTGCTTGCGGATGACGTTGAAGGCCGACAGGCCCTTCAGTTCCGCTGTCTCGACATAGGCCGACTGCATGACATTGAGGATCGCCGCGCGTGTCATGCGCATCATGTGGGCGAGCACGACCAGCGTCAGCGCTGCCGCCGGCAGGGCGATCGCCTGCATGCGCTCGCCAAAAGGCATGCCGTCATAGACGGTCGAGATGCCCGGGAAGATTTGCCATTTCACGGCGAAGAAATAGACCAGCACATAGCCGATGAAGAACTCGGGAAAGGAGGTCGAGGCCAGCGCCAGCCCGGAGATCAGCTTGTCGACCCAGCCATTGCGGTAGCGCACCGCGATCAGGCCGAGAATGATCGCCAGCGGCACGGCGACGATCGCCGCCCAGAAGGCGAGGAACAGCGTGTTCCACAGCCGCCCCTTGATCGACGTGGCGATATCCTGCCCGCTCGACATGGCCGTGCCGAGATCGCCGGTCAGCACACCGCCGAGCCAGCGGAAATACCTGATATAGGCCGGATCGTTGAGGCCGAGCTGCTCGCGCAGATTGGCGAGCGACTCCGGTGTCGCCGATTGTCCGAGAATGGCTTGCGCGACGTCGCCGGGCAAGATCTGGGTGCCGGCGAAGATCAGGACCGAAACGGCCAACAAGAGGAGAATGCCCAGCGCAACGCGCTGGGCCACCAGTTTCAAGATGGGTGAGGACATATCCGCAAGGCCAAGCTCAGGCTTCGAGCCAGCACTTCGCCAGCGCGTAACCGTTCATCAGCTCCTGATGTGGATCGTCGACCCAGCCGTCGACCTTGGCGCCGGTAGCGTCGATGAACTGGTTGAACATCGGCAAGATCAGGCCACCTTCGTCGCGGACCAGGACAGCCATGTCATGGTACATCTGCTTGCGCTTGGTCTCGTCTAGCTCGGCGCGCGCGGCCAGCACCATTTTGTCGAAGTCCGGGCGCTTGAAACGCGTGTCGTTCCAGTCGGCGGTCGACAGATAAGCGGTGGAGTACATCTGGTCCTGGGTCGAGCGGCCACCCCAGTAGGAAGCGCAGAAGGGCTGCTTGTTCCAGACCTCGTTCCAATAGCCGTCACCGGGCTCACGCTTGAGCTCGATCTTGATGCCGGCCTTGGCAGCGCTCTGCTGGAAGAGCTGGGAAGCGTCGACGGCGCCCGGGAAAGCGACGTCCGAAGTCCGCAGCAGCACGGCGCCGTCATGGCCCGACTTCTTGAAGTGGAACTTGGCCTTGTCGGGATCGTACTTGCGCTGCTCGATATCAGTGAACAGCGGGTAGGAAGCGTTGATCGGGAAATCGTTGCCGATCGAACCGTAGCCACGCAGGATCTTGTCGAGCATTTCTTCGCGGTCGATGGCCAGCTTCAGGGCCATGCGCAGATCGTTGTTGTCGAAGGGGGCGGTGTTGCAATGCGCGATGAAGACATAGTGGCCAGGACCCGCATGGTTGCGGATGGTCACGCCAGGCAGGCGCTTGATCAGGTCGACGATCTTCGGCTCGACGCGGTTGATCATGTTGACCTGGCCGCCTTGCAGGGCGGCGGTGCGCGCCGTCGCATCGTTGATGACGATGATCTCGATCTGGTCGGCATGGCCCATCTTGTCGCCCTGCCAATAATTGGCGAAACGCTCGCCGCCATGGCGCACGCCGGGCTCATTGGTCGTGACCTTGTAAGGACCGGCCGAGATGCCTGCGTCGGCCTTGTCCTTGCCGCCATTCGGTTGGACGATCAGGTGATAGTCGCTGAGCAAATAGGGCAGATCGGCATTGGCTTCCTTCAGGGTCAGCACGACTTCCTTGCCGCTGGCCTTGATGGTCTCGATGCCCTTCATGTAGCCGAGCGCGCCGGATTTCGACTTCTCGTCGGAATGGCGCTCAAGTGTGGCGGCCACGTCCTCGGCGGTCACCGTCTTGCCGTTGTGGAATTCGACGCCGTCGCGGATCTTCAGCGTCCACACCTTGGCGTCGTCCGACGAGCCGATCTCCTCGGCGATGCGGTTCTCGAGCTTGCCTTCCGGCGAAAGCTCGACAATCAATTCGCCCCACATCTTGCCGAAGGCGAACGGCACCTGAGTCATGAACAGTGCCGGATCAAGGCTGTTGGTGGACTCGCCGCCGACAAGTCCGGCCTTCAGTGTGCCGCCCTTGACCGGACCTGCCGCGCGTGCAGCGCTTGAAAGCAGCGAATTAGCGAAGGGTGCGGAGATACCGAGCGCCGCCGCCCGGCCGAGAAAATCACGACGGCTCAGTTTGCCCGACGCGACACGCCGGCTAAGAAATTCCAGTTCGTTCGACATTTTGAGTTCCTCACTCTGTTGGTTCGACTCTGCGGTCGTTTTTCTTGTTTCTTGTGAGGAGAATAATGACCGCAAGGGAAAGCGGTAAGCAAGACCGAATGCGACATGCCGTGGCGTAAATCGTACGTCGCAATTGGACCAATGAAATCGGCGCTCAAAGAAGCGCGCGCGGCACCTTCTCCTCGAAATTGCGCTCGAAGACGAGCGTTTCGTCCTCATAGGCCTCGATTCTGGCGCTGACGATGAAGTTTTGCGCGTCCGATCGCATTTCGGCTGTCGTTTCGGTGCGTACCGACCATCCGTTTCGCGACAGGGTCTGTGTCCAGTGCGTCTTGCCCGAGGCCGACAGCGGATCGTCGGGATGGATCGTCCAGGTCTCGCGGGCAATGCTGCCATTGGCAAGACCGTGATCGAGATCGCGGACCTCACCGAAATCATCAATGATGAAAAGCGTCACGATTCCCGTCTTTTCGTCACGATCGATATGGCGCTCGGAATTGCTGGCGCGGATCGTCTCCGTTGCCCAGGGAGTGGCACCTTCCGGTTCGGCGAACGCCGCTTCGTCGTCTGTCGCCAGCGGCCGCAGCGGCAAGCGGAGCGTCGCCGCCGACAAGGTCAGCCGGACCGGCTCCGGCGACGGCCAGATGGCAGGCCAATAGGCGTTCGAAACGGCAACACGCAGGTGGTGGCCGGGCGGAACGCGATAGCCGCATTGATCGAGCACGACGCGCACGAACACGGGTTCGCCCGGCACCAGCGCCTCGGGAAATTCATGCGAATTGCGATGCGTCAGATTGAGCACGCCATAGGAAATCAGTTCCGAGGCGCCATCGGGATGCACGTCACAGAGTCGGATCGCAATGTTGGCCTGCGGACGGTCGGAGGACAGCCGCAATTCGACTTCCGGGGCGCCGACGATGTCGATGGCCTGACTGAGTTCCGGCTGGTCGAAACACACCGACAGCGCATCGTCGGGGCGCTGATCGCCTGGCAGTTCGGGGCCGAAGGTGAAGGGAAAATACTCGCCGCCGGCCAAGCCGCAGCTTTGCGGCGAGGCAACGATGGCCGGTTTTTCTGTTGCGGGGATCAGATCGACCGTCTGCGTCTTGATGGTTGGCGAGGGCCATTGCTGCTCGGCAATCCAGCGGCCGGGACGCTCGGGGTGCCAGCGCGCCGGACGCACGCTGTCCATGACATAGGCGCGGTAGGCCGGGTCGGACTCGACACCGGTTTCGACACTCTTGAGCCAGCGGTCCCACCAGCGCAAGGCCTCCTGCAGGAAGCCGATGGCGGGTTTTGGTCCTGCGTAATGCGGGTATTTGTGGATCCATGGCCCGATAATGCCCTTGACCGGGGCTTCGATGTTGCTGGCCAGATGCGAGACCGTGTTGCGGTAGCCGTCATGCCAGCCGCCGATCGACAGCACCGCGGCTTTGACGGCGGAAAAATCCTCACAGATCGAGCCGCGCTTCCAGTAGGCATCACGGTGCTGGTGCTTCAGCCACAGCGGCGCCAGGAAGGATTGGTTCTCCAGCCGGGTCAGCCACAGATCGCGCCATCTGTTGTCGCCGGCCAGCAGCGGGTCCGGCGGCCGCGACGAGTAGGACAGCATGGTCGAGGCCCAGCCGAAGTTCTCGATCAGCAGGCAGCCGCCCTTGTAGTGAATGTCGTCGGCGTAGCGGTCGACGGTCGAGCACAGGCTGATCACCGCTTTGAGCGCCGGCGGCTGCTTGGCCGCCACCTGCAGGCAGTTGAAGCCGCCCCAGGAAATGCCTATCATGCCGACATTGCCGTTGCACCAGGGCTGGCTTGCCGCCCAGGCGATGACGTCGCAGGCGTCCTGCAATTCCTGCTCGGAATATTCGTCGTCCATCAGCCCTTCGGAATCGCCATTGCCGCGCATATCGACGCGGATAGAGGCATAGCCGTGGCCGGCGAAATAGGGATGCGTCAGCTGATCGCGAAAGATGGTGCCGTCGCGCTTGCGGTAGGGCAGATGCTCGAGGATCGCCGGCACCGGATCATCGCCGGCATCTTCCGGCATCCAGACCCGCGCCGACAGCCGGCAGCCATCCGGCATGACGATGCCCATATCCGGGAACTCGACGACCTTGCGGGGAAATTCGGTGACTGTTTTCATGGCCCGCATAACGCCCCGCGGCGCGACGACTTTCAATCACCATTCGCGACTGGAGCAGCGAAAAATGCGACCTGTGCCGCTACCGCAATTCATCCAGCAGTTCAGGATGTTTTTCCAGCAGCGTCATCAATTGAATGGTCGGGCCACTCGGCTCGATCAGGCCCCTTTCATACTTGTCGAAAGCATTCTCGCCGACCTTGAACAGGGATCCTGCCTCGCGCTGCGACAGATTGAGCTTTGTGCGCATGCGGCGGATGGTTGCCGGGGCCGGCACGCCATCGATCCTCTCCTTGAGGGCGCGTAGTGCGGCATCGACGGCAGCCATGTCGCCTCCGATATGCACACCCTCGTCACCGGATGCTGGATAGTAACCCGGAAGGTCGACAATTATGCTCTCGCCCTTGTACGCCACTGTGAATGGACGCACGTCACGCGTGAGCGTTTCCCCGGTTTCGGGGGAAATCATGGTCCGATTTTCTTCTCTTGTCGCCATGGTCATTTCTCCTTGAACGACATGACCGTGAACTCGGTCACGAATCCGCTTGGAATTTCACGTAGAGGATCAGGTCGCGCACGGGCACGTGATAGGCATCCTGCCAGACCCGGTGATCCGCAAAGGTCGTCATGGATTTCACGAACATTTTCCTCGTCATGCCGCCGATTACCTCGACGACGCCGGCACGGTCGAAGCCAAGGCCTGTGGCATCCCGCAGAGCGGACGTCGTGATCGCCAGCGTATCGACAGACCCGAACGTCGTCTTGATGGCATCAAGATCGTAGGTGAGCCTTCGTTTCTCCATGACGCAATATGCCACCATAAAGGTGGCAATTCAAGGGTGCCCCCCGGTAGGCCGAGAGCCCTAATTCAGCGGGATGTCGTTATCGTCCTTGTTCGCCTGATAGACGCCGGACAGATCATCGTAGCGCGCCGAAATCGCGCCGATGCGTATTTCCAGCCGTTGCCGCTCTACCTCGGGCAACGCTCGCACCAGCCTGCGGATAGAAAAGCTCTTCCAGTAGGCATTCTCGGCATTGTAGCCGCCGGGGTCGAGGGTGAAGACCTCTTTCAGGATCTTCAGATCGTGCGGGATGGCAAAACTGTCGCGCGAATCCTCGTGGCTGAACAGATAGTAGAAATTGTCGAAGCCAGTCCAGGTGATCGCCGACAGGCAGAGCGAGCAGGGCTCATGCGTGGCGAGGAAAATGGCGTCTCTTGTATCGACGCGCTCCGCCTTCGGCATTTCGTAGAAACGTTTCAGGCAGTGCACCTCGCCATGCCAGAGCGGGTTTTCCCTCTCGTTGTTGGTCTCGGCCAGCACCAGCGAACGGTCGTCCTTGCGCAGGATCGCCGCGCCGAACAGCTTGTTGCCATGGACAACACCGTCGGCCGTCTTCGGCACGATGTCGTGTTCGATCACGTCGAGCAGGCGGTCGATCAAAGAAATGTCGGTCATTTCAGGCTCTCCTGCTGCATGTCGCCCAAAAGTGCCCCGGTTTTGGGGTAACGACATGCACAAAAAATTAAGGGAGATGGATCTCGTAAGCATGCGAGAAATGGAATTCTTCGAGATTGGAGCCGTCGCCGCCCCGGTCGACGATCAGGAAGTCCTGAGGCTCGCCGAGCGGCGTCAGCACGCCATGCCAGAGATTGCGGGAATAGTTGATACCTTGTCCGGGTGCGGTGGTGAAGGCATGCGGCTCGCCCGGCCCCTCATCGCCATCATGGCAGACGACGACCAGAAATGGGCGCGGCGACAGCGGGATGAAGGCCTGGCTGCCGAAGGGGTGGCGCTCGACCATGCTCAGCTTCAGCGGCAGTTCGTAAGGCGTGCCGCGCACCATCGAGATCAGCACGCGGGCATTCGGTCCGATCGCCTCGGCGGTCGCCAGATCGTGATAGCGTTCCGCGCGGCCGCCATTGATCGGGTAGTGGTTGTCGCCGCCCATATCGATGACGTCGCCGAACGGAGCAAAGCTCTCGCGGGTCAGTGGCCGCGCAATGATCCGCGTCACGGCGTCCGCCCGGGGACACCGGCGCCGCCGAGCTTGGCGTGCCGGTTCACGTCCTTGTAGAGCAGATAGCGGAATTTTCCCGGGCCGCCCGCGTAGCAGGCCTGCGGACAGAAGGCGCGCAGCCACATATAGTCGCCGGCCTCGACCTCGACCCAGTCCTGGTTGAGGCGATAGACCGCTTTGCCCTCCAGCACATAGAGCCCATGCTCCATGACATGGGTCTCGGCGAAGGGAATGACCGCGCCGGGTTCCAGCGTGACAATGGTCATGTGCATGTCGTGGCGCAAATCGGCCGGATCGACGAACCGCGTCGTCGCCCAGCGGCCTTCGGTGCCGGGCATAGGGGTTGGCGCGATCTCCTGCTCGTTGGTGAAGAAGGCTTCCGGCACATCGAGACCGCCAACCACCTCGTAAGCCTTGCGAATCCAGTGGAAGCGCACGTCGGCCTTGCTTTCGTTGCGAACCGTCCAGCCGCTGGCCGGCGGCAGGAAGGCAAAGCCGCCGGGCCGCAAGACATGCTTCTTGCCGGCAAGCAGAACCGTCAACTCGCCCTCGACCACGAACAGGGCGCCCTCGGCGCCGGCATCGGGTTCCGGCCGCTCGCTGCCGCCGCTCGGCGCGACCTCGACAATGTATTGCGAGAACGTCTCGGCAAAACCGGATAGCGGTCGCGACAAGATCCAGGCGCGGGTCTTGTCCCAGAACGGCAACGCACTGGTCACGATGTCCTGCATCACACCCCGGGGAATGACGGCATAGGCCTCGGTGAAGACGGCGCGGCCGGTCAGAAGCTCGCTCTGGCCGGGGTGGCCGCCATGTGGTGCGTAATAGGTTCGCTCGGGCATCCTGATCGTATCCATGGGTTCAAACCTATTGCGGAAGCATGTCTTTGAGGCGGAGCAGCGCGATGCGCTCGACCTGTTTGCAGGCGGTTTCGAATTCGACGCCGCGGCTGTTGCCGATGCGCGCCTCGAATTCCGCCAGAATCTCTTGCCTCGTCTTGCCCTTCACCGCGATGATGAAGGGGAAACCGAAAGTGGTGACGTAGGCGGCGTTGAGCTTGGAAAACAGTTCGCGCTCCTTGTCGGTCAGCGCGTCGAGGCCGGCCGAAGCCTGTTCCCTGGTCGATTCCGCCGTCAGCCGTTTGGCCTTGGCAAGTTTGCCGGCAAGGTCGGGATGAGCGTTGAGCACGGAAAGCCGCTCGGTTTCGCTGGCGGACCGGAAGACACGGCAAAGCGCATTGTGCAGGCCGCCTGAAGTGTCATGCGCCGGGCCCAGTTCCAGTTCGTAGGCGCGTTCGGCGATCCAGGGCGAATGCTCGAACACGCCGCCGAAAGTGTGGACGAAGGTCTCGAATTCCATCTTCGAGGGGCGGAGTGCCGCCGGTTGATAAGGATTGACCTCTTGCCAGTGGCGGGCGATGTCGATGCGCCGCGCCAGCCAGACCCTGTCGTGCGACTTCACATAGTCGACGAAGCGCTTCAGCGCCGCCACCCGGCCCGGCCGCCCGACGAGGCGGCAGTGCAGGCCGATGTTCATCATGCGTGGCCGGCCTGCCTTGCCCTCGGCATAGAGCGTGTCGAAGCTGTCCTTCAAATAGGCAAAGAACTGGTCGCCGGAGTTGAAGCCCTGCGGCGTTGCGAACCGCATGTCGTTGGCGTCGAGCGTATAGGGAATGATGAGCTGCGCGCCGCCATCATGCTCGAACCAGTAGGGCAGCTCGTCGTCATAGGTGTCCGACACATAGTCGAAACCGCCTTCTTCCGCCACAATCCGCACTGTGTTGATCGATGTGCGACCCGTATACCAGCCGGTCGGGCGCGCGCCGGTCACTTCGTAGTGCAGCTTGATCGCCGCCTCGAGGTCGCGGCGCTCATCCTCGGCGCTGTGGTCGCGGTAGTCGATCCATCTCAACCCGTGCGAGGCGATCTCCCAGCCGGCTTCCTGCATGGCCGTGACTTGATCCGGCGAACGGGCGAGCGCGGTGGCGACGCCATAGCAGGTGATCGGCACCTCGGCCTCGCTGAACAGCCGCAGCAACCGCCAGAAACCGGCGCGGGCACCGTATTCGTAGATGGATTCCATGTTCCAGTGGCGCTGGCCCACCCAGGGTGCCGCGCCGACGATTTCCGACAGGAAGGCTTCGGACGCCTTGTCGCCATGCAGCACGCAGTTCTCGCCGCCTTCCTCGTAGTTGACGACGAACTGCACGGCGACATGCGCGCCGCCAGGCCATTTCGGGTCCGGCGGATTGACTCCGTAGCCGCGCATGTCTCTGCTGTAACGCATCGTCCCTCCCGCCGGGCATGGCCCGAAGTATGATCAGAATATCGAAAGGGTGCTTCTCGCATTCCCCCGAAAATTTTTGAAAGTGTTTTTGTCGCACTCCGCTCGACCGGGACTTATGCATCGCCTTTAATTGGCGCACAATTCACTGTTGATACTTGATCGTACCGGGCCAATTCGCTCGTACCGGAAATGGGAGGCGGCCAATGGCAGAAACGTCGAATGCCGATGGCGGGCGTCTGACGACCCATGTCCTCGACACGGCGACAGGCAAGCCGGCGGCGGGATTGTCGATCGCGCTTTATCACCTCGAGGGCAAGGCGCGGACACATTTGAAGACCGTTGTCACCAATGCCGACGGCCGTTGTGACAAGCCGCTGCTCGCCGGCGCGGAGTTCCGCCCCGGAGAATACGAACTGGTCTTCGCCGCAGGCGACTATTTGCGCCAGCAGGGGTCGAGCCTGCCGAACCCCGCCTTTCTCGATGTGATACCGATCCGCTTCGGCATGGCCGAACCGCTGCACTACCATGTGCCGCTGCTCGTCTCGCCCTATGGCTATTCGACCTACAGGGGGAGCTGAGGCATGGCCAAAATTAGCATCCGCAATGAAATCCGCTTCATCCTCAACGGCAGGGACGTCGCGCTTTCGTCGGTGGCACCCGACGCGACCCTGCTCGACTGGCTGCGGCTCGACCGGTCGCTGCGCGGCACCAAGGAAGGCTGCGCCGAGGGCGATTGCGGCGCCTGCACCGTGTTGGTCGGCAAGCTCTCGGCCGGCGGGCTGGTCTATGAAAGCGTCAATGCCTGCATCCGTTTCCTCGGCTCGTTGGACGCCACCCATGTCGTGACCGTCGAGCATCTGCGCGGCGTATCAGGCCAACTGCATCCGGTGCAGCAGGCGATGGTCGATTTCCACGGCTCGCAATGCGGCTTCTGCACACCGGGCTTCGTCATGTCGCTCTATGGCCTGTGGATGAAGTCGTCGAATCCGTCGAACGCGGATATCGAAAAGGCCTTGCAAGGCAATCTCTGCCGCTGCACCGGCTACGAGGCGATCATGCGCGCGGCCCAGGCCATCTCGAGCTACGGCAAAGCGGCAAAAGATCCGCTGGCGGCGGAGCGCAAGGCGATCACCGCCAGGCTCGAGGCCATGCATGACGGCGCCCGGATTGAGATCGGTTCGGCCAAGACGCGGCTGGTCGTACCGGGCAATGTCGACGATTTCGCCGCTGTGCTGGACAGGGACCCCAACGCCACCATCGTTGCCGGCTCAACCGATGTCGGCCTCTGGGTGACCAAGCACATGCGCGATATTTCGCCGGCCATTTTCATCGGCAATCTCGACGGACTTTGCACCATCTCGGAAGACAACGGCATCATTTCGATCGGCGCGGGCGTCACCTACACTGATGCCTTCGCGATATTGGCGAAGCGTATCCCGGCGCTGGGGCCGTTGTTCGATCGCATCGGCGGCGAACAGGTGCGCAACATGGGGACCATCGGCGGCAATATCGCCAACGGCTCGCCGATCGGCGACACGCCGCCGCCCTTGATCGCTCTTGGCGCAAGTCTCACCCTGCGCAAGGGCAAGAAGCGGCGCTCGATTCCACTGGAAACCTTCTTCATTGCCTATGGCAAACAGGACCGGCAGCCGGGCGAATTCGTCGAGGCCGTGCACGTTCCGGTTCCGGTCAAGGGCACGAAATTCGCCGTCCACAAAATCACCAAGCGCCGCGATGAGGACATCACCGCGGCCCTCGGCGCCTTCTTCTTGACGCTGGCCAGCGATGGCACGGTGGCGGAGGTGCGCATTGCCTATGGCGGCATGGCGGCGACGCCGAAGCGGGCGTCTTCTGTCGAAAAAGCGCTGCTCGGCAAGCCATGGACGGAGACCACGGTTGACGCGGCGATGGTCGAATATGCCAGGGATTTCACCCCGCTCACCGACATGCGGGCCTCGGCCGAGTATCGTGCGCTCGCGGCGCGCAATCTCTTGCTGCGCTTCTTCGCCGAGACCAGCGGTACCAGGGAGCCGATCCAGGTTTCGAGGCACGAGGCGGCATGATGAACAAGCACGCTCCCCCCAATCTGAAGGCTGAAAAGATCGCCGGCGGCGTCGCCACCGATCAGCGCCACGACTCCGCCCACAAGCATGTCAGCGGCACCGCCGTCTATATCGACGACATGCCGGAACCGGCCGGCACGCTGCATGGCTGCCTCGGGCTTTCTGCCGCCACGCATGCCACGGTTACCAGCATGGATCTCTCGGCGGTGCGTACAGCGCCCGGTGTTGTCGACGTGCTGACGGCCAAGGATGTGCCGGGCGAGAACGACATTTCGCCGACAGGCCGCCACGACGAGCCGGTGCTGGCCGACGGCAAGGTGCAATTCTATGGCCAGCCAATCTTTTGCGTCATTGCGCAGACGCGCGAGCAGGCGCGTCGCGCCACCAGATTGGCCAAGGTCGAATACAAGGAATTGCCCTTCGTCACCGACATTGGCGCGCTCGATCCGAAGAAGGACAAGCTCGTCACGCCGCCTCTCACCCTGAAGCGCGGCGATGCCGCTACAGCGATCCGTCAGGCGCCGCGCCGGCTAAAGGGAAAAATGCGCATCGGCGGCCAGGAACACTTCTACCTCGAAGGCCATATCGCCATGGCCGTTCCGGGCGAGGATCAGGACGTCACCATCTATTCCTCGACCCAGCATCCGAGCGAAGTCCAGCACATGGTCAGCCATGCGCTCGGCGTGCCGAGCAACGCCATCACGGTGGAAATCCGCCGCATGGGCGGCGGCTTCGGCGGCAAGGAAACGCAAGGCAACCAGTTTGCCGCATTGGCGGCGATCGCCGCGAAGAAACACCATCGCGCCGTGAAAATCCGGCCCGACCGTGATGACGACATGATCGCCACCGGCAAGCGTCATGATTTCCTCGTCGACTACGAAGTCGGCTTCGATGACGAGGGCAACATCCTCGGTGTCGATTTCATGTTCGCGGCGCGCTGCGGTTTTTCGTCGGACCTTTCCGGCCCGGTGACGGATCGCGCGCTGTTCCACTGCGACAACACCTATTTCTGGCCGGCTGTGCATGCGCAATCGGCGCCGCTCTACACCAACACCGTGTCGAACACCGCCTTCCGTGGTTTCGGCGGCCCGCAAGGCATGGTGAGTGCCGAGCGCGTCATCGACGAGGTCGCCTTTGCCGTCGGCAAGGATCCACTCGAAATCCGCAAGAAGAATTTCTACGGCATATCAGAGCGCAACATCACGCCGTACCACCAGACGGTCGATGACAACATCATCCAGCGCATCGTCGCCGAGCTGGAGGAAAGCGCCAGCTATGCGCGGCGACGGCGCGAAATATCGGCCTTCAATGCCAACAGCCGTTTCATCAAGCGGGGCCTGGCGCTGACGCCGGTCAAGTTCGGCATCTCGTTCACCGCCACCCACTACAACCAGGCCGGCGCGCTGGTGCACGTCTATACCGATGGTTCGGTGCATCTGAACCATGGCGGCACCGAGATGGGGCAGGGCCTCTACGTCAAAGTGGCGCAGGTAGTGGCGGAAGAGTTCCAGATCGACCTAGACCAGGTGAAGATCACCGCGACCACGACCGGCAAGGTGCCGAACACTTCGGCCACGGCGGCGTCGTCCGGCTCCGACCTCAACGGCATGGCGGCGCAAAACGGCGCTCGCCAGATCAAGGACCGGCTGATCGATTTCGCCGCCGAAAAATATCAGGTGCCGCGCGATCAGGTGCTGTTCCTGCCCAACCGGGTGCGCATCGGCAACCAGGAGATCGCCTTCGCCGACCTCGTCAAGCAGGCCTATATGGCCCGCATCCAGCTGTCGGCGGCGGGTTTCTACAAGACGCCGAAAATCCATTGGAACCGCGACAAGGGCGAAGGCCGCCCCTTCTACTATTTCGCCTATGGCGCGTCATGCTCGGAGGTCTCGGTCGACACGCTGACCGGCGAATACATGGTCGAGCGCACCGATATTCTGCATGACTGCGGCCGATCTCTGAATAGCGCCATCGACATCGGCCAGATCGAGGGCGGCTTCATCCAAGGCATGGGCTGGCTGACGACGGAAGAACTGTGGTGGGACGCCAAGGGCCGGCTGCGCACGCACGCGCCATCGACCTACAAGATCCCGCTCGCCTCCGACCGGCCGAAGATATTCAACGTCACCTTGGCCGACTGGCCGGAAGCGAGCGAGCCGACCATCCACCGCTCCAAGGCAGTCGGCGAGCCGCCGTTCCCGCTCGGCATGTCGGTGCTGCACGCCCTGTCGGATGCAGTGGCCAGCGTCGCCGACCACAAGATCTGTCCGCGCCTCGATGCTCCTGCAACGCCGGAGCGGGTGCTGATGGCGATCGAGAGGCTGAAGAAAGAGACGAAGGCCGGCGCCTGAATCTGGCAGAATGTGCAATCTGGGCCGAAAAACCTATATTTCCCATTCGGGAATGTGAACCATGAACTCGAAAGTGCAAAGCCTGAAAGCCTTTCTCACCAGCGCCGGCCAGGTTGCCCTGGTCGAAGTGACCGGAACAAAAGGCTCGACGCCACGCGAGAAGGGCGCCTTCATGCTCGTCTCGCAGGCGGCGATCTTTGGCACCATCGGCGGCGGTCAACTCGAATACATGGCGATCGACAAAGCCCGGCAGATGCTTTTCTCCCCCTCAAGGGGGGAGAGAACCCGCGCCGATCCGATCTTACCCGGCGGCTTCGCCGCCACCCTCCCCTCAAGGGGCAGGGAAAGCCGCGCGACCCTCGATGTGCCGCTAGGCCCGGAAATCGGCCAATGCTGCGGCGGGCGCGTCGAAGTGCTGATCCGGCTCGTCGATGCAGCCCTTGCCGCCGATCTGGTTGCGGCTGCGGAAGCCGAGGAGGCGCACCTGCCGCGTGTCTACATCTTCGGCGGCGGCCATGTCGGCCAGGCGCTGGCGTCGACGATCGCACTTCTTCCCGTGCACGGCATCGTCATCGAGACGCGGGCCGAAGCACTGGAAGGCATGCCGGAATCCGTCGAGACCAGGCTGACAGCTATGCCGGAAGCGATGGTGCGAAACGCTCCCGCTGGCGCCGCCTTCGCCATCCTGACCCACGATCATGCGCTGGATTTCCTGATCGTCGCCGAGGCGCTGAAACGCGGCGATGCCGCCTATGTCGGCATGATCGGCTCGAAGACCAAGAAAGCGACGTTCAGGACCTGGTTCCTGAAATCGGCGGACGGCAGGCCAGCCGAGTTTGCCCGCCTCGTCTCGCCAATCGGCGGCGACACCGTCAAGGACAAGCGCCCACAGGTTATTGCGGCGCTGGCCGCGGCCGAGATCATGACGGCGCTGGTCAGTCACAGCGCAGCCTTAAGTGCCGACCACCAAATTCCGCATGGCAGGGTGATGGCGGGCTAAGCTGCGCCGCAGTTAACCGGCTGTTTCAAACCCAGTTGGTCGCGCAATGTGCGGCCCTCGTACTCCTTGCGGAACAGGCCGCGTCGCTGCAGTTCCGGCACGACGAGCGTGGCAAAGGCATCCAGTTCGCCTGGGAAATATGACGGCATGACGTTAAAACCGTCGGCCGCGCCACCCTCGAACCGAGCCTGCAGTTCGTCGGCGACTTGGGCCGCAGTGCCGACGATGCGCCAATGGCCACGCGCGCCGGCGAAATGCCGGGCAAGCTGGCGGATGGAGAGGCCGTCGCGGCGCGATTGCTCGATGACCAGCGCCTGCCGGCTTTTCATCCCCTCGCTCTCCGGCAGATCCGGCAGCGGCCCGTCGATCGGGTAGCGCCACAGATCGGAGATGCTGAGATAGCTGGACAGCAGCGCAACGCCGACATCGTCGGGGATCAGCGCCTGCAATTCCTCATATTTTTCAAGGGCCTCCGCTTCGGTCTCCGCCACCACCGGCGCGACGCCGGGCATGATCTTGATGTCGTCAGGCTCGCGCCCATAGGCCGCCAGACGTCCCTTGAGATCGTCGTAAAAGGCCTTCGCTTCCTCGAAGGTCTGCGCCGCGGTGAACACCACATCGGCGGTGCGGGCGGCAAGGTCGCGGCCGACATCCGAGGCGCCGGCCTGAACCATGACCGGGGCGCCCTGCGGCGAGCGTGGCAGATCGAGCGGGTCGCGAACCGAAAAGCTCTGGCCGTCGTGACCGGAGGCGCCGAGCTTGCCGTTCCAGAGCCCGGTGACGACTTCGGCGAATTCACGCGCGCGCTCATAGCGATCGGCATGGGGCTTGAGGCCGGTCGAGCCGAAATTGGCGGCCTCGATGGGGCTGGCCGAGGTGACCAGGTTCCAGCCGGCCCTGCCGCCACTCAGATGATCGAGCGACAGGAAGGTTCGTGCGAGCCCATAGGGCTCGTTGTAGCTCGTCGAGGCTGTCGAGACGAGGCCGATGCGGCTGGTCTGGACGGCAAGCGCCGAAAGCAGACTGATCGGCTCGAAGCCGATCGAGCGCGACGTCTGGCTGGCGATGCCGATATTGGCCTCGCGCAGGCCGGCGGCGTCCTCGCAGAAGATCATGTCGAACTTCGCCGCCTCTGCCGTGCGCGCCAGCGCGATGTAGTGGTCGATGTCAGTGCCGGCGGTGACGTGCGCCTTGGCATGGCGCCAGGCGGCGATGTGGTGGCCTGTCGCCCACAGGAAGGCGCCGAGTTTCATCTGGCGAGCGGTCATCGGTCACCTCCGCCGGCAAGCCCGAGATGCGAGCGCAACGTCGTGCCGCGATAGTTCTCTCGAAACAGGCCGCGCTGCCTCAGTTCCGGCAAAACCAGATCGACGAAATCGTCGAGCGCTGAAAGCTGTGCCGGCATCAGGATGTTGAACCCGTCGCAGCCTCTCGCCCGGAATTCCTTTTCCAGCCTCTCGGCGAGGGCAGCCGGCTTACTATCAGCGGTAGGCGCGACGTTCGTCAGCACTTTCACAGCGTCCGGATCGCGTCCGCACGCCGTGACACGGCGCCGGATATCGTCATAGCGTTCTGTCGTGCCCTCCACCGGTCCGCCGTCCAGCAGGATGATATCGGCGGTGCGAGCGGCAATATCGAAGTCGGATTCCTGCAGGCCCGACAAGACGAGCACTGGCGTATCCTGCGGCGACCGGGCGACGTTCAGCGGTCCGCGCACGGAAAAGAACGCGCCCTTGTGCTCGAGCAGGTGCATTTTTTCGGGGTCGTGGAAGCGGCCGCCGCTCTGGTCGAACAGCAGCGCGTCCGCATCCCAGCCCTGCCACAGACCTTGCACGATGCCGATATATTCCTCACTGCGACGGCGGAAATCGTCAGGCGAAAATCCTTCGGGCCGGCTGAAATTGGCTGTTTCCCGTGGCGCCTGCGCCATGGTCGCGTTCCAGCCACTGCGGCCATGGCTGATGATGTCGAGCGAAGCGAAACGGCGCGCCAGATTGTAGGGTTGGTGGGCAATTGTCGAGGCAGCGGCAACCAGGCCGATCCTGCTTGTGACAGTTGCCAATGCGGCCAGCAAAGTGGTCGCTTCGAAGGGCATCGGACTGTTCGCGGCACCGCCGCCGGAAGCCGGCGCTGAATCGGCAAGCAGCACCATGTCCAGGCCCGCCGCTTCGGCCTTTTGCACTAAACCGGCCAGGCGGCTGAATTCCCGCCCCGGTGATGGATCGATGGTTCCCGGAAACAGCGAAACGGCAAGATGCATTGTGGCGCCGTTGTCCATCGATGGTCCCTGCGAGACGAAATACCACCCGAACTATGTTCGCCACATCCAGGGATGGCAACCGCTGGCGCTGGGCCAAGCGCCGGTCACGTGCCGGCCAGCATTATTTCCCAGCTAGCAGATCGTTGATCAGTCGCTGGCAGCGCTCGGCCATGAAGTCGAGCAGCAGCCGTACTTTTGGATCCTGCAGCTTCTTGTGCGGATAGACGGCGGCGAACTGCACCGGTGTCGGTGGCGTGCTGCTCAGGATCACCTTCAGCCGCCGGTCGCGGATGAATGGCTCGACCTCGAAGCGCGGCTTGTTGATGATGCCGCGCCCCGAAAGCGCCCAGCCGGTCAGCACGTCGCCATCGTCGGTGTCGTAGGGCCCGTGCACCTCGAATTTCTGCGGGCCTGTGGGGGTCTGCAGCGTCCACACATATTCGCGCGCGCCGGAATAACGCAGCATCAGGCAGTCGTGCTTCTTGCCGATCAGCTCCTGCGGCTCCAACGGTTCGCCGCGGGCCTCGAGATATTTCGGCGCCGCCACCAGCACGCGCTCGCATTCCATGATGCCGCGCATCCTGAGGCTGGAATCTTCGATGATGCCGAGCCGGAAGGCGACATCGATGCCTTCCTTCATGATGTCGACATTGTGGTCCGAAAGCCTCAGCCTCACCTCGATGTCTGGGTATTTGTCGTGAAAATCGGGAATGCCCGAGGCGACCAGCCGGCGGCCGAGGCCCAAGGGTGCCGTAACGCGGATGGTGCCGCGCGGCTGGCCGGAAAGCGCCGAGACCGCGGCTTCCGCCTCGGTGATCGCCTCCAAGACCTGCTTGGCGCCCCCGTAAAAAACCGTGCCATGCTCGGTCGGCATCAATTGCCGCGTCGTGCGGTTGAACAGACGCACGCCCAGGTGCTTCTCCAACTCCTTGATGCGGTTGGAGGCGACCGCCGGCGAAATCCGCATGTCGCGACCGGCCGCCGACAGATTGCCGAGTTCGACCACGCGAACGAAGACGGCAATGTTGTCCAGATAGGCCATGCGGTTTCGTGGCTTTCCTGAGGCCGCCTTCGGGCGGCTCCCATCCTGCTGCGTGTGACTACCCTAGTATTTTCCATTTTTTTTTGAAAGTCATCGTGCGCCTCGCCTCTTTCCGTTTGCGCTCCAACCCGTAAAGTCGCCCAATCGGCAGGGACGATTTCAATGATGGATTTCGCGATTTTCTGGGACTGGCTAAGTTTTGCCGTGCGCTGGCTGCACGTCATCACCGGCATCGCCTGGATCGGCTCGTCCTTCTACTTCGTCGCGCTCGACCTCGGCCTGCGCCAGCGTCCCCGCATGCCCGTCGGCGCCTTCGGCGAGGAATGGCAGGTGCATGGCGGCGGCTTTTACCACATCCAGAAATATCTGGTGGCGCCGGCCGAAATGCCCGAGCATCTGACCTGGTTCAAATGGGAATCCTACGCCACCTGGCTGTCCGGCTTCGCCATGCTGTGCGTCGTCTATTATGCCGGGGCCGATCTGTTCCTGATCGATCCCAACGTGCTCCCAATGTCCGTCCCGGTCGGCATCCTGCTGTCGTTGGCAACGATCGGCGTCGGCTGGGTGGTCTATGATCTGCTGTGCCGCTCGCCGCTCGGCAAAAGCGACACCGGCCTGATGCTGGTGCTCTACTGTGTGCTGGTGTTCATCGCCTGGGGGCTGACGCATCTCTTCACCGGCCGCGCCGCCTTCCTGCATCTGGGCGCCATCACCGCCACGATCATGTCGGCCAACGTCTTCATGGTTATCATCCCCAACCAGAAGATCGTTGTCGCCGACCTCATCGCTGGCCGCAAGCCCGATCCGAAATACGGCAAGATCGCCAAGCAGCGCTCGCTGCACAACAACTATTTGACGCTGCCGGTGCTGTTTCTGATGCTGTCGAACCATTATCCCCTGGCGTTCGGCACTGAGTTCAACTGGGTCATCGCCTCGCTGGTGTTCATCATCGGCGTGCTGATCCGGCACTATTTCAACTCGGTCCACGCGCGCAAGGGCAACCCGACCTGGACCTGGATGGCGGCACTTGTCCTGTTCATCGTCATCATCTGGCTGTCGACCGCGCCGAAGGTGCTGACCGGCGAGCCCAAGGAATCGGCGTCGGCGCAAATCTATGTCGCTTCAGCGCATTTCCCGGCCGTGCGCGACACCGTGCTCGGCCGCTGCTCGATGTGCCACGCGGCGGAGCCGGTCTATGAGGGCATCTATCATGCGCCCAAGGGCGTGATGCTCGACACCGATGCGGATATCGCCAACCACGCCCGCGAGATCTATCTGCAGGCCGGTCGCAGCCACGCCATGCCGCCCGCCAACGTCAGCCAGATTACCGACAAGGAAAGGGCACTGCTGGTGGCTTGGTTCGAAGGCGCAGGGAGATAGCATGAACTCGACACTTCTGCGCGGCCGCACGCTGTCCTTCGTGCGCTGGCCGCAGACCATCGACGATCATTCCGCCTGGCGCTACGAGGAGGATGGCGGCCTGCTGATCCGCGACCGCCGGATCGTCGCTGCGGGCACCTATGCCGATGTTGAAAAGCAGGCCGGCGAGACGGCGAAGAAAATCGACCACCGGCCGCATCTGCTGCTGCCCGGCTTTATAGATGCCCATGTGCATTTTCCGCAGATGCAGGTCATCGCCTCCTATGGCGCAGAACTGCTCGACTGGTTGAAAACCTACACCTTTCCGGAGGAAACGAAGTTCGCCAACGCCCAGCACGGCCGCCGCATCGTGCGGCTGTTCCTCGACGAAATGGTGCGCCACGGTACAACGACGGTCGCCGCCTACTGCTCGGTGCACAAGGCTTCAGCCGAAGCCTTTTTCGCCGAGTCGCATGACCGCAACATGCTCAACATTGCCGGCAAGGTGATGATGGATCGCAATGCGCCCGACGGCGTGCTCGACACACCGCAATCGGGTTACGACGACACGAAGGCGCTGATCAAGGAATGGCATGGCAAGGGACGGCAGCACTACGCCATCACGCCGCGCTTCGCCATCACCTCGTCGCCGGAGCAGATGGAGATGGCGGGCGCGCTGTGTCGGGAATATCCCGACCTGCACATGCAGACGCATCTGTCGGAAAACCACGCCGAAATCGCTTTCACGCAGGAACTCTACCCGTGGTCGCGCGACTATACCGACGTTTACGAGCACTACGGGCTGTTGGGCAAAAAGAGCCTGTTTGGACATTGCATCCATCTGTCGGAGCGCGAAGCGGATGCGCTTTCGGACTCGGGCTCGGTAGCGGTGTTCTGCCCGACCTCCAACCTGTTCCTCGGTTCCGGCCTGTTCGACTACCAGCGCTTCCGGCGCCGCGACAAGCCGGTCCGGATCGCCGCTGCCACCGATGTCGGCGGCGGCACCAACTACTCCATGCTGCGCACCATGGACGAGGGCTACAAGGTGATCGCGCTGAACGGAGAGAAGCTCAACCCGCTCCAGTCCTTCTGGCAGATGACGCGCGGCAATGCCGAGGCGCTGTCGGTGGCTGACAAGATCGGCACGCTGGATGAAGGCAGCGATGCCGACATCGTCGTGCTGGACGCCAGGGCAACGCCGGCGATGCGGCTCAGGATGGAAACGGTCGAGACGCTGGCGCAGGAACTGTTTCTCCTGCAAACGCTGGGTGACGACCGCACTGTCCGCGAGGTTTATGTGGCGGGGCGGCCAGCCAAGGCGGATATGATCGCGGGGTAAGAACCCTCACCCGGATTGCCAACCAAATTGCAAGGGCAATTCGGGGCAATCCGACCTCTCCCCGAGGGGAGAGGAGATCGCCAGTGCCGACGCTTTCCTCTTCTCCCCACCGGGGAGAAGGTGGCCGCGAAGCGGCCGGATGAGGGGCCGCTCCACGGAAGCTTGACCGAGCGGAGCTTGTCGTACACACGACGTGTGACGATTTCGGAGAAAGAAAATGGCCGTTGCTGATGACATCGCTCTGATCAAGAGACAGGAAGAGACCCTTGTCTTCGCCACCTTCGACGAGGCCGTCGCTTTCAAAATCGGCTCCGCCATTCGCGATCGTGCAATTGCCGAGAACCTGCCCATCATAGTCGACATCAGGCTGTGGGACCGGCCGCTGTTCTACGCCGCGATGCCGGGTTCGAACGCCTCGAACCCCGACTGGGCGCGGCGCAAGACCAATGTGGTCAAGCGGTTCCTGAGAAGCACCTACCGCATGGTGCTGGAACAGCAGCGCCCGGACCGCAGCTTCAAGATCGGCGAAGGGCTGGATATTGCCGACTACGTGCTGGCCGGCGGTGGCTTTCCGGTGACCGTCAAGGGCGCCGGCGTCATTGGTGTGATCGCCGTCTCCGGACTGCCGGAGCGGGAGGATCATGGCGTCGTCGTCGATGCGCTGTGCGATCATTTGGGCGTCGACAAGCGCGGGCTGGCATTGCCTCGGGACGCCGAATGACCGTGCTCGATCCCAAGGCCTTCCTGACCTCCATCTTCAACGCCGCCGTTGCCGCCGCCGATCCGGAACGAACCATCCGGGATCATCTGCCGGCCAAGCCAAAGGGCCGTACCATCGTCATCGGCGCGGGCAAAGGCTCGGCGCAGATGGCGGCAGCGTTCGAGAAAGTGTGGGCCGGCCCGATCGAAGGGCTGGTCGTCACCCGCTATGGCTATGGCGCGACCTGCGAGCGCATCGAGATCATCGAGGCGGCTCATCCGGTGCCGGACGCTGCCGGTCTGGAAGCCTCGCGGCGCCTGCTCGCCAAGGTCCAGGGGCTGACTGAGGATGACCTAGTGGTGGCGCTGATTTCCGGCGGCGGATCGGCGCTGTTGCCGTCGCCCGCCGGCGGCTTGACGCTGGCCGACGAGATCGCCGTCAATGAGGCGCTGCTCGCCTCGGGTGCGCCGATCGCGGCGATGAACACCATCCGCAAGCACCTTTCCACCATCAAGGGCGGCAGGCTGGCAGCGGCCGCATGGCCGGCCAGGGTGGTGTCGCTGATCGTCTCCGATATTCCCGGCGACAATCCGGCAATGGTCGCCTCCGGCCCAACCGTACCGGATACAGGCAGCCGCGCAGACGCGCTGGCCTCGATATCGGCCTATGGCATGAAACTGCCGGCCTCGGTGATGGCGCATATCAATTCGCCGGCCGCCGATGCGCCAAGCCCGGATGACGAGCGCTTTTCGCGCAACGAGGTGCATTTGATCGCTTCGGCCGGGGTGTCGCTCGAAGCGGCTGTTGCGGAAGCGAAACGGCAAGGCGTTGAAGCCATCATCCTCTCCGATGCGATCGAGGGCGAAGCGCGCGAAGTCGGCGGCGTCCATGCCGCGATCGCGCGCGAAGTGGCGACGCGCAACCGGCCATTTCAAAAGCCGGTGCTGATCCTGTCGGGCGGCGAGACAACCGTGACGCTGCGCGCAAAAGGCAAGGGCGGCCGCAATTCGGAATTCCTGCTGGCCTTCGCCATCGGCATCAATGGCGTCGACGGCATTCACGCGCTGGCCGCCGACACCGACGGCATCGACGGTTCGGAAGACAATGCCGGCGCCTTCGCCGATGGCTCGACCGTATCGCGCATGCGCGCAGCCGGGGTGGACGCCAAGGCTATGCTTGCCGGCAACAATGCCTGGACGGCCTTCAACGCGGTTGGCGATCTTTTCGTACCCGGCCCGACCGGTACGAATGTCAACGATCTCAGGGCAATTCTGATCAGGTAGCTGAAGCAATTCCAGGAAGTGTGAAGCGGTTTTCCGTCTGGAATCGCGCAAAAACAAAACTGATCAGGCGGCCATCAGCCGCTTCACCAGCTTCATATCCTGCAGGAACCGTTCGCGTTCGGCTTCCTTGTCCGCCCGATCGTGGATGCGCAGGATGAAGGAGGGATGGATGGTGATGAACACGCGCAATCCGTCCTCGCGCTCGATCACTTGTCCGCGCATCTTTGTCACCGGGATCGCCTTGCCGAGCAGCGACATCGCCGCTGTCGCGCCGAGTGCCACGGCGAGGTTAGGCTTGATCAGCTCGAATTCTTGGTCGATCCACCAGCGGCAGGCCTGAATCTCACCGGAATTCGGCTTGGAGTGGATGCGGCGCTTGCCGCGCGGCTCGAACTTGAAGTGCTTGACTGCGTTGGTGACATAGACCTTTTGCCGATCGACACCGGCATCGTCCAGGATCGCATCGAACACCTTGCCGGCCGGACCAACGAAAGGTTTGCCGGCGAGATCCTCCTGATCCCCCGGCTGTTCGCCGACGAAGATCACTTTGGCATTGTCGGGGCCCTCACCGAAGACGGTCTGCGTCGCGTCGCGCCAAAGCGGGCAGCGACGGCAGCCTTTCGCTACCTCACGCAACTCGGAAATCGTGCTTGCGGCATCGTCCTCCGCCGTCTCGGCAGGCTGTTGCTTCGGCCAATGCCGTGCCTGCACCTTTGCGTGGTGCGGCGCGGGTGTTGTCGGCATCTTCGCAATCATGTCCTTGGCGGCCTTGTCCGCTCCTGCGATCATGTCTGGAATGAGCGAGGCCTCGGGAAGGTTCCGCCAATATTTCTTTGGCATCTCCCTTTGCATCGCCTTCACCTTCAGCCGCGCCGGGTTGAAGATGTTCTCGAAATAAGTCCGCCAGAGCGCCTCGGTGTCGTCTTGATCAGGCGCATCGCCCTTGGCAGCACCCGGCCCCATCGCCAGCCTTTCGCCATCCCAATCGGCGGAGGCATAGGGCGTCAGGATCGTCCAGCGCATGCCGGTGAAACGCCTGACGAAGAAATCGGCGTTGCGCTCGACGATGAAATGATCCGGCTCGAACCAGGCGACATAGCGCTCATCGGCACCGTCGCCGATTTTTCGGAAGCGCACGAAGGCGTGCATCTTGTGGCTGTCGCGCCGCACCGCCTTTTCCATGGTCTCAAGCCGCCTGGTGTCGGGATCCGACGCGATTTCCAGCAGTTTAGGCTCGTCGCGCAATCGCCAAAGCACTCTGTAGATAAAGGCAAACCGGCCGGAATCGGAATGGCAGAACGCCGTTTCGGCATGCCCGATGAAGTCGCGCGGCACGACGAGCTGCGCGCCCGCAGGCACTTCAGGCAATTCTGCCTGATCAGAGCCCGGCGCGACATGCCAGCCGACGTCCTCGGGCCTGACCTCATTCAGGGCGAGCCGCCGTGCCGCGTCACGCCAGCCGGCAAAATCCGTCTCGCTGTCGAGCCGAACTCTGTATCTGGCGAGATCGAGTTGCGCCGGCCGCATGATCAAAACAACGATAATTGTTCGCAGGAGTAGGCGATCCTGTCGCGCAGGCCGGCCTTGTCGGTCAGCGCACCAGGTGACCAGCCTTCGGCGATGATGAAGGGCCTGAGCTTGGCGACCGACTGGCAGATCCGTCCGACGTCCTCGAGCCGCATGCGCCGGTGCCGGCGCGTCTCCAAAATCTTCGCCACCACCTTGGTGCCGAGACCCGGCACCCGCAGCAGCGCTTCGCGGTCGGCGCGGTTGATGTCGACCGGAAACTGTCCCCGGTTGCGCAGCGCCCAGGCGAGCTTCGGGTCTATGGCGAGATCGAGCATGCCGTCGCTGCTCCCGGCAAGGATTTCCGGCTGTGAAAACCCATAGAACCGCATCAGCCAGTCGGCCTGATAGAGCCGGTGCTCGCGCATCAGCGGTGGTTTCAGCAAGGGCAGCGACGATGACGAATCCGGAATGGGGCTGAAAGCCGAGTAATAGACGCGCCGCAGATGATAGCTGCCATAGAGCCGCGCGCTGGTGTGAAGGATGCCGTCGTCGGATGTCTTGTCGGCGCCGATGATCATCTGCGTCGACTGACCGCCCGGCACAAAGCGTTCGCGCTTCTTGGTCTTCAAAGTCGGCTCAGCCTTCTCCTCCATCTTCTGGCGCAGCCTGGCCATGGAAAGCCGGATTGTCTCCGGCTTCTTCTCGGGCGCCAGCCGCTTCACGCCCTCATCGGTCGGCAGTTCAACGTTGATCGACAGCCGGTCGGCATAAAGCCCTGCCTTCTCGACCAGTTCCGCCGAACTTTCCGGGATCGTCTTCAGATGGATGTAGCCGGAGAACTTCTCCTCCAAGCGCAGCCGGCGTGCCACCTCGACCATCTCGCCCATGGTCTCGTCCGGTGAGCGGACGACGCCGGAGGACAGGAACAGGCCTTCGATATAGTTGCGCCTGTAGAAATCCATGGTCAGTTTCACCACCTCTTCGATGGTGAAACGGGCGCGCCGCACATTGGACGACGAGCGGTTGATGCAATAGCTGCAATCGTAGATGCAGAAATTGGTCAGCAGGATCTTGAGAAGGGAAATGCAGCGGCCATCCGGCGCGTAGGAATGACAGATGCCCATGCCTTCGGTGGAGCCGATGCCGCCGGATTTCAAGGAATCCTTTTTTGCAGCACCGGAAGAGGCGCAGGAGGCATCGTATTTGGCGGCGTCGGAGAGGATCGCCAGCTTTTCACGGACGGTAAGTGCGCTCATATGTTCATGATATGTTCTGAACAGGAGATCCGCTACCTCATTTGATGGAGGCGGCGAAAAAGTGATCGCCGCCCATCATGAATCCATCAAACCTCGTGCAGATAGAGGTGGTAATCCAGTTCGCTGACCGTGCGTGCCACCCGCAGATACTCGGACTGTTTGATCGCCACGAACGTCCGGTGCAGGTCCTCGCCGAGCGCGTTCTTCAGGAAGCTGGACGTCCGCGCCGCTTCGATCGCGGCGCGCCAGTCGACAGGCATGGTCGTGCGCGTGACCGCTGCCTCATAGCCGTTGCCGGTCGTTTCGGGGCCCGGATCGAGGCCTTCATCCATGCCCTTGATGATGCCGGCGAGCACGGTCGCGGCGATCAGATAAGGGTTGGCGTCGACGCCGGACGGGCGGTGCTCGATGCGCCGGTTCTTCGCGTCGCCTGCCGGCACGCGTAGCGCCACCGAGCGGTTGTTGACGCCCCAGGTCGGCGCCACCGGCGCATAGGATTGCGAGACGAAACGCCGCCAGGAATTGGCGTGCGGCGCAAACACCAGCATCGATTCCGCCATCGTCTGGATGAGGCCACCAAGCCCCTGCAGCAGCGGCAGCGACCAGCTCTCGCCGCCGGCTTCGGCAAAGACGTTTCGGCCGGCCTTGTCCTGCAGCGAGACGTGGAAATGCATGCCCGAGCCGGCATATTTCTCGATCGGCTTGGCCATGAAACAGGCGGTGACGCCATGGCGGCGCGCCTGCGCCCGCACCAGCCGCTTCAGCATGACCAGATCGTCGGCCGCCCGCATCACATCCTTGCGGTAGTTCAGCGTCAGTTCGTACTGGCCGGGCGCATATTCGGAAATCACCGTCTCGGCCGGAATGCCTTGCGCCTTGGCCGCGGCATAGATGTCGGAGAACAGCGGCTCCATGCCGTGCAGATGATCGACCGAATAGACTTCAGTCTTGCCCGAGACGCGGCCGTCGAGCACGGCGCGCGCGGGCTGCACCTTGCCGTCGGCGTCGCGTTCGTTGGCCAGCAGGAAGAATTCAAGTTCGAAGGCGCCGGCCGGATAGAGACCCTTGGCCGCCAGGATCTCCACCTGCCGAGCCAGCGCCAGCCGCGGATCCGACGACATCGGCCGGCCGTCGAGCATGTACATCGCCATCAGCAACTGGCCGCGCGGCGGGCTCGTGCCATAGAGCGGCACCAGCGTGCCGGGGATCGGCCAGGCCCTGAGGTCGCCGTCGCCGGTGGTCCAGATCAGCCCGGTCTCGTGTACATCCTCGCCTGTGATATCGAGGCCGAGGATCGAGATCGGCATGTGGCGGCCGCCCTCGAAGATGCTTTTCAGCTCATGCCGGCGCACGATCTTGCCACGGCCGACGCCATTGGCATCGGTCAGGACGATATCGAAGGCCTCGATCTCGGGATGGGCGTCGAGAAAGGCTTGCGCCTCGGCAGGTGTCGAGCCCGAAGGTGAGGTTATCATGGCATTGGGGTGGTCCATCGCCGCTTGTCTCATGCCGCAAGCTTCGCCGCAACCGCGCCGAAGGCGGTGATCAGCCGGTTGACCTGGGCAGCCGAGGTCGCCGGCGAGATCAGCATCATGTTGTGGAAGGGTGCGATCAGCACGCCGCGATTGACCAGCGCGACATGGATGGCGGCCTCCAGTTCCGGTGCATGCGCCATTTCCGCCTCGGCGCCATTGCGCAGCGGACCGGGCGCACAGATGAACTCGACGCGGGCGCCGACGCGGGAAACATGCCAGGGCAGACGATAGCGATCGATCACGCCGATCAGCCCGGCATCGAGCCGCCGCGCCAGATGATCCATCCGGTCGTAATTCCCCTCGGTCATCACCTCTTCGAGCGTGGCGCGCATCGCCGCGAACTGCAGCGGGTTGGCCGACAGCGTCGTGCCCATGCCGGAATAGCCCGGCTCCTTGGTCCTGTTGTAATCCGCGTAGCGTGAGGCAACGTCGTCGCTCATGCCCCAGACACTGGCCGGCACACCTCCGGCAATCGGCTTGCCCAGCACGAAGAGGTCCGGGTCGAGGCCATACTTCCTCGTATAGCCGCCGGGGCCGGTCGAGATCGTGTGCGTCTCGTCGATCAGAAGCAGCGTGCCGGCTTGGCGTGTCAGTTTGCGCAGGGCGTCATGGTAACCCGGATCGGCCAGCACCATACAGGAGTTGGTCAGCACCGGTTCGGCAATGACGCAGGCCACATCCTTATCCCTGAGCGCGGCTTCGAGTGCTGAAACATCGTTGAACTCGATGACCTTGGCCGTGCGGGTCAGGTCGCGGAACTCGCCCGCCAATCCCGGCCGGTTGACGGGCTTGCCGTCGATCAGCCGCACCATCGTCTCGTCGACCGAGCCATGATAGCAGCCGTTGAAGACCAGGATTTTTTCGCGGCCGGTGACGGCACGGGCAACACGCAGCGCAAAGCGGTTGGCGTCGGTCGCCGTCGTCGCGATCTGCCAGAACGGCAGGCCGAAGCGCTGCTGCAGCAGCGGCCCTATGGCCAGCGCATCTTCCGAAGGCAGCATATAGGTCAGGCCGCGTCCGGCCTGGCGGCGGATGGCGCGTGCCACCGGTGGCGGCGAATGGCCGAACATCGAGCCGGTGTCTCCAAGGCAGAAATCGTCGAGCTTGTTTCCGTCGATGTCGGTGATCGTCGCGCCCCTGGCGTTGTCGACCAGGATCGGGAACGGCGTCGGCCAATCGTTCATCCAGTGCATCGGGACGCCGCCGAAGAAGCCGGGCAGGCCGTTGCCGATCTTGGCTTGCGATTTTGGCCGCGCCTTGCGGAAGGCTGCCCCCTCGGTTTCGCGCAAATCGGCAATGCGGTCGCGGCCGATGCCGCCGATGGACGTCTTGGACATATCGCTGTGCATGAAAACCCCTCTGGTCGATCCCTCTTAGCCAATCCGTGTCCGCATCCGCAATTGGCCGCGCATCTGTCCTGCGTTGGCTCAGCCTTTGGCAGCGGCGCTTGACCGTGCTGCCGAAGTCAGCGCCAATATGAGCGGGATTTGAGGTGGAGGGGCAAAATGAGAACGATCATGTGTGTGGCAATGCTTCTGTCGTCGGCTGGCGCTGCCTTTGCGTCGGGCGGCATCTGGTGCTCCACCGAGGACACGGCGGCGACATTCGAGGTCGAGGCAGGCGTCACCAGAGGCATGGGCGGGCCGACCTTCAACTTTCGCGGCAACCTCGAAATTCTGAGCCGGCCTGCCGGCGACAGCCTGCGCAAGACCGTGTTCGAGGATTCCAACCTGACGCAGTACTGGCTCGACGGCAAGGAATTGCGGCTGAACATCTATCGTGAGCACGAGGCCGCGCAAAAGATCAACTCGATCGAACTGACGATCCTGACCAAGACCAGCGACGAAGGCGTCTATGACGGGAGCTATACGCTCTCCATCTACGACGCCGCGGCGGATACGGACCAGGACGGCAAACCGGTTGAAATCAGCGGCAAAGTGTCGTGTGGAGCGGAGTGAGCGGGGTCAGGCCGTGATGTCGATGACGCCGCAATCGCCGGCGGCACTGCCGAAGGCGACACGGCGTTCTTCCTTGTCCCACATCATCGAGGTGATGGAGCCCTTGCCCGGCCGTCGCAACAGCACTTCCTTGGCGTCGGCAAAACGCACCGCCATCACCATGCCGTCATCATAGCCTATGGCGACGACATCCTGGCTCGGATGGCAGGCGACAGCCGTCACCATGGCGTTGCCTCGCGTGCCGAGTTCCAGCGGCGCCTTGCCCATCGGCCCATCCTTGCCCGAAAACGGCCAGACGATCGCCGCCGGCGCGCCGGAACTCGCCAGCCACTTGCCCTTCACGCTCCACGACAGGCTTTTCACCTTGCCGGGATAGCCGGTCATGCGCATGTGCTTGCCGTCGGCGAGCTTCCAGCCGTGCAGCGCGTTTTCCTGCATGGTGGTGACGAGGAAGGCGCCATCCGGCGAGAAGGTGACGCCGGTGTGGGCACCGGCCCATTCGAGTTCCACCGGCTTGCCCTCGGCGGCGGGGAAATGCAGCGTCGCGCCATTGTAGCGGGCAACGCCGAAGCGCATGCCCTTGGGCGAGAAGGCCAGGCCCTCGACCGAACGCGGATGGGTGAATTCCCTGGTCTTGCCGTCGGCGAAGCGCACGAAGGCGGTCTTGCCTGAGGCATAGGCGATGGCGCCTTGCGGCCCGGCGGCAACGCTGGTGATCCACTTCCTGGCGGCGCTTGCCAATTCCGTGGCCTCGCCGCCCGCTTTCACGGCAAACACCTTGCCGTCCTCGCCGCCGGTGATCAGCCGGTCGTTGGCCGCATCATGGAAGGCGGCCAGCAGCCCGTCATTGGCCTGAACTGTCTTGTGGCCATGGTCGAGCCGATGGACGACGCCGTCGGCCATCGCGAAATGCGGCACGTCACCGAGAAAGACGGCGGCGATGCAATGGCCTTCGAGATCAAGCGGGGCGACTGTGGGCATGACTATTCTTATTCACCTGGACGAGATTGTAGAGACAGCCCGGGCGGCTTACTCGACGTTTGCGGTTCCGGCAACCATGAGGTTAGGCAAGTCGCGAGAGGCGGTTGTCAAAGCAGCCCTCTCTCCCGCAGATCGGTTGCGAACGTCGCCAGGGGCATCACCAGGGTCAAATCCGATCCTTGGAGGGGCTCGGCGCCATAACTGGCATACCACCTTGCCGCCCGCTCGCTCTTGGCATCGATGATGAGTAGGATGCCGCCGCCCTCGCCGGCAAGCCGTAGGCAGCGCAACGCCGCGGCAGCAAGCAACTGACCGCCGAGCCCTTGCCCTGCGACGGTGCGGTCGGTCGCGAGCCGTGCAAGCTTGAAACCGGAAACCTCGTGTCGCGCCAAGCCTCTCGTCATGGCTTCGGGCACGGTTTCATGGGCGACTGCAGACGGTGCGATCGTATAGAACCCAAGGATACGCTCCGAAGCCGCGTCATCAATCGCACAGAAGGTCTTGGCTGCATTCTGATCGTGGCTCTGTCGCGCGAACCGCCGCAGAAAATCGTTCATTTGCGCGTCGCCGCAATCGAAGGAAGCCCGATCGTGACGTCTCGCAATCGGTTCTTCATGCCAGGACGGAAGCGTCACAGAGTGTCCGGCAAGGCGGCGATCGCGGCCTTGAGCTTGGCGTTGGGTCTTGGCGGGTGTTCCAGTAGATCGAGGATGCGTGAGAAATCGCGACCCGACACCTTCGTCACCTCCGCTGCCTCTATTACGGCCTGCGCCTCGGGCACGACCTTGTCGAGGATAAAGTCGGCCATGTCCTTGTGCGACAGCGCTGCGGCGCGGGAGATCATCGCCTTCTGCTCAGGCGGAATGCGGATTTGGTAGCGCTCGGTCTTGTTGTCGGCTGATCTAGGCATAGGTCACTCCTCGCCGCTAATATCATGTACACATGATATGTGTACATGAAGAGATATTCAACCCGCAACGAGCAGCGCTACGAAGGACCTAGGCCTGGCAGGCGTCAAAGCTCTTCTTCAGCCGCTCGGCGTCGAGTTCACGGCCGATGAACACTAGCCGGCTCTCATGTTTCTCGCCGTCCTTCCAGGCGCGCTGGTGGTCGCCCTCGATGATCATGTGGACACCCTGGATGACATAGCGCTCGTCGTCGCCCTTGAGCGCGATGATGCCTTTCAGCCGCAGGATGTTGGGACCTTCCATCTGGGTGATCTTCTCGATCCACGGGAAGAATTTCTTCGGGTCCATCTCGCCACCGCGCAGCGACACCGACTGCACTGTCACGTCATGGATGTCGGACGCATGAGCGTGATGGTGGTGCCCGTCATGATCGTGGTGGTGGTGATCGTGACCGTCATGATCGTGGTCATGATGATCGTGATCGTCATGCGCCTCGAGGAAATGCGGGTCGTTTTCCAGTGCCCTCGACAGGTCGAAGGCCCCGCGGTCGAGCACCTCGGTCAGCGCGACGCCGGCTCGCGTCGTGCGATGGATCTTCGCCGCCGGATTGATGGCGCGGATCGTCGCCTCGACCTTGGCGAGTTCTTCTGATGTGACGAGGTCGGTCTTGTTGAGCACGACGACGTCGGCGAAGGCGATCTGGTCCTCGGCTTCCCTGGAATCCTTGAGCCGTAACGGCAGATGCTTGGCGTCGACCAGCGCCACCACCGCGTCAAGCCTGGTCTTGGAGCGCACGTCGTCGTCCATGAAGAAGGTCTGCGCCACCGGCACCGGATCGGCGAGCCCGGTGGTCTCGACCACGATGGCGTCGAAGCGGCCTGGCCGGCGCATCAGGCCCTCGACGACACGGATCAGGTCGCCGCGCACCGTGCAGCAGATGCAGCCATTGTTCATCTCGTAGATTTCCTCATCGGATTCCACGATCAGATCATTGTCGATGCCGATTTCGCCGAATTCGTTGACGATAACGGCGTAGCGCTTGCCGTGGTTTTCCGACAGGATGCGGTTGAGCAGCGTCGTCTTGCCGGCGCCGAGATAGCCGGTGAGAACGGTTACGGGGATCTGCGTCTGTGCGTCGCTCATGGCTTGCCTCGAAAGTGCTGGGCCTCGAAAATTCGGCCTGAGAAAAAGGGAATGTCGGCTCCATATAGGGTGTGTGTCGGGCTTTTGCACGGGGCAAACCGATGGGCCAAACCGGCTTGCCGACATTGCTGAATTTTCATTGGCGAGAGCCGCTGTGACCGCTTAGATCAGGATACGAGAGGCCAATTCGAGAGGCAAGATATGTCCGGCAAGCCATCCTCCTTCTCAATGAGCCGGCGCCAGGCGCTCGGTTTGATCGCGGTCACCGCCGGCGGTGGTGCCTTCCTGCCCGCCGCCGCGATTGCAGACCAGACTTTACCCTATGCCGGACTGGCCTTGTTCGAAAACGGCGCCGGTGTCTGCACCATTACGCCTGAAGTGACCGAGGGGCCGTTCTATTTCGACCCGAAACTCGAACGTGCGGACGTCACCGAAGGCAAGAAGGGCATAGCCCTTGGCGTTCGGCTGCAGGTTGTCGACGCGGACTGCCGCCCACTTGCCGGCGCCCGCGTCGACATCTGGCATTGCGACGCGCAAGGCGCCTATTCCGGCTATCCCAGACAGGGTGACGACCGCGACGTCGACACGTCGGGCCGGACCTTCCTGCGTGGTTGGCAAAGGACCGACGCGAGCGGCATCGTTTCCTTCGCCACCATCTATCCCGGCTGGTATCGCGGCCGCACCACCCATATCCATTTCAAGATCTTCCCTAACGACAGTTCGGTGATGACCGGACAGTTGTTCTTCCCCGACAGCCTCAGCGAGCAGATTTTCACCACGGTCGCACCCTACAACGACCGGCCGGGCAAGCGCGACACCTCGAATGCCGCGGACGGCATAGCCAGGCAGGCCGGACCGCAATCGCAGGCCGCGCTGCGCGAGCTGGAGGATGCCTATCAGGCGCTGATGATCGTAGCGGTGAAGCCTGGCTGAGCGGCGGTCACGCCACCACCCTGCTGGCGACGAAAACTCCGACGGGGAATTCGTTTGTCATCTAACTGAAATAAACATCTGGCATTAGCCACGGCGGACCACAATGCTTGCCGGCAAAGCTGTTTGAAGCACCGGAATCTTTTTGATCGTCGATTGCCAACCGGCCGGCTGCCTCTATGCTGCCCGCACCGGTACGGCCGAAGAGGGAAGACCATGGCCAAGGCGGACAAGACTGCGACAATGAGCCGGCTGCATTCGGCGGCAAGGCTGGCAAGAACGGCGCTGGCGGCGCGGCTTCTGGCGCACGGCTTCTATGCCGGCCAGGACCAGATCATGCTGTCGCTCGACCGTGAGGACGGCCAGACGCCTGGCAATCTGGCCGGACGCCTCGGCGTGCGCCCGCCGACCATCACCAAGACTATCAACCGGCTGCAGGCGCAGGGTTTTCTGGAGAAGCGCGCTTCGTCGGCCGATGCCCGTCAGGCGCATATCTTCCTCACCGACACCGGTCGCGACATCATCCACGCCATCGAGAAATCGGTGAAGAAGACCGAAAAGCAGGCGCTGAAGGGCCTCGACAAGAAGGACCAGAAGTCGCTGTTCAAACTGCTTGCCCGCATCGAGGCCAACCTCTCGAACGAGGAACTGGTGCTCATCGACGACGACGCCGAATCGGACGGCTGACCGGCGGATTGTCGCGGCAGGCGATCAGGCCGCCGCGGCAGAGCCCTGGATCAGCGACGACCAGCGTCCCGGTGTCATGCCGAACGCCTTCTTGAATTGCCTGATGAAATGGCTCTGGTCGCTGAAGCCGGCTTCGACCGCGATCTGTGCTAATGGTTCGCCGGCGGCGATCATCCGCCGCGCGCGCTGAAGCCGGCGCATCACCAGGAAGCGATGTGGACTGGTGGAGAAAGCGGCACGGAAATGCCGTGACAAGGCATAGCGATCAAGCCCGGTTACCGCTTCCAGTTCACCGGAGCGCACCGGCCGGTTCAGGTTTTCCGTGAGATAGTCGCGCGCCAGCGCAGCCGCCCGCCACGCCGTCCTGGTCATCGGCTTCGCCGACTGGCCGCCATGCCGGATCAGGCTTTGCATCAGTTGCGTCAGGAAGTCGTCGACGAACAACTCGTCGAGTTCCTGCTCCAGCGGACCCAGCGCCGAAAGCAGCGTTGCGCAAAAGGCGGCGTCCGTCACCACGCCATCCCTGACAAAAGGCAGCGAAGCGCCGCCAAGACAGGCGAGCATCAGCGACGGCTCCAGATAGAGCATTCGGTAGCGCAGGCCGTCCTCGGTGCCGGCGCCGCCGTCATGCAACTCGTCGGGATGCAGAACGATGATCTGTCCCGGAAGGCTGTGGCGCGCAGCGCCGAGATAGCGAAACGTCTGCACACCGTGCAGCGTCACCCCGATCGCATAGGTGTCGTGGCGATGCAGGTCGAACGCGCTGCCACGGAAGCGCGCCTCGATCCGCTCCATGCCTGCGGGATCGGGGGCGGAGATGATACGGTTTTCCGCCGCATCGACGCACAAACGTCCAAGACCCTTGAAAGCCTGGCTGTCTAGATCGTGCGACATCGTCTCCTTCAGCCTCGCATTGGGGCACAACCGAACGGCCAATGTCTCATGTTCGATACGAAATTTGCAATCGTGCTCAGGGAAGATCTGCCGGTCTGGCAGAAACTCAACGTCACCGCTTTCCTGACCAGCGGCATCGTCGCGCAGTTGCCCGATATCATCGGTGAACCCTATCGCGACCGCGCCGGCAATCTCTACAACCCGCTGTCGATCCAGCCGGTCATCGTTTTGTCCGCCGACCAGACAACGTTGGGCGCCATCCATCGGCGCACACTGGAGCGCGGCGTGACCACCTCGCTCTATGTCGAGGAAATGTTTTCGACCGGCTTTGACGCGGCCAACCGCGCCGTCTTCGCCGAATTCGCGCCTGAAGACGCCAAGGTGGTCGGGATCGCGCTTCGCGCCGACAAGAAGCTGGTCGACAAGATCACCAAGGGCGCCCGCATGCACGCCTAGCCAAGGCACTACGCCTGCCGGCGGCTCTTGTTGTGCCAGCAGGCTTTCACCTCGCGGCTGGCGACAATTGGCTTGCCGGGAGCCGGCAATTCCCGCAAAGGTGGGCTCCAGCCCAGCTTCCCACCCGGCCTGCAAGTGAGTGCTCCCCAAAGACATGTAGAAAGCGCAACGCCCCCGGTGGCGATCCTGTGCATGCTTTCCACCTATGTCTGCTTCACCTTCCTCGACACATCAAGCAAATACCTCGTCCTTGCCGGCGTTTCCGTGCTGATCGTTGCTTGGGTGCGCTTTGCCGTGCATGTGGTGCTGGTCGGCACGCTGCTGCGCGGCTGGCGCCAACCGGTGCGGTTTCGTCCGGTCAACCTGCCGGCGCATATCTTGCGCGGGGCGTTCCTGTTCGGATCGACCATATTCAATGTGCTGGCGCTCAAATCCCTGCAACTGGCCGAGACCACCTCGATCTATTTCTTCGGGCCGATGGTGATCACGGCACTGGCCGGTCCGCTGCTTGGCGAGTGGGCCGGCTGGCGGCGCTGGCTGGCCATCCTGGCGGCCTTTGCCGGCGTCCTCATCATCACCCGGCCGGGCGTCGGCGTTTTCGGCATCGGACATCTCTTCGCGCTCGGCTCGATGCTGTCGAACTGCTTCTACGTCATCATGACGCGCCGCATGTCGGCGACCGAGACATCGGAGAGCCTCATCCTGTTTTCGGCGCTGGCGCCGGCGCTGCTGCTGTTGCCCCTGCTGCCGTTTTCGTTTTCCCTGCCGCATGATGGCTGGCACTGGTTCGTGCTGCTGATGCTCGGCGTGTTCGGCGGCGTCGGTCACTGGCTGCTGGTCCAGGCCTACCGGCTGGCGACAACCACGGCTTTGGCGCCCTATCCCTATTCGCAGATGGTGTGGATGATCATTTCCGGCTGGATCGTCTTCAAGCAGTTTCCCGACCGCTGGACATTGGTCGGCGCCGCCATCATCGTCGCCAGCGGTCTCTACATCGTCCATCGCGAGCATAGGCTTCGGCTGCGGAGCCGCGCGGCCTCGGATGTCGAGGCCGAAGCGTTGGCAAAAAAACTTTGATTTGCCCCCGATCGGTGGCATAACGCCGCCTTTAAACAGTTTAGGTCTGGAAGTTCAGGTCCGGGGAGCACACGTCGCTGGCACAAAAAATCAAGCTTTCGACGATCGCGGATGCGCTCGGCGTGTCCACGGCCACGGTCTCGCTGGCGCTGCGCGACAGCCCTCTGGTTGCCGGGACCACCCGTGACCGCATCAAGGAACATGCCCGCGCCATCGGCTATATCTACAACCGACGCGCCGCCAGCCTGCGCACCTCGCGTTCCGGCATTGTCGGCGTCGTCGTCCACGACATCATGAACCCATTCTTCGCCGAGATCCTGCGCTCGATCGAAAGCGAGCTCGACCGCAGCCGGCAGACCTTCATCCTGTCCAATCATTATGATCAGCTCGAAAAGCAGCGCACCTTTATCGATACGCTTTTGCAGCTCGGCGCCGACGGCGTCATCATGTCGCCGGCGATAGGCACTCCGGCTTCCGACATCCTGATGGCCGAGGAGAACGGCCTCCCCGCTGTGCTGATCGCGCGCACCGTCGAGGGTGCCGACGTGCCGGTGTTTCGCGGCGACGACTCTTACGGGACAGGTCTCGCCACCAACCACCTGATCTCGCTCGGCCACAAGCGCATCGCCATGATCGGCGGCACCGACCAGACCTCGACCGGCCGTGACCGCTACCAGGGCTATGTCAATGCGATGGAGGCGGCCGGGCTGGAAGTCAGGTCGTCATGGCGCATCGCCGGGCCGCGCACCAAGCAGGCCGGCTTCGAGGCCGCCGGACAGTTCCTGGCGCTGAAGGACAGGCCGACGGCTGCCTGCTGCTGGAACGACCTTGTCGCCATCGGCCTCATGAACGGCATTGCCCGTGCCGGCCTTGTGCCCGGCGTCGACATCTCCGTTACCGGCTATGATGACCTTGAGGAAGCGGCGATCGCGACGCCGGCGCTGACCACTGTCTGGAACGGCCAGCGCGAGGTTGGCCGCCGCGCCGCCAGCGCGCTGCTCGACAAGCTCAACGGCCAGACGGTGCGGCCCTCGCAGGAATTGATCAAGCCGGAACTGCATGTGCGTCAGTCGACCGGCAAGCCGGTGGAGCGTGCATGACCAAGGCCGAACAGCTGCAATCCGTCGCCATCCTGGTGCCGGGCGATTTCAACGACCATGCGGTCGACCGCATCAACCGCACGTTCAGGCGTGTCAGAATCGAACGCGCCGATCCGGCGCTCGTCACCGACGAGATGCGCAGTGATGTGCGCGGCATCGCTTCGTTTGCCGGCATCGACGCGGCGATGATGGATGCATTGCCCAACCTCGAGCTCATCGCCTCCTTTGGCGTCGGCTATGATTCGGTCGATGTCGGCCATGCCCGAGCGAAGAACATCATGGTTACCAACACGCCCGACGTGTTGACCGAGGAGGTCGCCGATACCACGATCGGGCTGTTGATCAACACCATCCGCGACCTGCCGCGCGCCGAAACCTGGCTGCGCGACGGCAGCTGGGTGCGCAACGGCAACTATCCGCTGAGCCGGCTGACCTTGCGCGGGCGCAGTGTGGGTATTTTCGGCATGGGCCGCATTGGGCAGGCCATCGCCCGGCGTCTGGAAGCTTTTGGCTTGCCGGTCGCCTACCACAACCGGCGCCGTGTCGAAGGTCTTCCATACCAGTACCATGCGACCCTGAAAGGACTTGCCGAAGCCGTCGATACGCTGATTTCGGTCGTGCCGGGGGGCGACTCGACGGAGAAGGCGGTCAATGCCGAGATCCTGTCGGCGCTTGGCGCCAACGGCGTCTTCGTCAACATCGGTCGCGGCAGCACGGTTGACGAGGCGGCGCTTGCGGCAGCCCTTGTCACCGGCACCATCGCCGCCGCCGGCCTCGACGTCTTTGCCTACGAACCGAACGTGCCCAAGGCGCTGCTCGATGCGCCCAACACCTCGCTACTGCCGCATGTCGGCTCGGCCTCGGACCATACCCGCCGCGCCATGGCGGATCTCTGCGTCGACAATCTGGTCTCCTGGTTCACCGAGCGCCGTCCGCTGACCCCGGTGCCCGAGACGGCGGAAGTCAAGGCGCGAGCTTGAGGCTGCCTCACTTATTAACGTCAGCTTAACCCTTTGGAATCATTCTTCAACCTATCCGTGTACGTGGATGAAGAATGATGAAAGCACTTTCCGCATTGATCGCTGCCGCAGCGCTGTTTGGTGGCATTCAGCTGTTTCATGGCGGCAGCGTGGAAAGCGTGGCCAACGAGGCCGCCCTGTCCAACAGCTACAGGCTGGTCGCCAATGGCGATGAGGCGGTCTGTGCAGTCAGCCGCGGGGCTGAAATTTCGGACGGTTTGTCGCTGCTCACCGTTGCTCCGAAATGCCGCCGGCTCTTGCCGGGCATAGAGCAGGCGAAGTTCTGGCGCGAGCAAAACGACGGCACGGTCGCCTTCAGCGCCAACGGCGTCGATCCGATCGTCACCTTCGCGACTGCCGACGGCGACGGCTACGAATCCTATGCCCCGGCGCTGCCGCTGCTGTCGCTGGCGGCCATAGGCGATAAGAAATCTGGCGACTGATTATTCCGCTGCGGCCCGTGCGCCAGCCTTCGCTGCGGCGTGCAGCCGAACCGCATCGCCGAAGGCACGGAATATCTTCACCGAATTGCTGTCCGACTTGACCCAGTATTCCGGATGCCATTGCACGCCGACGGCGAAGGCGCGGGCGTCGCGCACCGAAACCGCCTCGACTGTGCCGTCGCTGGCGACGGCCTCTATCTGCAGCTTCGAGCCGAGCCGGTCGATCGCCTGGCGGTGCAACGAATTGACCTTGATGTCGCCGGCACCGAACACACCGGCCAGGCAACTGTCGGGTTTGATAGAAATGGTCTGGTGGATGGCGAAGCGTTCGTCCTGCTTGTCGCTCACCGGTGCGCGGTGGTCGAGCGAACCCTCGCGCTCCTGGATCTCGGTGCCGAGCGTGCCGCCCAGCGCCACGTTCAATTCCTGGATGCCGCGGCAGATGGCGAGCAGCGGCACGCCGCGTTCGATCGCCCGCCGGATGAGCGGCAGCGTCGTGGCGTCGCGCGCCGGATCATAGGGGCCATTGGCTTCGCTGGCGTCGCCGCCATAAAGCGAGGGGTGCACATTGGATTTCGAGCCGGTGACCATGACGCCGTCGACCGACGACAGAAGTTCGTCGAAATCGAGCCGGTCGCCGAACGATGGCACCAGCACCGGAAACACGCCGGCGCCGGTGATCGCCGCTTCCAGATATTGTTGTGGGGCTGCATGCCAGGTGTAGTTGTCGAACTGACGGACGTCGGTCGATATGGCGACGAGCGGCTGGTGCATTTTGGCTCTATGTTCCATCTGGGCAAGGATGTCCTGCCTGCAAAATAGGCCATCGCCGGGCATTTTTCCATGCCAAGTTTCAACGTGTCGCATGGGCCACGAAATGGCCTGTTAGACTATAGTTGCAGGGTAGCTGGGCTTCGCCGTCAAATCGGGTCGGCCTGCTGGACTCGACTTCTTGCCCGTGTATTGTCTCGAACGAACCGACAGGGAAACCGAGGATTTCCTGACGTCGGCCTGTTGATCCAAAAGGGAGGAAGTTCATGGATCGTCGTTCATTCATTCGCAAGGCCGGTGTCACCGGCGTCGGTGCCGCGGCGGCGGCGGCCACGCTGGCGGCGCCTGCCATCGCCCAGTCCAATCCCAAGGTGACATGGCGGCTGGCATCGTCCTTCCCGAAGTCGCTCGATACCATCTATGGCGGCGCCGAGGTGTTCTCGAAGATGCTGTCGGAAGCCACCGACGGCAATTTCCAGATCCAGGTTTTTGCTGCCGGCGAGCTGGTGCCTGGCCTGCAGGCCGCCGACGCCACCACCGCCGGCACGGTCGAGGCCTGCCATACGGTGGCATATTATTACTGGGGCAAGGACCCGACATGGGCGCTCGGTGCGGCGGTTCCCTTTTCGCTCAACGCACGCGGCATGAATGCCTGGCATTACCATGGCGGCGGCATCGACCTGTTCAACGAGTTTCTCGCCACGCAGGGCCTTTTCGGCCTGCCGGGCGGCAACACCGGCGTCCAGATGGGTGGCTGGTTCCGCAAGGAAATCAACACGGTGGCCGACCTTTCCGGCCTCAAGATGCGAATCGGCGGTTTTGCCGGCAAGGTGGTGCAGAAACTCGGCGTCGTGCCGCAGCAGATCGCCGGCGGTGATATCTATCCCGCGCTGGAGAAAGGCACCATCGACGCGGCCGAATGGGTTGGTCCCTATGATGACGAGAAGCTCGGCTTCTACAAGGTCGCGCCCTATTATTATTATCCCGGCTGGTGGGAGGGCGGCCCGACCGTCCACCTGATGTTCAACAAGGCGAAGTACGAAGAACTTTCGCCGACGTACAAGTCGCTGCTGCACACTGCCGCGCAGGCGGCCGACGCCAACATGCTGCAGAAATACGATTATCTGAACCCTGCGGCGGTGAAGCGACTGGTGGCCGGCGGCGCGAAACTGCGCCCGTTCAGCCAGGAGATCATGGCTGCCTGTTTCGAAAAGGCCAACGAGGTCTATACCGAAATGGAAGCCTCCAACGCCCCGTTCAAGAAGATCTGGGAATCGATCAAGGGCTTCCGCAAGGAGCACTATCTCTGGGCGCAGGTGGCCGAATACAATTACGACACCTTCATGATGGTCCAGCAGCGCAACGGCAAGCTGTAGTCGGCCGGACTTCTGCTCAAAAGCTCTCTGGGCGGAACCTGCTCAGGGAGCTTTTCTGTATATCCCGGGAGGCGAAGCCGGCGGTTCAGCCTCGGCGCGGGACCACCAGAACCTTGACCTCGCCGGGGGCCGGCGGATTGGCGATCACCGCTGGCGCTTCTTCAAGCGACACCTGCCTGGAGATCAGCCTGTCGATCTCTATCGCACCGGAAGCGATGAGTTCGGCGGCGCGGCGATGGGTGTAGGGATTGAGGAAGGAACCGAGCACCTTCAGTTCCCGGAACAGCAGGTCGAACGGCTCGAATTCAGCTTTCACGCCTTGCGGCGTCACGCCGACGATGACGACCGTGCCACCGGCGCGGGCCAGCCGCATCGACTGCTCGACGGTCTCTCGCACGCCCGCGCATTCGAACACCACGTCGGCTCCGCCCGGCGCCAGGCCGGCTGGCCCGGCGATGGCGTCGACGACATCGGCGGCAGTCGGATCGACCGTCGCTGTCGCGCCGAAATCCCTGGCGAGCGCGCGCCGCGAAGCTTGCCTGGTCGACAGAATGATGGTCGTGGCTCCCGCCAATCTTGCCAGCTGCACGGTGAGCAGGCCGATCACGCCGCCGCCAAGCACGACCACCGAGCTGCCCGGTTTGATCCCGGCAAGGTCGACGCCATGCAGGCAACAGCCGAGCGGCTCGCAGAAGGCACCGTGCATGGGATCGAGGCCCGCAGGCAGGACGAAAGCCTGCTTCTGCGGCAAGGCAAGATATTCGGCAAAGCCGCCGTCGCGATGAATGCCGATGGCGCGCAGATTGCTGCAGAGGTTGACCCGCCCGGCATGACAATGCACGCAACGCCCGCAGGCGATGTTGGGATCGCCGGTGACGCGGTCGCCGACGGCAAAGCCGGAGACGGATTTTCCGACCGCCTCGACGATGCCGGAGAATTCATGGCCGGGCGTCACCGGCGGCGTGCACGGAAACTCGCCGTGAAACAGATGCCGATCCGTGCCGCAGACGCCGCAGGCTTCGATGCGCACCAGTAGCTCATCCGCACCGATGTCAGGCATGTCGACGTCGCGCAGCGTGATGCCGCCCACTGCTTCCAGCCGCACCGCTTTCATGGTTTTGACCATGCCGGTTCAGTTGAAGCTTGGCGGTTGCGACAGGTCAGGCTGTGGCGCTGCCGGCTTTGCCGGTGTCGGATCGCCGAAACTGGGCGGTTGCGAAAGGTCGGGAGCTGCCGGCGCCGTGCCGCCACCAGCGGGCGCCGCTCCATCCGCCGGCGGCGTGCCGAGCGGCGACAGGCCGGGCACCTCCGGTACCTTGTAGTCGATGGTGCCCGGATCGACGGTCGTTCCCTTGTAGTGCATCACCATTTGCGGGAAGGCGATGGTCAAGCCGATCATGATCACCTGGATGCAGACAAAGGGCACCGCGCCCCAATAGATCTGTCCGGTGGTCACCGGCGCGATTTGTTTGCCGGTGAGACGATCGAGATAGGGCACGCGCGCGGCCACCGAACGCAGGTAGAACAGCGCGAAGCCGAAGGGCGGGTGCATGAAGCTGGTCTGCATGTTGACGCCCAGGAGCACGCCGAACCAGATCAGGTCGATGCCGAGCTTGTCGGCGGCGGGCGCCAGCAGTGGTACGATGATGAACGCCAATTCGAAGAAGTCGAGGAAGAAGGCGAGGAAGAAGACGAGCATGTTGACGCCGATCAGGAAGCCGACCTCGCCGCCCGGCAGCGACGTCAAAAGGTGCTCGACCCAGATATGGCCGTTGACGCCGTAAAAGGTCAGTGAGAACACCCGTGCGCCGATCAGGATGAACAGCACGAAGGACGACAGCCTTGTCGTCGAGGCCAGCGCCTGCTTGACGACGTCAAGCGACAAGCGCCCCTTGGCCGCCGCCATGAACAAGGCGCCGACCGAGCCCATGGCGCCGCCTTCCGTCGGCGTGGCGATGCCCAGGAAGATGGTGCCCAGCACCAGAAAGATCAGCGCCAGTGGCGGGATCAGCACGATGATCACCTGCTGCGCGAGCCTGGACATCATGTTGAAGTTCAGGCGTTTGTCGGCAATGGCGACGATGTAGATGAACAGCACTCCGGCCGTCGCGCCGAGAATGTCGGCATTGTCGCCATGCGCCGGCGCCAGATAACGATACGCCGCGTAGGAAACCGCTGATGTGACCAGCAAAGCCACCAGCAGCGACATCACGCCATGGCCGAGTGTACGAGCCTCGAGCGGCAGCGCCGGCATCGAGTTCGGCCGGATGATCGACATGATCAGGATGTAGGACATATAGAGGCCGGTGAGCACGAGGCCCGGGATCAACGCGCCCGCGTACATATCGCCGACCGAGCGGCCGAGCTGGTCGGCAAGCACGATCAGCACCAGCGACGGCGGGATGATCTGGGCAAGCGTGCCGGAGGCAGCGATGACACCGGATGCGAGCCGGCGGTCATAGCCATAGCGCAGCATGATCGGCAGCGAGATCAGGCCCATGGCGATGACGGAAGCCGCCACCACGCCGGTGGTCGCCGCCAAGAGCGCGCCGACGAAGATCACCGCATAGGCGAGGCCGCCTCGGATGGGCCCGAACAGCTGGCCGATCGTGTCGAGCAGGTCTTCGGCCATACCCGACCGCTCGAGCACGATGCCCATGAAGGTAAAGAACGGGATGGCCAGCAGCGTGTCGTTCGACATCACCCGGCTGCCGTAGAAATTATCCGGCAATGCGTGCAGGAGCGGCCAGGCGAGGTTGATCGATCCTCCGGAATAGGGGGATAGCAGCACGCCGATGAAGAAGAACATCAAGCCGTTGGCGGCCAGCGAAAAGGCGACGGGGTAGCCGATCAGCAGGAAGATGATCAGCGAGGCGAACATGATCGGCGCCATGTTCTGCGCGATGAACTCCATCACGAGCGCACCTCGTCGGCCAGCGCCTTGGCTTCGAGTTCGGCCTGCTCATGCGCCGATATGAAGGGATTGGGGTCGTCCATGTCTCCGCGCATGATGGCGATCTTCTTGATGATTTCGGAGATGCCCTGCAGCGCGAGCAGGAAAAAACCGATGAGCAGGATGGCCTTGGCCGGCCAGATGATCAGCCCGCCGGAATTGTTGGACATCTCGCCGCTGCGAAACGACAGCGACACATAGGGCACGAAATAGATCACCATCAGCGTCACGAACGGCATCAGGAAGAAGAGATGCCCGAGCAGGTCGATCCAGTGCTGTACGCGGCGTGAAAACAGGCCGTAGACGATGTCGATGCGGATATGTTCGTTCTGCTTCAGCGTATAGGCGGCGGCTAACATGAAGGCGGCGCCGAACAGGTACCATTGCAGCTCGAGCCAGGCGTTCGAGGATATGTCGAACACCTTGCGGATAATGGCGTTGGCGGCGCTCACCAGGATCGCCAGCAGGATCAGCCACGATATCCATTTGCCGATGAATTCGTTGGCGCGATCAATAGTCCTGGATAGAGCAAGAAGCCCTGCCATGCATTTCCTCCCTTGTACCGGAGGCGTGCCGGCTCCCCCCTTTTTTTTCCGTCACGCCGCGTGGTCCAACGGTATGCCGCGCGTGGACTGACGGGTCAACAAGCATAGAGGCAGCAAATATCATCGCATGGCAGACAGTGCCCGATACCGGCGATCTGCCCTCGCGTCATGCAACCAAAGTCTGACCTTTTCAGGCGATTTTGCCGGTGTCGCGGCCGGCGCCGATCAGGATCAGCGTGGTGACCAGGAACAGATACATCCACGCGTCGCGCCACTCGACCGGGAAATAGCCGGCCCACAGCGATTCGGCCATACCGAAGGCGGCCGCGCCGAGTGCTGCGCGCGGTGGCGAGAGATAGCCGCCGACCGCCGTCACGAACAGGATCTTCAACCCGTAGACGAGGCCCGAGCCGAAGCTGACATTGCCGTAATAGAGCCCGGCCATGACACCGGCCAGCGCGGCGCAGAAGCCGCCGAACAGCACCGCGTGCCGAAACACCGCGCGCACGTCGACGCCGCACATCGCGGCTGCCTTGGGGTCGTCGGAGACGGCGCGCCAGCGCCGTCCGAAGCTCGACCGGGCAAAAGCCCGGCTGGCCAGCGCGATTGCCGCCACCACCACGGCGCAGTCGATGAGCTGGATGAGCGTCAGCGTCGCCTTGAAGGTCGCGCCCTGCGCGAAAACGATGGGCTGCGCCAGCATCGGCGGGAGCCACAGATCATGCGTGTCGGCGGCGATGCGGCTCGCTTCGGACAGCAGCAGCAGGATGCCGAGTGTCGTCACCACGATTGCATTGGGCGTGCGGTTGGCCAAAGGTTCGAAGACACTGCGCGACAGCACGTGGCTGATCAGCGCGGCATAGAGGAACGCAGCGACGACGCCGAGCGCCACCGACGCCAGCAGCGTCAGCCACAAAACCTGATAGCCGAAGGCCGCGGTCAGGATCATCGTCTGGCCGCAAAAGGCGAACAACGCGCCATAGGCGAGATTGGTGCGGTGCAGGATGCCGTTGGTCAGCACATAGCCAAAGGCGAGCAGCGCATAGAGCGCGCCCGAGTGCAGCCCGTTCAACACCTGCTGGAAGAAATAGAGCATGCAAAACCTCGAAGCATGCCGCCAAAAGTGCGAAGCGGTCTTGGCCAACGACATGCTCAAAAGGCTGCGGAGACCGCCGCATCCCGGAGTGAGGTTGCATCGTTGAATCTAACTTGTCAAACGCGATTTATCGGTTAGATTCTAGGCATGACGGTATCCTGGACCCCGCACCGCTTCACCGGCGGCTTGCTTGCGCTCGACACGGCGAACACCGTCGTGCTGCGCGGCGATCCGGAGCGGACGTTCGATCGCTTCGACGACCCGGCCGAGATTGCCCGCTTCGCCGATGCGGCGAGCCGCTTTCGCGCCGCCGAACTTGGCGAAAGGCCGCTGGCGGTATCCTCGGCGGTGGCGATCGCGCCCGTCGTGCTGTCGATCCGCGAGGCGACGGACCGGCTGTTTCGTGATGCGGCGTCGAAGGGCGCGGTTGCCACCACTGATCTGCCCGGATTCCTGAGAGCCTGCGGCGATGGCCTTGCCGGCAGCCGGACCGAGATCGGTGCGCCGGGGAGGCCCTTCGGTGATCCCCTGACTCCGATCGCCTTCGAGGCGGCACTGGCGGTTTCGGCGCTGTCCCTTCTGCGCGACGACACCGTCGCGAGGCTCAGGATCTGTCCCAACTGCACCTGGCTGTTCGTCGACAGAAGCCGCAATTCCAGCCGCCTTTGGTGCGACATGGCGGTGTGCGGCAACAGGCAGAAGGCAAGCCGTCACTATCGTCGCCGTCGCATGGCGGAAAATGAGGTCAGGAATGCGTAGCGGCCTTTCCCGTTCGATCCTTGTCGGCGCGGCACTCATCGCGGCCGTTGCGCTCGGCGCCTGCCGCGATACCGGCAGCGACGAAGGGAAGCTGTTCGAGATTTCCGGCAAGATATTCGTCTTCAACTACCGCCTCGCAAGGGCGACCTATGTCGTGACCCTGCGGCCGCTGAGGCCGATGGGAGAGGGCCAGGTCGCGGTCGCCAGCTTCCAGGATCCCGCCGGCGGCGTGCCTCTGGTGGTCGAGCAGAAGGTCTGGCCGAAGCTCGACAAGGTGACGCTGGAGAGCCCGGCACTGACCTGCGTCGTCAAGAACAAGCCCTATGCGATTGCCATCAGCATCAAGGGCGCCGACGGCGCGGTCCTGCAGAAGATCGATACCACGCTGATGTCGACGGAAGACCAGTCGATCCTGCCCGACCGGCCGCTGGTCATCGATCAGCTCTACACCGCCAACCCCGATCTCGTCGGCCATCCCGACGGCAAGCTGCCGGGCGAACCGAAGCCGGATTGCTCGAAGGGCGGCTGACGCGTCGCGGCCATCCGGGCCGCAGCTGAAATTTCCGTGCGCCGGGCAATGTCCGCGGATCGTTTCATACCCTATTCAGGATGGCCGCGGACTGTTCGTTGCGCGTTGCCTGGCATCTGCGATTTTGTTTGACCTGCCTTGCAAGGGGAGAAAGGATGCGTCATCCGACCCCGACGTTGGCTGCCTGCCCCGCGTGGCCTCCGCAGAGGAAATGCCTGATGACGCTGCACGACGTCGCGCTCGACGACAAGTTCGATCTCGCAAAGGAGCGCATCTTCCTGTCTGGCGCGCAGGCGGTCATTCGCATGCTGCTGATGCAGCGCGAGCGCGACCGTCGCGCGGGCTTGAACACGGCCGGCTTCGTCTCCGGCTATCGCGGTTCGCCGCTCGGCGGCCTCGACATGCAGCTGTGGAAGGCGAAGAAACAGCTCGCCCAGGCTGACATCGTCTTCCAGCCGGGTCTCAATGAGGAGCTGGCCGCCACCGCTTGCTGGGGCGCGCAGCAGACGGAACTGCTGGGCGAGGGCACTCATGACGGCGTCTTTTCGGTCTGGTACGGCAAGGGGCCGGGCGTTGACCGCTCAGGCGACGTGTTCCGCCATGCCAACCTCGCCGGCTCGTCGAAGCATGGCGGCGTGCTCGCTCTGATGGGCGACGACCATATGGCCGAATCCTCGACCAATGCGCACGCCACCGAATTCCTGTTCGTCGACACGATGGTGCCGATCCTCAACCCGGCCGGCGTCCAGGAGATCATCGACTACGGGCTCTACGGCTTCGCCATGTCGCGCTTTGCCGGCACGTGGGCGGCGATCAAATGCGTCAAGGACAACATCGAATCGACCGCCTCGGTCGATGCCGCGCTCGAGCGGCTGAACATCGTCGTGCCGGAGTTCGACATGCCGCCTGGCGGTCTCAACATCCGCCACGAGATCGACATGCTCGGCCAGGAGGAGCGGCTGCATGAGCATAAGCGCGCCGCGGCTTCCGCCTTCATCCATGCCAACGGGCTGAACCGCATCGTCTATTCGGGCGGCCGCAATCCGAAGATCGGCATCATCACGCTGGGCAAGAGCTATCTCGATGTCCGCCAGGCGCTGGAGGACATCGGCATCGACGAGGCGGCCGCCAACCGCATCGGCGTGCGGCTGTTCAAGGTCGGCTGCCCCTGGCCGCTCGACCTGCATCACATCGCCGATTTCGCCCGCGGCCTCGACACCATTGTCGTCGTCGAGGAGAAGCGCTCGCTGATCGAGGTGCAGTTGCGCGAAAGCCTTTATGGCACTGCCACCCAACCGGTCATTATCGGCAAGAAGGACGAGCGCGGCGACTGGCTGTTTCCGGCCAAGGGCGCGCTCGATCCCAACGAGATCGCCATCGCGCTTGGCGAGAGGATCGTCAGGACCATCGGCCCGTCCGAAGAGATTTCGGCGCGGGTGGCAAAACTGCGCCAGTTCCAGGCAATGCTCACCGAGGCCACCGACATCGGCTCGCGCACGCCGTTCTTTTGCTCCGGTTGCCCGCACAATTCGTCCACCAAGGTGCCGGACGGCTCTATCGCCGCGGCCGGCATCGGTTGTCACTTCATGGCGCTGTGGATGGACCGCAACACCGTCGGCTTCACGGCCATGGGCGGCGAGGGCGCGCAATGGGTTGGCCAGGCGCCGTTCTCCAAGCGCGAGCACATCTTTCAGAATCTTGGCGACGGCACCTACAACCATTCCGGTACGCTGGCGATCCGCTTCGCGCTGTCGAGCGACGCCAACATCACCTACAAGATCCTCTACAACGACGCCGTCGCCATGACCGGCGGCCAGCCGCACGAAGGCGGCCTGACCGTCGACATGATCGCCAGGCAGGTGCGCGCCGAAGGCGTCGACCGCATCGCCATCGTCACCGATGAGCCCGGCAAATATGCCGGCAAGGCCGAATTCCCGGCCGGCGCCACCATCCATCACCGCGACGACCTCGATCTCGTCCAGCGCGAGCTGCGCGAGGTCAAGGGCGTTTCGGTGCTGCTCTACGACCAGACCTGCGCCGCCGAAAAGCGCCGTCGCCGCAAGCGCGGCACCTTCCCCGATCCCGACAAGCGGGTCTTCATCAACGAACTGGTCTGCGAAGGCTGCGGCGATTGCGGCGTGCAGTCGAACTGCGTCTCGATCCAGCCGGTCGAGACCGAATTTGGCCGCAAGCGCAAGATCGACCAGTCGAGCTGCAACAAGGATTTCTCCTGCGTCAACGGCTTCTGCCCGTCCTTCGTCACCGTGCACGGCGCTAAGATCCGCAAGGCCGAGGGCCTTGCCGGCAAGGCCGATCCGCTGGAAGGCGTGCCCGTGCCGGCGCAATTCCCGCTTGGCGAGCAGGGCTGGGCGGCGATCATCGATGGCGTCGGCGGCACCGGCGTCGTCACCGTCGGTGCGGTGCTTGGCATGGCGGCGCATCTCGAGGACAAGGGCTGCGGCATGATCGACATGGCCGGCCTCGCCCAGAAGGGTGGCTCGGTGTTCACGCATGTCCGCATCGCCCGCACCCCGGACGACATCCATGCCATCCGCGTTTCGGCCGGCAAGGCCGATCTGGTGCTTGGCTGCGATCTCGTCGTGTCGGGCGCCAAGAAGGTGCTGACCGCTGTGCGCGAGGGCCACACCATCTTCGTCGCCAACACCGCCGAGATCATGCCCGGCGAATTCGCCCGCTCGGCCGATTTTTCGTTGCCGACAGAGCGGCTGAAAAAGGCGATCCGCGCGGCAGCGGGCGACGACAAGGCGCATTTCTTCGACGCCACCCGCACCGCCACGGCACTTTTCGGCAATTCGCTCGGCGCCAACATGTTCATGCTCGGCTTTGCCTTCCAGCACGGCGGCCTGCCATTGTCGGCCGAGGCCGTCGAAAAGGCGATCGAGCTCAACGGCGAAGCCGTGGCGATGAACATCGCCGCTTTCCGCTGGGGACGTCGTGCTGCCTATCAGCCGGATTTCGTGCGCCGGCTCGTTGCCCAGCCGGGTCCGGCCGTGGCTGGAAAGGCCGACCAGGCCACGGATATCGCCGAGACGCTGGACGACATCATTGCCCGCCGCGTCGCCTTCCTAACCGCCTATCAGAATACGGCCTACGGCAAGCGTTATGCCGAAAAGCTGGCCGTTTTGCGCGCCGCCGAAGCGAAGGCCGTGCCGGGTTCGACTGCGGTGGCGCAGGCAGCCGCCAGGAACCTGTTCAAGCTGATGGCGATCAAGGACGAATACGAGGTGGCGCGTCTTTACACGGACGGCTCTTTCGTCGCCGAACTTGGAAAACAGTTCCAGAGCTATGAAAAGCTCGAATTCCACCTCGCTCCGCCGATCATGGGCCGTCGTGGCAATGACGGCAGCCCGAGGAAATCAAGCTTCGGTCCGTGGATGATGAAGGGCTTTCGGGTTCTGGCGGCGATGAAGGGCCTGCGCGGCACCGCCTTCGACCTGTTCGGCTACACCGCCGAACGGCGCATGGAGCGGCAGCTGCTGGCGCGGTACGAGGCGGATCTGGAGCTCATCGCCGGATCGCTGGCCCCGGCCAGGGTCGATGCGGCGGCTGCATTGGCTTCGGTGCCTGCCCTCATTCGCGGCTACGGCCACGTCCGTCGAGCCAGCGCCGACAAAGCTTCGAGCGAACGCCAAAGGCTGCTCGAACGCCTGTCGAGTACGCCGGCGCGGCCCGAACTTCAGGCCGCCGAATGATCGATACGCCTTGTTTACCTGAACGACAGTTTCCTTGCTTTCCGTTACGTCACTCGGCTTGACGGCAGGAGCGCGGGGGTCTCTCTAAATCTTTCTTAAGGCGGATGTGGCACTGCTTGGCTCCCCAGGGTTGGGATTCAGGCGTTGAATCTGAGAAAAAAGAACGAGATTCCGGTCGACGTCTACATTCCGTTCGTGGAAACCTTGTTTCGCGACGGGCTGACGCTTTCGATCGGCATTCTCGCGCAGACTTTCCTGATCGGCCTTGTCTGGTGGAAGAACGGCGATCCGCGGTATTTGCTGGTCGCCATCTCGATGGTTCTCGTCGGTGTGTTCCGCATGAGAAACTTTCAAAAATACAACAGCATGCCTTCGCCGACGACCTGGGAAGAAGCGCACAAGCGTGAGAATGACTACATTCTCTATGGCTCCCTGCATGGCTTGACGCTTGGCGCCTTCTGCCTGCTCGGCATCTATTTCGCGCGCGACGGTTTCGCCGAAATCGCCTCCGTTTGCCTGACGCTTGCGACGGCGACCTCCATCGCCGGCCGCAACTACGGCTCGCCACGCATGGTCACCATCCTGACCATTGCCTTGACCTGGCCGATCTCGCTGGGCTTCCTGCTGCGCGGCGACATCTACCATGTCCTCCTCGGGCTCCTGTCGGCGCCGTTCCTGTTCGCCATCCGGAAATTCGCCAACACCGTACGCGATGTGCTTTTTGCGGCCGTCTCGGAAGAAAAGAAGGCCAACCGCATCGCCCAGCGCTTCAACCGGGCGCTCAACACCATGTCGCACGGCCTTGTCATGCTCGGCCCGGACGGCCGCGTCGCGGTGGCCAATGCCGAGGCCGCGCATCTGATGTCGCTCAAGTCGCCCGATGCGCTGCTCGGCCGGTCGATCCATGGTCTGTTGATGCGCGGTGTCGCCGGCGGCATGCTGGCGCCCAAGGATTGCCGCTACATCGAGGCCCAGCTGACGCGTGCCCTGCGCGAGGGCCGCGACCGCAAGGTGCTGGTTTCCCTCGCCAACGGCCAGCATTATGAGTTCTCGGCTCGCGAAGGCAGCCAGGAACTGGGCGTCATCACCTTCGAGGACGTCACCGCCCGTGTCGAGGCGGAAGACAAGATCCGCTTCATGGCACGTTACGACAACCTCACCGGCCTGCCCAACCGCGCCTATTTCCATGAACTGGTCGGCGAGGCCATGGTATCAGGCGATCGCGATCGTCTCTGCGGCCTGGCGGTGCTCGACCTCGACGATTTCAAGAGCGTCAACGACACGCTTGGTCATCCGATCGGCGACGGCTTGATCTATGCCGTTGCCGAGCGGCTTGCCGCCATTGCCAGGCAAGATATCACGGTCAGCCGTTTCGGTGGCGACGAGTTCATGATCTTCTTCGACCGCGTCGAGGATGAGAGCCATCTGACAAGCCAGCTCGACGAGATTTTCGCCGGCCTGCAAGGGGAAGTCGACGTCGCCGGTCACGGGCTGCGCATCCAGGCCAGCGGCGGCGCGGTACTGTCGCGGGTCAAGGATACCGATGTCGACGCCATGATCGTCAAGGCGGACCTGGCGCTCTACAAGGCCAAGGAGCTCGGCAAGAACAGCTGGCGGCTGTTCGAAGCCTCGATGGATGCCGCTTTCCGCAACCGTCAGCTGATGAAGGCGGATCTGCGCACAGCCGTGGAAAGCAAGAGCCTGCGGGTGGTCTATCAGCCGATCGTGGCGATGAGCACCATGCGCATCGCCAGCTGCGAGGCGCTGTGCCGGTGGGATCATCCCGATCTCGGGCCGATCTCGCCCAGCATCTTCATTCCACTGGCCGAGGAAATGGGCATCATTTCCGAGATCAGCACCTTCGTGCTGCAGGCAGCCTGCGCCGAATGCGCCAAATGGCCCGACCAGACCAGCGTCTCGGTCAATCTCTCCGCCAAGGATTTCCGCAGCCGCGATGTCATCCAGAAGGTTCACGATGCGTTGGCCGGCACCGGCCTCGCCGCCAGCCGGCTCGAGATCGAGGTCACCGAAACGGCGCTGCTCGACGACAAGTCGCTGACGCGCCAGTATATCGAGGAGCTGAAGCAACTTGGCGTGCGCATCGCGCTCGACGATTTCGGCACCGGCTATTCGAGCCTGAGCTACCTGCACAAGCTGCCGCTCGACAAGATCAAGATCGACCGCTCGTTCCTGATGGACGTTACCCAGAATCCCCGTTCGCTCGAGCTGCTCAAGGGCATCGTCAACCTGTCCCGGCCGCTGGGGCTTTCGGTGACCGTCGAAGGGGTCGAGACCTTCGAGCAGCTCAAGATCCTGGCGCTGCAGGTCAAGCCTGATCTTGTCCAGGGGTTCCTGTTCGGTTCGGCGCTCAGCGCTTCCGGCATCGAGACGATGTCGAACACCGTATGGCCCTTCGCCAAGGATATCAGGACCGCCAAAAAGGCGGTACGTCGCTGATTTGCGGCGTATGGCGCATGGTGCCCAGGCACTGAGAGCCCATCCCTGTTTCCTTCAAGAGGCTCGAGGTTTCCTGCACGTCGCGGGCCATGCCAAAATTTCCGCCGCTTCCCGTCATGTCCGAGATATGCTCTTTCCCCGTCGCGACGCAGAAAATCAAGAAAGCACTATTTTAGTCTTATTTTAGCAATCGTTAACCTTAACGACTGGTAAACGGGCTGCTTCCCATTTTCATCTTTTACATCCCAGGACCCTGTCGTAGTGTCGGATCGCGGCGGCAACGTACGGGGATTGAGTTGATGATTGTGCAGTTGAGTTCGCTTCGTCCCGTGACGGGCGAGGACGGCAAGGACGCCGCCGACACCATGTCCAGCTTCGCCCGCAACGTCTCGGCGATGCTTGAGCGGACAGAGTACCGCCGCTGCGACAAGGGCGAAGATCTCGAGGACATCTACCGCCTGCGCTACAAGTCATATCGCTCGAACGATATGGTTCCCGACAACGAAAACCATACCATTCACGATGAGCTCGACGAGGCACCGAATGTCTACCGCTTCGGGGTCTATATCGACCAGGAACTCGTCAGCACGCTGCGTATCCATCACGTCACCTTGGCGACGCCGATGTCGCCTTCCACCAAGGCCTTTGGCGACATCGTCATGCCGATGCTTCGTGACGGGCTGAGCTTCATCTGCCCCAGCCGTTTTGCGTCCGATCCCGAATGGTCGCGCGTCTACCCGCAGATTCCTTACCTGACCCTGCGGCTGGCCGGCATGGCGTGCTTCCATTTCAACGCGCCCTACTGCCTGTCGACCATTCGTGAGGATCACGCCGGCTTCTACAAGCGTATCTACTACTCGGAGAAGATCAGCGAGTCGCGCGCCTATCCGGGCGTTTTCAACAAGGTCGTGCTCTACCGCGCCGACGTCAACGCCATCCGCGAGCGGTCCTTCTCACGGTTCCCGTTCTTCCGCTCGACGCCAATGGAACAGCGCATGCTGTTCGATACGCCGCATGTCGGAGAACTCGCGCCGCTGACCATCCTGCCCACGGCAAAGTACTATCACGAAGCCGCCTGATACGGCAGGATTCACACGATTTTGCAGGGCCGACAGGGAGCCTTTTGGCGACTTCGGCGTTCTGGGTGCGGCCACGAGCAGCGCTCCGGGTCGATTCTGAAGTTTTTGAGGGAACCCGTCATGACCATTTCCACACTTGCGCTCACCCCGCTCATCTCGCTGATCGCCGGCGTGCTGATCCTGGTCATGCCAAGGCTGTTGAACTACATCGTCGCGCTTTATCTGATCGTCGTCGGGTTGCTCGGGCTATTTCCGCATCTAGCCGGCTGAGGCGCCGGCTGCACGCAGGCGTCCGCTTTCGGAGCATCTTTCCGCATCAAGCACCGGATCCAGCGATTGGACTCCGTCGCGCGTCGGCAGCCGGCTTCAACCTTTCTTTGAGGCAGTTGTCGGTTGTTGTGCGGCAATAGCGCCATTGCTCTCGGCCCGGCTTTTCGCTATGTGCCTGAAAGATGTCTTCGAAGGGGTATTCCTATGGCTGATCACTCGCCGACCGGTCCTGTCGAACTGGGCGCGAAGATGGACTATGCCGAGCATGACCGCACCTATGCGGGCTTCCTCGCGCTGGCCAAGTACGGCTCGCTGTTTTGCGGAGCCCTGCTTCTGGCGATGGCCTTCGGCTTCTTCGCGGGCGGCTTCTTCTCGGCGACCATTCTGTTCGTGCTGATTCTGGCTGTCGGCGCCTTTATCCTCCGATAGATTTTTCCGACACCTTGTCCATGGCGCCGCCGCGAGGCCGGCCGGCGTCTTGCGGGAAATAGCTTCCGGCCGAAAGGATCATGCGGTGGGGCAGACGGTTTTCATCCCTCGTGAACTCGATGCCAACGAGCCGCGCGTCGCGGCCTCGCCCGATACGGTGAAACGGCTGGCGGCGTTGGGCTTCGACGTCGTCGTCGAGGCCGGTGCCGGTCTGAATTCGCGCATCGTCGATGCCGACTATGCGAGCGCCGGCGCCGCCATAGGCAAGGCTTCCGATGTCGCCAAGGCCGATGTCGTGCTGAAGGTGCGTCGGCCCGGCGATGCCGAACTGAAGAGCTACAAACCCGGTACAGCGGTCATTGCCATCATGGATCCCTATGGCAACGATGCCGCCGTGGCAGCCTTTGCCAAGGCCGGCGTCACCGCTTTCTCGATGGAATTCATGCCGCGCATCACCCGCGCGCAGTCGATGGACGTCTTGTCCTCGCAGGCCAATTTGGCCGGCTATCAGGCGGTGATCGACGGGGCTTCGGAATATGATCGCGCGCTGCCGATGATGATGACGGCTGCCGGCACGGTGCCGGCGGCGAAGGTCTTCATCATGGGCGTCGGCGTTGCCGGCCTGCAGGCGATCGCCACCGCGCGGCGTCTGGGTGCGGTCGTCACCGCCACCGACGTTCGCCCCGCCGCCAAGGAACAGGTCGCCTCGCTCGGCGCCAAGTTCCTCGCGGTCGAGGACGAGGAATTCAAGGCTGCGGAAACGGCCGGCGGCTACGCCAAGGAAATGTCGAAGGAATATCAGGCCAAGCAGGCGGCACTCACATCAGAGCACATCGCCAAGCAGGATATCGTCATCACCACGGCGCTTATTCCCGGCCGGCCGGCGCCAAAGCTGGTGTCGGCGGCGATGGTCGCCTCGATGAAGCCGGGCTCGGTGCTCGTCGATCTGGCGGTCGAGCGCGGCGGCAATGTCGAGGGCGCTGTACCGGGCCAGGTGGTGACAACGGCCAATGGGGTGAAAATCGTCGGCCATCTCAATGTGCCCGGCCGCATCGCGGCGTCGGCATCGCTGCTCTACGCCCGGAACCTGTTTGCCTTCGTTGAGACGCTGGTCGACAAGACGACCAAGACGCTTGCCATCAATCGCGACGACGATCTGGTCAAGGCGACGATGCTGACCGATGGCGGCAAGATCGTGCATCCGGCTTTCATAAAGGCCGACCAGCAGCCCCATGTCGAGCCGGCCGCAATCCCGGCCAAGACCATGGTCGCCGACGCTTCGCCCAAGAAAGCCGCGCCCAAGAAGGCGGCCGCCTCCAAGTCGCCCTCGTCGAAGCCGAAAGGGATCGCGTGATGGACCAGACCCTGCAGAAAGCCCTGGACCAGCTCGACCAGGCTTCCGCCGCCGTCCGGCTGGCGGTGCAAAACATGGCGACCGCGCCTGGTGGTGCCGACGCTGCGGGTGATGCTGCGCATGCGCTCTCCGGGGGCGCCATCGATCCCTTCGTCTTCCGCTTCGCCATCTTCGTCCTGGCGATCTTCGTCGGCTACTACGTCGTCTGGTCGGTGACCCCCGCACTGCACACGCCGCTGATGGCCGTCACCAACGCCATCTCCTCGGTCATCGTCGTCGGCGCGCTGCTTGCCGTCGGCATCGCCGCCTCCGGCATTGCCGCGGGCTTCGGCTTCGTCGCGCTGATGCTGGTGTCGGTCAACATCTTCGGCGGCTTCCTCGTCACCCAGCGCATGCTGGCCATGTACAAGAAGAAGGACAAGTAGAGCGCCATGAACGCCAACTTCGCGTCCTTCCTCTATCTCGTCTCCGGCGTTCTGTTCATCATGGCGCTGCGCGGCCTGTCGCATCCGACCACCAGTCGCCAGGGCAATCTCTATGGCATGATCGGCATGGGCATCGCCATCGCCACCACGCTGGCGCTGGCAACCCCGTCAGCGGGCCGCTTCGGCCTCATCGTGCTCGGCCTTGCCATTGGCGGCGGCGTCGGCGCCGTCACCGCGCGGCGCATCGCCATGACCTCGATGCCGCAACTGGTCGCCGCCTTCCACTCGCTGGTCGGCCTCGCCGCCGTCATGGTGGCGGCCGCCGCCATCTATGCGCCGGAAAGTTTTGGCATCGGCACGGATGGTGACATCCACGCCCAGGCGCTGATCGAGATGAGCCTTGGCGTCGCCATCGGCGCCATCACCTTCACCGGCTCGGTCATCGCCTTCCTCAAGCTCGATGGCCGCATGTCGGGCAAGCCGATCATGATCGGCGGACGCCACTTCATCAACGCGGCACTTGCCATCGCGCTCGTCGTGCTGATCGTGCTGCTGGTCACCACGGAATCGAAGCTGGTCTTCTGGCTGATCGTTGCCGCCTCGCTGGTGCTCGGCATCCTGCTGATCATCCCGATCGGTGGCGCCGACATGCCGGTCGTCGTCTCGATGCTCAACTCCTATTCGGGCTGGGCAGCTGCGGCCCTCGGCTTCACGCTCGGCAATCTGGCGCTGATCATCACCGGTGCGCTGGTCGGCTCATCCGGCGCGATCCTGTCCTACATCATGTGCAAGGGCATGAACCGAAGCTTCATCTCCGTCATTCTCGGCGGCTTCGGCGGCGAGACGGCAGCTCAGGCCGACGACGGCATCGAACGCACGGTCAAGCAGGGCTCGGCCGACGACGCCGCCTATCTGATGATGAACGCCCAGAAAGTCATCATCGTGCCGGGCTACGGCATGGCGGTTGCCCAGGCGCAGCACGCGCTGCGCGAAATGGCCGACAAGCTCAAGGCCAATGGCGTCGACGTGAAGTACGCCATTCACCCGGTCGCCGGCCGCATGCCCGGCCACATGAACGTGCTGCTCGCCGAAGCCAATGTGCCCTACGACGAAGTGTTCGAACTCGAGGACATCAACTCCGAGTTCGCGCAGGCCGATGTCGCCTATGTCATCGGTGCCAACGACGTCACCAATCCGTCCGCGCGGGACGACAAGAGCAGCCCTATCTACGGCATGCCGATCCTCGACGTCGACAAGGCCCGCACCTGCCTGTTCGTCAAGCGCTCGCTTGGTTCCGGCTATGCCGGCATCGACAACACGCTGTTCTACAAGGACAGCACCATGATGCTGCTCGGCGACGCCAAGAAGATGACCGAAGAGATCGTCAAGGCGATGGATCACTGATCGGCGATCGGCACTGAGACAAGCCAGGATGCGCCCGGCCTCGTGCCGGGCTTTTTCTTGGCGTGTCGGCTGTTCGGGGCTACGATGACGAATTCCTGTCCCACCGACGGGATTGTCGTCAACGGAGACGTTGGTGCCCGACCCCGTCGCATCGCCGCCCACCGGAAAACCGCCGCGCAAGCCTGGCCAGGCGGTGGTGATCGTGCATGGCATGGGCGAACAGCGGCCGATGGATACGCTGCGCGGCTTTGTCCAGGGTATCTGGAGCCATGACCCCAGCCGCGCGCCGTTTTATGCCCGTGTCGCCGATCCGGCCGACCCCGCCGGCGCGAAGATCAACCAGAGCTGGATCACTCCCGACAGCCGGACCAATTCGTACGAACTTCGCCGCGTCACCACGCCCTACGATGTCGATGGGCGCCGCACCGATTTCTACGAGCTTTACTGGGCCGACATCACGCAGGGCACGACGCGGGGCCGACTTGCCGCCTGGGTGACAAATCTGCTGTGGCGCAAGCCCGCCGACATACCACCCGACGCCCGAAAGCTCTATCTGGTCACGCTTCTGGCCGTCATCATCGTTCTGGTCGCGGCTCTCGCGCTTGCGACGTCGGTTTGGCAGCAGCAAATTTCGTGGACCGTCGGCGCGCTCGTCACCATCCTGGCCTCGTTCGTCATCTGGTCGGTGGACCGTTTTGGCCTTCCCTATTTCGGGGATGTCGCCGCCTATGTGCGCGCTGAAGCTGCAACCGTCGAGAAGCGGGCTCTGATCCGCAGCCGTGGTCTGAAGCTGCTAGAGCGTCTGATGATGGACGATACCTACGATCGCATCGTGCTGGTCTCGCATAGCCTCGGCTCGATGATCGCCTATGACCTGCTGCAGATCTTGTGGGCCGATTTCAGGCCCCGAAGACTGGAGGCCATCCGCGACAAGGCGAAACTGAAGGCGATCCACGCCATCGACAAGGCGACGCTTGTTGCCGACGGCTCGGCATGGCCCGGCAGCCTTGACGATCTTGCCGGGTTCCGGCGCGATCAGTGGGAACTCTATCGCCAACTGCGCACCAAGGAGGACAACCATGGGCCTTGGAAGATCAGCGATTTCGTCACGCTTGGCAGCCCGCTGACCCACAGCGAATTTCTGGTGACGCACAATCTCGCCGAATTCAGACGCGGCATCGCCGAGCGTCTGTTCTCGGCATGTCCGCCGGTCGCCGAGGGAGCGGCGGCCGGTGGCACATTGCTTTATCAGGAAGGGCGCAACCGTTCTTCGGGCAAGCCGCAGCGCGCGGTGCATCATGGCGCGGTGTTTGCTGCGACGCGCTGGACCAATATCTTCGACCGCGGCAACGGTTGGCTGACGGGGGATCCGATCTCCGGGCCGATGGCGGAGAATTTCGGCCCGGGCGTGGAGAACATCCAGGTCGAGCTACGCGGTTGCCTCGGCCGTGTCTTCACCCACACGCTGTACTGGTCGTTTGGGGGGGCCCGGGTGCAGGTTGGCCCCCACCCACCGCCCCCCGACCCAAAATGCCGGGGGGGCCCCCCAGTAGGCCCACGGCGGCAACATGCGCCCCGCCCAACCGCAACCCCCCCCCAA